>DASUGM010000047.1:0-54717 GCA_036274055.1 Vicinamibacterales bacterium | reverse complement strand
TTTACGTAAAAAGCGACCCGGTCCCTTTTTCCTAATGTCTCCTGCTTCCTCACATCGTCGACATCGGATCAACGTCCACAATCACCCGCCGCCGAAGCTCCGGCCTGGCGGCCAGCGCCGCCGCGACGGCCTGCCGCATCGCGGCGCGCCGCGCGCCTTTGACTAGAAACTGGACTCGATAGTCGTCCTTGAGCCGCGCGAGTGGCGCCGGCGCCGGGCCGAGAATCCGGCCCGCCCCCGGCTGTTGCCGCAGGTGCGCGACCATCGCCGCGGCGTCGGCCATCGCCCCGTCCAGCGTCCGGCCTTTGACGACGACGTTGATCAGCGAGACCGCCGGCGGATAGTGCATCTGCTCGCGGAACTCGATCTCCTTCGCGAAAAACGCCGCGTAATCCTGTGCTGCCGCGGTTCGGATCGAATAGTGATCCGGATAGAGCGTCTGGATCAGCGCCTCGCCCGGCGTCTCGCCGCGGCCGGCTCGCCCCACCACCTGCGTGAGCAGCTGGAACGTCCGCTCCGAGGCGCGGAAGTCGGCCAGGCCGAGTCCAACGTCGGCGGAGATGACGCCGACGAGCGTGACCGCCGGAAAATCATGGCCCTTGGCAATCATCTGGGTGCCGACGAGGATGTCGATCTCGCCGGCGGCTACCGCACTGAGCACGCGCGCAATCGCGCCGCGCCTGCGGATGGTGTCGCGATCGACCCGTGCAACTCGCGCGCCCGGGAACCGCGCTTTCGCGTCGGCCTCGAGCCGCTCGGTGCCGTAGCCGGATTGCTCGAGAAACTCGCCGCCGCATTGCCCGCACGCCTTCGGCGCGTAGGCCGAGTAGTTGCAGTAGTGACAGCGCACCCGCCGCGCGGCGCGATGGAACGTCAACGTCACCGAGCAATGCGGGCACTCGACCGACGCGCCGCACTGACGGCAGAAGATCACCGTCGCGAAGCCGCGACGATTCAGCAATACCAGCGATTGCTCGCCGCGGGAAAGCCGCTGTTCGATCGCTTCGAGCAGCGGCGCGCTGAACGTGACATCAGCCCCCTGCGCCGCGAACTCCGGCCGCATGTCGACGATGCGGACCTGGGCGAGCGGACGGTCGAGAACGCGCCTGGTGAGGCGCACCAGCTCGTAGCGGCCGGCGCGCGCGTTGGCGGCCGACTCCAGCGACGGCGTCGCCGATCCCAGCAGGACCATCGCCCCTTCCATGTGCGCGCGCATCACCGCAACGTCGCGGCCGTTGTAGCGCGGCGATTCGTCCTGCTTGTAGGAACTCTCATGCTCTTCGTCGACGACGATCAGCGCGACGTGTTCGAGCGGCGCGAACACCGCCGACCGGGTCCCGATGACGACGTCGACGTCGCCGCGGCGGATGCGCTGCCACTGGTCGTGACGTTCGCCCTCGGACAGCGCGCTGTGCTGAATCGCGACCCGCGGCCCGAAGCGGGCGCGGAACTGTCCCGCCGCCGAGGGCGTCAGGGCGATTTCCGGCACCAGGATCAGGGCCCGGCGGCCGGCCGCGATGACGTGCCGGGTCAGGCGCAGGTAGAGCTCGGTCTTGCCGCTGCCGGTGACGCCGTGCAGCAGCACGCTCTTGAACGCGCCCGCATCGGCGATCGACTCGAGCCGCCGCAGCGCCCCCTCCTGCTCGCTCGTCAGCGCGTAGCCGGCTGTGTCGCCCCGGGCCATCGTCCATTCACCGTGACCGCTGCCGCCGCCAGCGAATGGATCGCGTTCGTGGATGTCGTCGCGGACCTCGACGAGACCGGCGGCAGCCAGGCTGCGGATGGTCTCGCCGGAGAACCCCGCGCGCGCCAGATCCGGGAGCGGCGCGCCGTCCGCCAACCCGCGCACGTGCGCGAGCGCTGCGCGCTGTTTGGCGCCGCGCAGCGTGCCTTCCGCCGCTGCGAGGTCGGCGCCGGCAGCCGCGCGTACGACCTTCCGGGTCCGAAACGCCGATGCTTCGCCGCGCCGCGCCGACGGCGGCATTGCGACCGCGAGCGCGTCGCCAGGCCCCGAGGCGTAGTAGTCGCCGACCCAGAGCGCGAGGTCGACGATCGCCGGCGGCAGGAACGCGCCGTCGTCGAGCACCGCGATCGCGTCGCGCAACTGCGCGCCGGCCGGCGCCTCGGCCGCGGGGTTGACGACGACTCCGGTGACGGTTCGTGAGCCGAGCGGCACGTTGACGCGCGCCCCCTTGGCCGGGGCCGCCGCGGCGAGGACGCGATAGCTCAGCAGGTCGAGGCCCGGTACCGGTACCGCAACCGCGACGATGTGCTCAGTCGGGCTCGGCGAGGAGGGCACGCACTTTTTTCATGTCTTCCCACACGTCGCGCTTGCGATCGGGGCTGCGCAGCAGGAAGGCGGGATGAAACGTCGGAATCAACTTGATTCCGCCGCGGAAGTTGTGGACCTGACCGCGCATCCGCGAAATCGGCGCGTCGGTTTTCAAGAGCGCGTGCGCGGCGTGGGTGCCCAGCGCGACAATGATCCTGGGCTTGATCAGGTCGATCTGCTGAAAGAGGAACGGCTCGCAGGCCTCGACCTCGTCGGGCTCGGGATTGCGATTACCCGGCGGCCGGCACTTGATCACGTTGGCGATGTAGACGTCGTCGCGGGTCATGCCGATCGCTTCGATGATCTTGGTGAGCAGCTGCCCGGCGCGGCCGACGAACGGCTCGCCTTTCTGATCCTCGTCGGCGCCCGGCGCTTCGCCGACGAACATCAGGTCGGCATTCGGATTACCGACGCCGAAGACGACTTGCTTGCGGCCGAGCGTGCAGAGCTTGCAGCGGGTGCATAGCGGGCCGATGTGAGCGCGTAAATCTTCGAGGGACGCGCAGACCATCGGCCCGGTCAGACTTGGGTCTTGGGTCTTGGGACTTGGGTCCTGGGTCTTGGGACTTGGGTCGGGCGCTGAGCTCGCGGCGTGAGCCGTAAGCCGTGAGCCGTGAGCCGAGTCTTGGCCCCGCTGCCGCCACGAGGCGTCGCGCGAAAGGCCGTCGACGCCGAGTTCGCGGTACAGGGCCAGATGCCCTGCGATGTCGAGCCGGTCGCTCACGACTGAACGATAGCAGGAGTTGCGACGAGGAGCCGCTCGACGCGATCGAGGACGGCCGCGGCGACGTCGGCCTTGGGCAGCAACGGCAATGCCTCCGTGCTGTCGCGCGACACCAGCGTCACGACGTTGGTGTCGACGTCGAAACCGGCGCCCGGCGCGGTAACGTCGTTGGCGACGATGAGGTCGACGCGCTTCGACTCGAGCTTGCGGCGGGCCGCCGCCACCGGGTCGCCGGTCTGCGCGGCGAAGCCGACCAGCACGGGCCGCGCACGGTCGCCGCGGCGCGCGCCCAGATCTTTGAGAATGTCGGTCGTGCGCTCGAGTTGCAGCGACAGCGCGCCGCCCTTCTCGATCTTTTCACCGGCGACGGCGACTGGCGTGTAGTCGGCGACCGCCGCCGCCATCACGATCACATCGGCGTCGCCGGCGCGCGCGACGACCGCTTGATGCATCTCGCGGGCACTGCGCACGCGCACGAACTCGTGCACATCCGGCGGCGCCACGGTCGTCGGTCCGGCCACGAGCACGACGCGCGCGCCGCGAACGCGCGCCGCGGCCGCGATCGCGAACCCCATCCGTCCACTCGAGCGGTTGCCGACGAATCGCACCGGGTCGATGTCTTCCAGCGTCGGGCCGGCCGTCACCAGCACGCGCGTCCCGGCCAATGAGGTGGTGGGCGCCAGCATCTTCGCCGCCGCGGCGGCGATGTCCTCCGGCTCGGCCAGCCGGCCCTTCCCCACCCATCCGCAGGCGAGATAGCCTGCGCCGGGATCGACGAAGCGCACCCCGCGGCGCTCGAGGCGCGCGATGTTCTCGCGCACCGCCTCGTGCTCCCACATGTTGGTGTTCATGGCCGGCGCCATCAGCACCGGGGCGCGCGTCGCGAGGTAGAGCGCGCTCAGAAAATCGTCGGCGATGCCGTTGGCGAACTTGCCGATGACATTGGCGGTCGCCGGCGCGACCAGCAGCAGGTCCATGTCCGACGCCAGCGCGATGTGCTCGATGTCGGCGTTCATCCCCGGCTTGAACTGCCCGAGAATCACCGGCTCGCGCGTGATCGCTTCGAAGGTCAGCGGACCGACGAAGCGAGTCGCATTGCGCGTCATCACCGCCTGCACGCGGTGACCTTGCTTCTGCAGCAAGCGCGCGACTTCGATCGCCTTGTAGGCGCCGATGCCGCCGCTGACGCCGAGCCCGACGAACGCCATCGCGCGGCTCGCTACTCGTCCGACGGAGGCGTGTTGTCGCTGCGCTTGATCGCGCCCGACACGACTTCCTGCAGCGCGCGGCGCGCCGGCTTGGGCGAGCCTTCGACCTTCGGCGTGCAGCCCTCGAGCAGCTGCCGCGCGCGATGCGAGGCGACGGTCACAAATTCGAACGAGTTCTTCGGCCGAGCGGTCGGCCGTGGGGTTTCGGACATTGCTGCTCCTTGATCGTCTTGGGTCGTGCGTCTTGGGTCTTGCGTCTTGCCTCTTGGGTCCTGTCTTGGGCCTGGGGCCTTCGGCCTCGGGCCTTGGGCCTCGTGCTCTCTACGTCTTGAACGTCCGGATAATCGGCTCGACCGCGGCTCGCCGCCGCTGCCGTCGGGCGCGTTCGGCGGTCATGATTGCGTCCATTTCCCTGACGCACCGATCGACGTCGTCGTTGACAACCACATAGTCGTATTCGTCGACGGCGGACACTTCGCGGCGCGCGGTCTCGAGCCGGCGCGCGATCTCCTCGTCAGGGTCCGAGTTGCGGCCCCGGAGACGCGCCTTCAACGTCTCGAATGACGGCGGCAGCACGAAGATGTTGACGGCATCGGTGGCCCGTTGCCGGACCTGGCGCGCGCCCTGCACGTCGATGACCAGAACGAGGTCGATACCCGCGTCCAGCGTCGCCTGAGTGTCCTGACGGCCGGTGCCGTAGAAATTGCCGAAAATGTCCGCCCACTCGAGAAAGGCGTCCCGCCGGACCATGTCTTCGAACGTCGCCCGGCTGACAAAATTATAATCCACCCCCATCGTCTCGTCGGGCCGGGGCGGGCGGGAGGTATACGAGCGGGATCGCGAGATGTGCGGCACCCTGCCGACCAGCCGCTCAACCACCGTGGTCTTGCCGGTGCCTGACGGGGCCGAGACGACGAACAGCAGCCCGCGTTCGACGACCTGTCTACTCGACATTCTGCACCTGCTCCCGGATCCGTTCGAGTTCCGCCTTGGCGGCAATCACGATTTCGGTGCCGTGCTGTCCCTCGACTTTGGAGCCCATCGTGTTGATCTCGCGGTTCATCTCCTGGACCAGAAAATCCAGTTTACGGCCGCACGGCTCCGGACCCGACGCCAGCGCCCGCCAGTGCTCGAGGTGGCCGCGCATCCGCACGACTTCTTCGTCGACATCCGATCGGGCGACGAAACGGACGATTTCCTGACCGACCGCGGCGGGATCGCCGCGCAGGTCCGCCGGCAGATCGGCGAGCCGTTCGCGCAAACGGGCTTCGAGCTGCGCTTGTCCGTCGCGGGCCTCGCGCTCGAGGGCATCGACGAACCCGCCGATCGTCGTCAGCTTCGCCTCGAGATCGACGGCCAGATAGCGGCCTTCGGTTTCACGCATCACCACCAGGGCGTCGAGCGCCTCGGCGACGACAACATCGACCAGCGCGGCGACGACTGCCGACGTCCCGGGTGCGTCGGCGGCCGAGCGCGCCCGGACATCGACGAGTTGCGGGATGCGGAACAGATCCGACGCCGTCAATCCGCCGGTGACCAGACCGCGCGCGCGGGCGTCGTCGAGGGCCACGGCCAGCTGCTCGAGCAGCGCGTGGTCAATGACGACCTCGCGCTCGGGCGTTCCGGTTGTCTCCGTGGACAGGCTCAGCTCGATGCGTCCGCGCGTCACGCGCTGCTGAATCAGCGGCCGCACTCGCTGTTCGGCCGCGCCCAGCGCCTGCGGCGCTTTAATCGCGACGTCGAGAAACCGGTGGTTGACCGATTTCACCGTCACGTTCACTTTCTCGCCGCCATCTTCCCTGCTCACCGCGGCGAAGCCGGTCATCGATCGAATCACTCGTTGGTCTCCCCGTCGTCTCCGGCGGCGTCGGCCGGCTCGCTGAACGCCTGCAGCGCATATAGCTTTGCGTACACGCCACCGGGCCGGTCAACCAGTTGCGCGTGGGTGCCGATCTCGGCCACGTGGCCCTTTTCGAGCGCGACAATCAGGTCGGCGCGCCGGATCGTCGACAGCCGATGCGCGATCACGAACGTCGTGCGGTTCCGCATCAGGTTGACCAGCGCTTCCTGCACCAGCCGCTCTGATTCGGCATCGAGCGACGAGGTCGCTTCGTCCAGGATCAGCAACGGGCAGTCCTTGAGAATCGCGCGGGCGATGGCCAGCCGCTGGCGCTGGCCGCCCGAGAGCCGCTGGCCGCGCTCGCCGATGCGCGCCGCGTAACCGTCCGGCAGCTGCGACACGAAGTCGTGGGCGTGCGCGGCGCGAGAGGCGGCCTCGATCGCCTCCGGCGTCGCGCCGGGCACGCCGTAGGCGATGTTGGCGCCGATGGTGTCGTCGAACAGGACGGTGTCCTGGGTGACGAGCGCGATTTGATCGCGCAGCGACTTGAGCGTCACGTCGCGGACATCGACACCGTCCATCAGGATCGCGCCTTCAGTGACGTCGTAGAACCGCGGGATCTGGTTGACCAGCGTGGTCTTGCCCGCGCCGCTCAGGCCGACGATCGCGACAATCTGCCCGGCACGCACGCTGAACGACACGCGCCGAAGGATGAAGTGATCCGGCCGATCTTCGTAGGCGAAGCCGACGTCGCGGAACTCGACGCCATCGCTGACGCGCGCGAGCGCCCGGGCGACGGGCTTTTCCTTGACCTCGGAGTGGGTGTCGAGCATCGCGAAAATACGCTCGGCCGCCGAGAGCGCCTGCTGGATGCTCGCGTTCACTCGGCTGAGCTTCTTGACCGGCGTGTACATCATGAACGCGGCCGCCAGAAACGCTGAAAACGTTCCGGGCGTCAGCGCGCCGCTGCGGATGCGCGTCGCGCCATACGACAGCGCGCCGACCGCGGCCAGTCCGCCGAGAAACTCCATGACCGGCGGCAATGCCGACACCGCGCCCATGATCTTCATGTTGGTGCGATAGAGCGCGTCCGAGGCGCGCTTGAACCGTGACGCCTCACGTCCTTCAGCACCAAAGGCTTTGACGATGCGCTGGCCGGTGAACGCTTCCGCCGCCACGTGAGTGACGTGTTCGAGCTCTTCCTGTCCGCGGCGCGTCGTCCGCCGCACCCGCTGGCCCAGCCGTGCCAGCGGATAGACGATGAGCGGCGCGGTCACGAGCACGACCAGCGAGAGCCGCCAGTCGTAATAGAACATCAACGACAGGAATCCGACGACCGCGAGCGACTCGCGCAACAGATCGGCGAGCGTCTCCGACGCGACCTGCTGCACCTGGGCGACGTCATTCATCAGCCTTGACATCAGCTGGCCGGATGACCGGCGCGAAAAGAACGCCGCCGACTGCCCGATGATGTGGCGAAACAGATCGTTGCGCAGGTCGCGCACGACGCGCTGCCCGACGTCGGCCATGAGAAAGCTCGACACGTAGCCGCCCAGACCCTTGAAGAAATACGCGGCGAGAATCTGCAGCGCGATCCACTTGATGGGCGCGCCGTCGACGACGAAGACCTTGTCGTAAATCGGCTTGAGCAGAGATGCGAGATACGCGAACGCCGCCGCGTAGACGACCATCGCGGCGAGCGCGACGATCTGCCGGCTCCGATACGGCCTGGCGTAGCGAAGCAGACGCGTGAGGACGTTCACTCGGGAGACCGGTGGCCCTCGCGGTCGCCGTAGCCGTCCGGATGCGCCGAATGCCATGCCCAGGCGGTGCGGACGATGTCCCTGACCGCGCCGAGCCGCGGCTGCCAGCCGAGTTCGGCGCGGGCGCGCGCGTTGGAGGCGACCAGCCGCGCCGGATCGCCCGGCCGGCGCGCGCCGACCGAGTGCGGCACTGGCCGGCCGGTGACGTCGGCGACCGCGTCGATGAGTTCTTTCACGGTGATGCCGTCGCCGTTGCCGAGGTTGTAGCTCGTCGACGCGCCGCCGCCTTCGAGCCGGCGCAGCGCCGCGACGTGCGCATCGGCCAGATCCGAGACGTGCACGTAGTCACGTACGCAGGTGCCGTCGGGCGTCGGGTAGTCGCAGCCGTACACCACCAACGGCTCCCCGCCCTGCACCGCCGCGAGCGCGCGGGGAATCAGATGCTCCTCAGGATGATGGTCCTCTCCGATCAGGCCCTCAGGGTCCGCGCCGGCGGCGTTGAAGTAGCGAAGCACGATGCTGCGGATGCCGTAGGCGCGCTCGAGATGCGGCAGCGCGCGTTCGACGGCCAGCTTGGTCTCGCCGTAGCTGTTGATCGGCCGCTGCGGGTGTGCCTCGTCGATCGGCGTCGTCTGCGGCTCGCCGAAGGTCGCTGCCGTCGACGAGAACACGAACCGCTGCACGCCCGCCTCCGCCATCGCGCCAAGGACGCTGAGCGTGCCGGTCACGTTGGCCCGATAGTAGCCGATTGGCTCGCGCACCGACTCGCCGACCAGCAGCCGGGCCGCGAAGTGCATGACCGCTTCGGCGCCGGACGACGCCAGCGCCCGCCGGACCGCGTCGGCGTCGAGGATGTCGCCGGTCATCAGCTCGACGCGGCGCGCCGGAAACACACCGGCGATACGGCGAACCGCCTCGGCATGGCCTGCCGACAGGTTGTCGTAGACGACGACGTCGTAGCCGGCGGCGGCCAGCGCCTTGACGGCGTGGCTCCCAACGTAGCCCGCGCCACCCGCGACCAGCACCGCGCTCATGGCCGGCCGATCGAGGTGTAGGTGAAGCCCAACCCGCGAATCTGCTGCGGATCGTAGATATTGCGGCCGTCGAAGATCACCGGCTGCGTCAGCAACCGCTTCATCTTCGCGAAGTCCGGCTCGCGGAATTCGTTCCACTCGGTGACCACGAGCAATGCGTCGGCGCCCTTCAGGGCGTCGTACGCGTTCCTGGCGTAAACGATCTTGTTCTTGAAAATCCGCTTGGCGACGTGCTTCGCCTCAGGATCGAACGCCCGGACTTTGGCGCCGCGCGCCAGCAGCCCGTTGATGATCGTCATCGCCGGGGCTTCGCGCATGTCGTCGGTGCGCGGTTTGAACGCCAGTCCCCACACCGCGATCGTGCGCCCCTTCAGCGACTTCTTGAAGTGCTTGTCGACGTGATCGAGCAGGCGGTGTTTCTGCGTTTCGTTGACGTCCTCGACGGCGTTCAGGATCTTGAACTTGTATTTCCGATCCGACGCGAACTTGATGATCGCTTTGACGTCCTTCGGGAAACAGCTGCCGCCGTAGCCGACGCCGGGGAACAGGAACGCCGGGCCGATCCGTTTGTCGGACGCGATCGCCTGCCGCACCTTGTCGACGTCGGCGCCGAAGCGTTCGCAGACATTGGCAATCTCGTTCATGAACGAGATGCGGACCGCGAGCATCGCGTTCGCCGCGTACTTGCACAGCTCGGCGCTCGCCGGATCCATGATCATGATCGGCGCGCCGGTGCGCGTGAACGGCCGGTACAGCTCGGTCATCAGCTCGGCGGCGCGCGCGTCGGTGGCGCCAATCACGACGCGGTCGGGTTTCAAGAAGTCCTCGACCGCCGCGCCCTGTTTCAGGAACTCAGGATTGCTGACCACGCTGAACGGGTGCTTCGTCTCCCTGGCCATCGCCGCGTGGACCAGCTCGGAGGTGCCGGCCGGCACCGTGCTCTTGTCGACGATGACCTTGTAGCCGTTCATCGCCCGGGCGACTTCGCGGGCGGCGCCCAGGACGTGCTGAAGATCCGCCGATCCATCCTCACCGGTCGGCGTCCCGACCGCGATGAAGACCACTTCTGATTTCTTGACCGCGTCGGCCAGCACCGTCGTGAACGACAGCCGCTTCTCCGCGCGGTTGCGCCGGACCAGCTCTTCGAGGCCGGGCTCGTAGATCGGGATGCCCCCCCGATTGAGCAGCGCCACTTTCTTCCTGTCCTTGTCCACGCACACGACGTCGTTGCCGGTTTCCGCGAGGCACGCCCCGACGACCAACCCGACATACCCCGTTCCGATGACCGAAATCCTCATGAATCCGCTCGCCTCCGCGCTTCAAACTCTTCACACTAACACACTTAGATACGGGCCTTTACGGCGCGCGTGATAGCATCCGCCCGGTTATCGGCGTGCGCATCTTTCTCGACTATCGCGCCGCATTGCGGGCGCGGACGGGCGTCGGCGAAACAGTGCACGAAACTGCACGCGCTCTCATCGCCACCGCACCGCCCGGCGAGCAGCTCGTCCTCTTTTCCTCCAGTTGGAAGGACCGCCTCGACCCCGCGGCCGTTCCCGGCGCCCGGACGATCGATCGTCGCGTGCCGGTACGCGTGCTGAACGCCGCGTGGCACCGGCTGGCCCGTCCGACGATCGAGCAGCTCACCGGCGAGGCGTTCGACGTCGCGCACGCCATGCACCCGCTCAAGCTGCCTGCGCAGGATGCCGCCCAGATCGTCACCTTGCACGACCTCGATTTTCTCGATCATCCCGAACGCACCCGTGCGGAAATACGACGCGATTACCCCGCGCTCGCGGCCGACCACGCGCGCACCGCGGACCAGGTCATCGTGGTCTCGGCGCACACCGCCGCGGACGCGCGCGCGCGCTTTGGACTCGCCGACGATCGCGTGTCGATTTGCCGGCCGGGCGCGCCGGCGTGGCCGCGACGCCGCGACGAACCTGCCGACGGCTGCATCCTCTTCCTTGGCAGCCTCGAGCCCCGGAAGAATCTCGGCGTGCTCCTCGACGCCTATGAGCGTCTTCTGACCACCGGCACGCGACTCCCCCGCCTCGTGCTTGCCGGCCGCGCCACCGCGGCCGCCGCCGACATCGTCGCCCGCGCCCGTCGGCCGCCGCTCGCTGGCGTGGTCGACTTGCCCGGTTACATCGAGCCCGATCGCCGCGCCGCCCTCTACGAGCGCGCGCTCGTCTTCGTGCTCCCCTCGCACACCGAAGGCTTCGGCATGCCCGCCCTCGAGGCGATGACCATTGGCGTGCCAGTCATCGCGGCCAACGCCGGCGCGCTGCCGGAGGCGGTCGGCGCCGCCGGGGCGCTGTTCGCGCCAGGCGACGCCGGCGAACTGGCCGCGACGCTGGCGGACATTTGCGCCGACCGCGCTCGACGCCAACGAATGCGCGAAGCGGGTTGGCAGCACGTCGCCGCGTTCACGTGGGCGCGAACCGCGCACGCGGTACGCGAAGCCTGGCAGCGCGGCATCGAGCACCGAAAGGCGTGCCGTGGCTGACCGGCCATTGCACATCGGCGTCGACGGCCGCGAGCTGCTCGGCAAGCCCACTGGCGTCGGGAGATACACGGCCGAGGTCCTGCGCGTCTGGGCCGGCGACGGCGACGAGCACTTCCGCTATACGGTGTTCGTTCCCGCCGAGCCTCCGGACGTGTTACGCCGGCTGGGGCCGCGCGTTGAGTGGGTTGTGGTGGCCGCCAGTCACGCCGGGACGCTCTGGGAACAGGTGCGCCTGCCCGGCGCGCTGCGGCGCGCCGGCATCGACGTCCTTTTCGCGCCGGGCTACACCGCGCCGCTGCGCACGAAAGTTCCGTTCGTGGTCGTGATTCACGACGTGTCGTTCTTCGCGCATCCGGAATGGTTCGGTCAACGCGAAGGCTGGCGCCGGCGCCGGCTGACCAGGGCCGCCGCCGAACGCGCGGTGCGCGTGCTGACCGTGTCGGAGTTCTCGGCATCGGAGATCGTGCGGTTCCTCGGCATCACGCGCGACCGGATCGAGCTGGCGCCGAACGGTCCGCCGGCAACCGCGGTGCCGCCGGAGCACGCGACCAGAGTGCCGACCGTGCTCTACGTCGGCTCGCTCTTCAATCGCCGCCGCATCCCCGACTTGCTGCGCGGCTTCGCCATCGTCGCCCGTCATCTTCCCGCGGCCAGACTGGTCCTGGTTGGCGACAATCGAACCAGTCCGCCGCTCGATCCAAATGCGGAAGCCGCCGCCCTCGGTATCGCCGATCGCGTCGAATGGCGCACCTATCTGCCCGACGACGAACTGAACCGCCTCTATCAGTCGGCGCGGGCATTCGCATTTCTCTCCGACTACGAAGGGTTCGCAATCACGCCGATTGAAGCGATCGCGCACGGTGTTCCGCCGGTCCTGCTCGACACGCCGGTGGCGCGCGAGATCTACGGCGCCGGCGCGTTGCTCGTGCCGCCCGATCCGGCGGCGATTGCCGCGGCACTCGAGACGCTGATCAGCGACGACGACGCGCACGCGCGATTGCTCGCGGCCGGCCGCCGCCGGATGGCGGACTTCTCCTGGGCGCGGACCGCCGCCACGGTGCGCGCCGCCCTGGCCGAGGCGGCACACGCGTGAGGCCCACCGTCGACGTCGTCGTCGTCAGCTACAACACCGAGGCGGATTTGAACCGGTGTCTGGCCTCGCTCCACGAACACAAGTCCGAGCACGTCAACGAGATCGTGGTCGTCGACAATGCCTCGACCGACGAGAGCGTGACGCACACGCGGACGCGATGGCACCGCGTGCACTTGATCACGCTCGACAAGAACGTCGGCTTCGGCGCGGCGAACAACATCGCGATGCGGCGGTCGCAGGCCGAACTGGTGCTCCTGCTCAACAGCGACGCGCAGGTGAAAGCCGGGTCGATCGACACGCTGGTCGCCCGGATGATCAAGACCGAGGCGATAGCGGCGGGTCCGCGCCTGGTCGACGGCAACGGCCGCCCGGAAATTTCCTACGGACGGATGCTGTCGCCGTGGGCCGAATGGCGGCAGCGCGGGCGCGTCAACCGCGCCAAAGGCACCGGCCCGGTCTCGCGCTGGCTGACCCGCCGCCTGGTCAGCCGCGAACGCGAGGTCGACTGGGTCAGCGGCGCGTGTCTGCTGGTGTGGCGCGAGGCCGCGCTGTCGGCCGGCCTCTTCGACGAGCGCTTCTTCCTTTACGAGGAGGACGTCGACTTCTGCGCGGCGCTCCGCGCGCTGGGCGGCCGCATCCTGTTCACGCCGCAATCCGAAGTCGTGCATCTGCGCGGGCGGTCGCGGGTCAGCGCGCCGTTGCGCGGCCTCGGCCACTACGACCGGAGCCATCTCGCGTTCTATGAGAAGCATCGGCCGCACTGGGCGCCGGTCCTGCGCCTGTGGCTGCACCTGAAAGGCCGGCGACTCCGATAGAATCAGCGCGGATGCCGCGGCGCATCGCCATCGACGCGCGCAAGCTGCACGACTACGGGATCGGGACCTACGTCCGTAACCTCGTGCTCGGCCTTGCCCGCCACGACTTCGGCGACAACTACGTGCTGTTCTGCCGTGACGCCGACGCCGACTGGATCCGGGCCCTCGGCCCGCGGTTCGAGCCGGTCGTCGAACGCGCCGGCAACTATTCCGTTCTCGAGCAGTTCAGCGTCCCGCTGGCGCTGAGCAAGGCGCGCGTCGATCTCTACCATGCGCCGCACTATGTGGTGTCACCGCTCGTCACCACGCCGTTCATCGTCACCATCCACGACTGCATCCATTTGCGCTTCCCGAAAGACCTTCCCAACCGCGCCGCCCACGCCTACGCGCGAACGATGATGGGCCTGTCGGCGAAGCGCTCGAAACGCGTGCTGACGGTGTCCCGCGCGTCGAAGGACGACATCGTGCACTACCTGCACGTCCCGCCCGATAAGGTCGAGGTGATCTACAACGCCCTCGACGAGGACCTGGTGGCGCCGCCGACCGACGTCGAAATCGAACGGGTGCGCGAGCGGTTTCAACTGACGTCGCCGTTCATCCTCTACACCGGCAACATCAAACCGCACAAGAACGTCGACCGCCTGATCGAGGCCTACTCCATTCTCCGGCGCAGCGGCGCCGCCGACGTGAAGCTGCTGATCATCGGCGACGCGATCTCGAAGTATCCGAATCTGCGCCGGCTGGTGCATCGCTTCCAGCTGCATCAGCAGGTCCGCTTCCTCGGCTTCGTCCCCGAAGCGACGCTCGCCGTCCTCTACAAGCTGGCCTCGGTGTTCGTATTTCCGTCGCGCTACGAGGGCTTCGGCCTGCCGCCGCTCGAGGCGATGGCCGCCGGTGTTCCGGTGGTGACCTCCAACGTCTCGTCGTTGCCCGAAGTCGTCGGCGACGCCGCGCTGCTGATCGACCCGATGGACGCCGGCGCCATTGCCGAGGCGATGGGACGCGTGCTCCGCGATCCGGCGCTGGCCGCGGATCTCGTCCGCCGCGGCCACGAACGCGTCAAGGTGTTTTCGTGGGATCGGTCGGTCGAACGCATCAACGCGGTGTACCACGAACTGATTGGCGCGCCCGCCAATGCCTGAGACCGTCGCCGCCGACGCTCCCTGGGCCGGACGCCGCGTCGTCCTCGTCCACGACTGGCTGACCGGCATGCGCGGCGGCGAGAAGGTGCTCGAATCCGTGTGCCGGATTTTTCCAGACGCCGATCTGCTCACGCTGGTCCACGTGCGCGGCAGCGTCTCGCCATTGATCGAGCGCCGGCGCGTGCGCACGTCCCTGATTCAGCGGTTACCCGGCGCGGCGCGGTGGTACCGCCACTATCTGCCGCTCTTTCCCACCGCGATCGAAGGCTTCGATCTGGACGACGTCGATTTCGTCGTGTCGACCAGCCACTGCGCGGCCAAGAGCGTGGTCGCGACCGGGCGCGCGCGCCACCTCTGCTATTGCCACTCGCCGATGCGGTATGCCTGGGATCAGTTCGATCACTACTTTGGCCCTGAGCGCGTCGGCCGGGCCGGCAGCGCGCTGCTCCGGCCGGTGCTGGCCGGGCTCGCGCGCTGGGATCGGGCCACCGCGCCGCGCGTCACGCGCTTCGTCGCCAATTCCCGCCACGTTGCGGGCCGGATCGGGCGGTACTATAATCGTGAGGCTTCGGTGCTGCATCCGCCGGTAGATACGGGCTTTTTCACGCCGTCGGCTGCCGATCCCGAACCCTATTTTCTCGTGGTATCCGCGCTCGTGCCCTACAAACGGATCGACGTGGCGATCGACGCGGCCAGGTCGGCCGGCGTCCCGCTGCGCGTCGTCGGCACCGGGCCTGATCTGGCGCGGCTCCGAGCCCGCGCCGGCGCGACCGCAGAATTTCTCGGCGGGCTCGACAACGAGGCCTTGCGCGCCCAGTACCGTGGCGCGCGGGCGCTGGTCCTGCCCGCGGTCGAGGACTTCGGAATCGCGCCGGTCGAAGCAATGGCCTGCGGCCGTCCGGTCATCGCCTTCGGCGAAGGCGGCGCCACGGAAACCGTGATCCCCGGCGTCACCGGCTGGCTGGTGGCCGAGCAGACGCCGGCGGCGTTCGCGGCGGCGATGCGCCTGGCCGCGACCACCGCACTCGACCCGCACGTCCTCGCCGCGCACGCGGCCGCGTTTTCCACCCCGCGCTTCGAGTCGGCGTTCCGGGCGATTGCCGCCGAGACCCTGACCGCCCCGATCGCATGCTGAGGCGTCATAACCGGCTGCTCGTCGCGCTGCACGTCATCGCCGACTTCGGCGCGGCGATCGCCGCGTTTGCCGGGGCCTATCTCATCCGCTTCGAGACCGGCTGGCTCGAGATCACCGACGGCCAGCCGCCGTTTTTCCGCTACCTGCTGCTGGCGCCGTTCATCGCGCTGCTGGTGGTGGTCGTGTTTCAGCTGCAGGGTCTCTATCGCCTCCGCCGCAGCCGCACGCGCGTCGACGATTTCTTCGGCGTGCTCGTCGGCAGCCTGCTGGCGACGCTCGTCGGCGTTGCCGGAACGCTGTACGTCAACAACTACCACCTGAGCGCGGAGCTCAAAGCCCAGGGCTACCTCGAGATCTCCCGTGTCGTCTGGACGCTGTTCCTGTTCCTGACCGTGCTGTTCACCTACGTCTCGCGCGAAACGGCGCGCGACCTGCTGCGGGCGCGCTGGCGGCGCGGCATCGGTCTGCGGCGCGTCCTGATCGTCGGCGTCGGCGATCTCGGGCGGATGGTCGCTGACCGGATCATCGAGCACAGCGAGCTCGGATTCAAGCTGGTCGGTTTCCTCGACGATCGCGCGGCGACGTCGGACGCGATCGGCTATCGCGGCCTCTCCCTGCTCGGCACGACGCATCAGATCGCCGAAGTGTGCGCGCAGGAGAAGGTCGACGAGATCTACGTCGCGCTGCCGCTCGAAGAGCACATGCGCATGCTCGCGGTGGTCGATTTCGCCAGCCGCGAGATCATCGACGTCCACTTCGTCCCCGACCTGCTGCAGTTCATTGCGCTGCGGGCGCGGCTCGAGGATCTCGACGGTCTGCCGATCATCCGCGTCAACGACGTGCCGCTGCGCGGCTTCAACAGCGTCGCCAAGCGGCTGTGCGACATCGTCCTGTCGTCGGCGGTGCTGGTGATCGGCGCGATTCCGGCGGCGATCGTCGCCGGGCTGATCAAGAAGAGTTCTCCCGGGCCGGTGTTCTACACGCAGGACCGCATGGGCCTCGACGGCAAAGGCTTCACGGTCTACAAGTTCCGCTCGATGCCGGTCGATGCCGAGGACGCCAGCGGGCCGGTGTGGGCGCGCGACGATGACCCGCGCGCCACGCCGATTGGGCGCTGGCTCCGCCGCCACGACATCGACGAATTGCCGCAGTTCTGGAACGTCTTCAAGGGCGACATGTCGATCGTCGGGCCGCGGCCGGAACGTCCGTTCTTCGTCGAGCAGTTCAAGCACCGCATTCCGCAGTACATGCTCCGCCACAAAGTGAAAGCCGGGATCACCGGCTGGGCCCAGGTCAATGGCTGGCGGGGCAACACCTCGCTCGAGAAGCGGATCGAGTTCGACCTCTACTACATCGAGAACTGGTCGCTGTCGCTGGATTTCAAAATCATGTGGCTCACGCTGCTGCGCGGGCTGCACAAACCCGCCTGAGGTCGACTCCATGCGTGTGGTCATCACCGGCGCGGCCGGATTCATCGGCTCGCACCTTTCTGAAACCCTGCTCGACCGCGGTCATTCGGTCGTCGGCATCGATAATTTCGTCACCGGCGACGTCAACAACATCGCCCACCTGACCGGCCGCGATTTCGTGCTGTTGAAGCACGACGTCACCAATTACATCTCGGTCGAAGGTCCGGTCGATCTGGTGCTGCACTGGGCCAGCCCGGCCAGCCCGATCGACTACCTCGAACTGCCGATTCCGACGCTGAAGGTCGGCGCGCTGGGCACCCACAACGCGCTCGGGCTGGCCAAAGCCAAGAAAGCGCGGTTCGTGATCGCCTCGACCTCGGAGGTCTACGGCGATCCGCTCGAACATCCGCAGAAGGAAACCTACTGGGGCAACGTCAATCCCATCGGTCCCCGCGGCGTCTACGACGAAGCCAAGCGCTTCGCCGAGGCGATCACGATGGCCTACCATCGCTACCACGGGCTCGACGCCAAGATCGTCCGCATCTTCAACACCTACGGACCGCGGATGCGCGTGCGCGACGGCCGCGCCGTCCCCAACTTCATCAGTCAGGCGCTGCGCAACGAAGAAGTGACGATTTTCGGCAGCGGCTCGCAGACGCGGAGCTTCTGCTACATCAGCGACCTCGTCGACGGCATCCTCAAGCTCGCCGAGTCGAACGTCAACGAACCGGTCAACATCGGCAACCCGCACGAGATGTCGATCGAAGCCATGGCGCATCTGATCATCAAGATGACCGGATCGAAGAGCAAAGTCGTGTTCAAGGCGCTGCCGACCGACGATCCGAAAGTGCGCCAGCCGGACATCACCCGCGCCCGGACGCTGCTCGGCTGGGAGCCGAAAGTGTCGCTCGATCAGGGACTGACGTCCACCATTGAGTACTTTCGCAGGAAGATGAGCACGTAGATCCGTGCGCCGTGCCCAGCGCCCTGTGCGTTGTGCGGGTGCACCGTGCGGTTCTCGGTGACCAGGCTGCTCGATCGCGATCCGGGCCTAGGCCGGGTATTTCGTCCTGCCCGAGTGCTCTGGTCGAGAGGCGCACGGCGCACACGCACAACGCACGGGGCGCTGGGCACGGCGCACGGGGTTAGTCGCCCTTCGTAATCCGCACGACATACTGCGCGCTCGACGCGATCGTGATCGCCAGCGACGTGTAGATCGCGACGTCCACGACCACGATCCGTTCCCCGACGTAGTTCGCGTAGAGCACGATCACGCCGGTGACCACGAAGACGACAGTGGTCGCCTTGCCGAGCAGGGTCGGGCGGAACGTGCGCGGCGCGACCGCCAGGTTGACGACCGCGACGGTGAGGACGATGGCGATGTCGCGGCTGAGGACGAGGACGGTCAGCCAGAGCGGGAGCCGGACGGCCAGCCCCAGCCCCGGCAGCGTCAGCATCACGAACATCGTCGTCAACAACAGCTTGTCGGCCATTGGATCGAGCCAGGCGCCGAGCGTCGTCGACTGGCCGCTCCAGCGGGCAATCAAGCCGTCGAAGAGATCGGTGACGCCGGCGACGAGGAACGTGAACAACGCCCAGCCCGGCATGCCGTAGAGCATGCAGAGTGCGAACACCGGCACCAGCAGGATGCGGACGAAGGTCAGCTGATTGGCGGCGGTCAGGACCGACATGGCGTCAGCGGCGGCCGGCGAGTTGCTCGATGCGGGCGACGGCGGCGATCAGCTCGGAGCCCGTCGCGGGACGCGTGGCGGCAAAGCGATCGCCCTCCTGGGCGGACATCGCGCCGGAGGCCACGGCGAGCGACGCCGCGGTGAAGAACACGTTTGCCGCGTTGAGATCGACGAGGCGCGGCCGCGCCGCGCGCCAGCGCGCGAGTTCAGGAGGCCGGGCGAGCGCCAGCAAATGCGCCACCATCTGAGCCAGATCGCCGCGACGGACGGTGCTGTTGGGTTGGAACGTGTGATTCGGCAGCACGTCCATCACGCCCGCCTGCGTGAGCGGCAGAATCCACGTCGCCGCCCAGTGATTCCGCAGGTCGGTCGCGACGGCCACGTTCCGCTTGGGCGCGGCCGCGACCAGCGACTCGAGACGAATGCCGATGTAGGCCGCCGCGAGCGCGCGCGAAAACGTCTCCGCGGCTGGCAACGCGCGGTACTCCGGAGGCAGCGCCGCCATGTCGGCCTTGTCGATCAACGCTGCGCGCCTGTCGCGCCATTCCGGCCGAGGTTCGATGGCAATGGCGCGCCCGAGCGCCGCGGCCGCGTCACGGAGCCGGCCGCGCGCCTCGAGCACGGTCGCGACCGCGACGTGCGCCTCGGCATCGGCGGCGTCGAGTTGCACGGCCTTGCGGGCGTGGGCCTCGGCCTGGTCGAACGCGCCGAGCGACACCTCCGTCAACGCCAGCTCGCGCAGCACCAGTCCGCTCGACGGATCGAGCGTCAGCGCGCGTTCGAGCGCGATGCGAGCATCTTCGAATTTTCCCGCCAGCCGCGCCCGGCGGCCCGAGTCAATCACCGACTGCAGCTGTCTGAACTTCAACAGCTCGATGCGGCTGCGCACGGCCTCGCGTTTGGGATCCAGAGCGAGGACGCGCTGCAGGGCCGCGAGCGCCTGAGTCTCGTCGTTGACGCCGAGGTGCGCTTCGGCCAGGCCGGTCCATGCCGGCACGTACTGGCCGTCAGCCTTGGTCGCCGCTTCGAATTCCGCGATCGCCGGCTTGAACTGCCGATCGGCAAGATGCACGAACCCGAGCGCCGTCGTCGCCGGATAGAACCCGGGCGCGCCCTTCAGCACGGCTGCAAGATCCCGGCTGGCGCCGCGCAGATCGCCGGCCTGGAAGCGCTGCCAGCCATTCTCGAAGCGGATTCGCAGATCGGGCGCGATCGTCAGGTTCGGCGGCACGTGGGGTGCCGCGTACTGCGGGTACTTCGGCGTCGTCACCACCGGGACCTTCGGGTTCGACGCGCAGGCCGCCCCGACGATCGCCAGCGCCACCACGCTCCACCGCAGCACGACCGTCGTCACGCCGGCACCTTCGCGCGCGTGAACCGGTCCATCAACCGGCGCGGCACATCCGCTTCGATCGAAGTCCGCGCATCCTCGGTGACGTGACTGACGACGCGGGCGTGGCGGTACAGTTCCGCCACCAGCCGCCGATCTGCCTCGCGGGTCTCGTCGAACTCGAGCCGCATGCGTTCGGCGTCCATCGCCAGTCGATCGGCGATCGTCGCGATCAACGGGTCGCGGCCGGTCGCGTGCTGCGCCGAAATCCACAGCGCGTCTGGATGGGCGGCCTTCAAGCCCGCCAGTTCGGTGCGGCTCAGCAGATCGATCTTGTTGAAGACGTCGACGATCGGCACCGCCGCCGCCTCGACGTCCATCAGCACGCTGCGCACGGCGTCGCTGCGGCGATCGCGATCGGGCGCGGAGGCGTCGATGACGTGCAGCAGCAGATCGGCGCCGGCGACTTCTTCGAGCGTGGCATGAAACGCCGCGACCAGCTGATGCGGCAGCCGGTCGATGAACCCGACGGTGTCGGCGACCAGGATCTGCCGGGCGTCGGGCAGCTTGACCCGGCGCATCAGCGGATCGAGGGTGACGAACAGCGCGTCAGAAACCACGGCGCCGGATCCGGTGAGCAGATTGAACAACGTCGTTTTGCCGGCGTTGGTATAGCCGACCAGCGCCACCGTCGGCACGTCGGCGCGGCGGCGCCGCGCCCGCAGATAACTGCGGCGGCGGCGCACTTCGGCAATTTGCAGCTTCAACGCCGCGATGCGATACCGGATGCGGCGGCGATCGGTTTCGAGCTTGGTTTCACCAGGGCCGCGGGTG
Organism: Vicinamibacterales bacterium; assembly: GCA_036274055.1. GTDB lineage: Bacteria > Acidobacteriota > Vicinamibacteria > Vicinamibacterales > SCN-69-37 > DASUGM01. The sequence continues at coordinate 33,858 of DASUGM010000047.1, read as the reverse complement.
CCGATCCCGCCGCCCAGGCGCGACAGCGCGTCGCTCGATCCGGCCAGCCGCGGCAGCATGTAGTGCAACTGCGCGAGCTCGACCTGCAACTGTCCCTCGCGGGTCCGCGCGCGCCGCGCGAAGATGTCGAGAATCAGCTCGGTGCGATCGATAACCCGGTGGCCGCAGGTCTTCTCGAGATTCCGCGCCTGCGCCGGCGTCAGGACGTTGTCGACGATGATGAGATTGGCGCCGGCTTCCGCGCACGCGGCGCCGAGCATTTCGGCCTTGCCGCGGCCGATGAGCGTCGCCGGATCCGGCGTCGGGCGCTCCTGGACCGCGCGCAGGACGACGTCGGCGCCCGCCGATCGCGCCAGACCTTCCAGTTCGTCGAGGGCAAGATCCGAATCAACGTGGCGCGTGGCGCGGGTGATCAGGCTCACAAGCGCAGCGCGTTCGAGCCGTGGTGCGGGTGACTCGGCGCGACGCGAACTCATGGATGAATCGAGTCTAGCACGCGCTCCCACGCGACCGCGCCGGCGCGCACGAGACGCGGCGGCGCATGACGCGCGTCGACGATCGTCGACGGCTCGCCGCCCGGCGTCGAGCCGCTGTCGATGACCAGCACCTGCGGGTCGTCGGCGATCGCGCCGAGCGCCCCGGCGACCGACGCCGGCACCGCGCCGCTGCGATTGGCGCTCGTCGCCGTGATCGGTGAACCGAACGACTCGGCCAGCGCACGGGCGACGACGTGTCCCGGCACCCGGATCGCGACGCTGCGCACGCCGCCGTGCACCGCATCGACGACGCCCGGCGGCACGTCAACGATCAGCGACAACGGCCCGGGCCAGAACACGCGCGCCAGACGGGCGCTCGCCGGATCGAGCCCGCCGCACCAGCTGTCGACCTGCGCCGTCGACGCCGCCACCAGCGGCATCGCCAGGTGCGCGGGGCGTCCCTTCAAGGCGAACAACGCGGCGACCGCGGTCTTCGAGGCAGGATCCACCGCCAGACCGTAGAACGTGTCGGTCGCATAGGCGACGATGCCGCGGCGGCGCAGCCAGTCCGCCGCCTGGGCGATCACGTCGGCGTCGGGCGTCTGCGGATCGATGCTAAGAAGCGGCATTGGGCCTCGCCAGGGTGGTGCTCCGCGTACGAATGATCCACGCAACCACCCCCAACCCGATCGCGTCGGCGACAAAGACCGCTCGCATGCTCATCGCGCCAATGAATCCCGCGACGATCGGGCTGACCGCCAGGCCCACCAGATACGCCGTCGTCAAGTATCCGAACGCGACGCCGCGGGATGCCGCCGGCACCGACAGGCTCGCGCTGGTGTAGATCGCGGTGGTCGCGACGCCAATGGCGAAGCCGAACACCGCCGCCGTCACCAGCAGGACCCCCATCGGCGGTCCGGCCGCAAAGAGCGCCGTGCCCGCCGCTGCCATCGCTGCCGTGGCCGGCACGAGCTGTGCGGTCGGCCACCGCCGCAACAGCCAGGTGGTCGTCTGATTGCCCACCGCGGCCATGCCGGCGGTGACCGTGAAGATCAGGCCGCTCAGAAAGGGCACGCTGGCGACGGCGGCGCCGATCTCGCGGAGATACAAGGGCAGCACCGGACCGAAGCTGCGATCGACCATCTGCAGACCGAAAATCGATCCCATGAACAACAGAAAATGCGGCACGCGCGCCAGCGACGCGAAGGTCACCCGCGCCGCCGCGGCGTCGGCGGCGGCCGGCGCGCGGCGATGCGCCGGCTCGCGATAGCCGACGACCACGAGCATGAACGCGGCGACGTACACCAGGGCCGACGCGTAGAACGCGTGACGCAACCCGAGCCATCCGGCCAGGACCCCGCCGATCACCGGACCGAGCGCCGGGCCGAGCCGCTGGGCCGTCTGTACCCAGCCGATCGCGGCGGCGACGTGCTCGGACGGTGCCGACTCGGCCGCCATCGTCATCGCGATCGCGCCGTAGCCGGCGAAGAGTCCCTGGATCGCCCGCAGCGTGAACACCTGCCAGGGCGAATCGACGAGCGCCATCAGCGACATAATGACCGCAAAACTGGCGAGCGATCGCGCCACGATGAGCTTGCGCCCGTAACGATCCGCGACGCGCGCCCACACCGGCGCCATCGCCGCCGTAATCGCCGGCGTGACGCCGAGGCTGATGCCCGACCAGATCGCCACCTCGCCGAGGTCGTGAACGCCGAGCTGTTCAAAATAGAGCGGCAGAAACGGCATCACCAGCGTAAAACCGGTGAAGCCAATGAATGCGGCGAGCGTTACCGCGACCTGATTACGCCGCCAATCAGAATCTGATCCGGAGGTCGTCATCCGTCCGGTGGACGTGAATCGTGTCGATGAAGCGAATCTGGTGCGGCTCGTTCTGCATGACGACCGAGCTGGTGCGGATGCCGTGACCGAAGAAACGGACGCCCTTCATCAGCGCGCCGTCGGTGACGCCGGTCGCGACGAAGGTGATCGAGCTGCCCGACGCCAGGTCGGCCGACGAGTAGATCCGCTTGAAGTCGGTGATCCCCATGGCGCGCGACCGCTCCTCGTGCTCGGGTTTCGTGATCACGAGCCGCGCGTAAATCTCACCGCCCAGGCATCGCATGGCCGCGGCGGTCAGCACGCCTTCCGGCGCGCCGCCCGTGCCCATCACCGCGTGCACGCCGGATCCCTCGACGGCCGCGGCGATGCCGGCGGAAAGGTCGCCGTCGCCGATCAGCCGGATGCGGGCGCCGGCGGCGCGAATTTCGGCGATCAGCTTCTCGTGACGGTCGCGCTCGAGCACCATGACGACGAGATCTTCGACCTTGCGATCGAGCGCCTTGGCGATCGACTTGAGGTTCTGCTTCACCGGGCGGTCGAGGCTGACCGCGTGCCGCGCCCGCGGCCCGACGACCAGCTTCTCCATGTAGAGATCCGGCGCGTGCAGCAGCCCGCCCTTGGTCGCGGCGGCGAGCACCGCGATCGCGTTCGGCGCGCCGGTCGCGCACAGGTTGGTGCCCTCGAGCGGATCGACGGCGATGTCGACCTGCGGCAGATCGGGCACGCCATGCGCCGCCTGGCCGACGCGCTCGCCGATATAGAGCATCGGCGCTTCGTCACGTTCGCCCTCGCCGATGACGATGGTGCCGTCGATCGGGATCTCATCCAGGGTCTTGCGCATCGCTTCGACCGCGACCCGATCCGACCCGTGGCGATCGCCCTGCCCCATCGTGTGCGCGCAGGCGATCGCCGCCTGCTCGACGACGCGAAGCAACTCCAGTGAGAGATCGATGGCCATGGGTCAGAGAGTCCTTTTCAGCTCAACGGGATCCCCAACGGCGACCCCGAGCCGTTCCGCCGCGCTGGTTGCCTGCGCGGCGACCTCGAGAGTGTCAGTGCTCCCAAACAACGCCGCCAGATCGCCCGCCGGGATGTCCGAGTAGGTCGAAACGATCCGCGCGATCGAATGGTCCCGCACCGTCAATTGAACGCCGCCACCACCGTCGGCGAGACGCTCGCACGAACGGCGATCGAGATTGGTGACGACGTTACCGAACCGGTCGATGCGCACCACGGTCCCCCGCAGCGTCGCCCCGTCGAGGACCGGCTTCGGCAGGTCGAGCAGATGATAGTCCGTCACCGGCCGTCCGAAGGCACTCAGGTGGACGCCCTTCGACAGCCAGGCCGCCGCCGGGGCGAAGCGATCGCGCCCCTCGAACGTCCGGCTCACCGTCGGCCGGGCGTAGCGGCGCTCGGTCAGCTCGACGACCTTTTTTGGCGACGCCTCGTGAAACACGCCGGTCAGCACGCCGTTGTCCGGCGCGACGAAGCGCCACTCACCCACTTCCGCCGCCAGCCCGCGCCGCGCCGACCCGACCCCCGGATCGACGACGACCAGGAAGATCGTGCCGCTCGGAAAGTACTTGTAAGTCGCCGCGAGTTCGTGCGCGGCAAACGGAATGTCGTGCGCCGGCAAGTCGTTCGAGAGATCGACGAGCGTGACATCCGGATTGATACCGAGGACGACGCCCTTCATCACGCCCGCGTAGTGATCGCGCGCGCCGAAATCAGTGAGAATTGCGATGATCGTCTTGGCCATAAAAATGACCTCGGGTGTCGCTCTTACTCAGCTGTAAGAACGACACCCGAGGTCGTCCCGAAGAAGATATTACGGCTTGCGGAACAGCGTTTCGCGCGCACTCGTTTTCAGCAGCACCGACTCGGCGACGACCAGACCGTCGAACATCCGGTTGATGTCCCGCGTCACCAGCACCGTTCGCTTCACCGGTGTCGCCGGCGTCGTGCGCTGCCGCAGCGTGTCTTCAGCTTCCACGACGTAGCGCGTGTAGTTCGTCAACTCTGCCGGGGTCGTGCCGAAGAAGCCGTAGAGCACGCCGCCCTTTTTCAGCAGCCGCGCCAGCCGGCCCGCCAGCAACTGTCCGGAAGTCTTGCTGAGATAGTCGAACAGGTCCCAGCACAAAATACCGTCGACCGAACCGGGCGCGAAGCCCAGCATGCCGTCGATCGCCTGATCCAGTCCTTCGGTGGATCCCGCCTTCGCGTGGGCCTCGATGACCTGGTAGAGATCTTCGACGTGAATCTTGCACGACAGCCGCTCGCCGAAAAACGAAATGTTCGCGCCGACGACCGGCCCCAGATCGACGAGCACCGGGTCGGTCTGCTGCTGCAAGGCCGCGAGCACGCGAGGCAGCACCTTCGACGTCGTCACCGTCCCCGACGTCGCCGTCGGAGGCGGTGACGGCGCCGCTGGCGGCGCGTCTTCTTTCCGGCCCCACTTGAACAGACCAGACACCCGGACCTCTGCCGCCGCAGCAGCGATCAGCCGCGGCGCGAGTGCTTACCGCACGCCCGGGGTGGCAGCTACGGCCGGCGTCGACGCGGGCGCCGGCGCCGGCGGCGTGGCCGGTTTCACGTCGGCGGCTTTGCTGTCGCCGGCGGCCTTCGCGACGCCGCCCTTCTGCATGTCGATCGCGCCGCGGAAGTGCGCGCCGTCCGCGATCGCCACGCGCGGCGCCGACAGATCGCCGTCCACGGATCCCGCGTCACGAATGTCGACGCGCTCGGTGGCGGTGATGTTGCCGGTGACTTCGCCCTGGACGACGACGGTCTTCGCGAAGACCTGGGCTTTGATCTTGCCGTTGGGGCCGATGGTGAGAACGTTCTGGCGAAGTTCGATCTTGCCTTCGACCTGACCTTCGATCGTCAGATCCTCGCTGCCGCTCAATTCACCTTTGATGATGACGCTCTTGCCGATGTTCACCATGTCCCTCTCTTGATGCTGCCGGGTCGGTTCAGTACGCACCGGGCTTGCCTCCGGCACGTGTGATGGCGTCGGGGCCGCCGTCGGTTGAGGAGGCCGTACAGCCTCGTCGCGCTTCCACATGTGGTGATCTCCAAAAAAAACGCAAACTCCTTGGAGGCAGCCGGCCCAAACGCACTGGGCCAACCGTGGGAGTCAGGCGCAGCCAGTATATGAGTCCGGACGAGTGCTGTCTAGCGGGTGTACCATGTCTAAAGGCCCGTACGGTGAGGATTTACCTCGACTACAACGCGACGACGCCGCCCCTCCCGGAGGCCATCGACGCGATGACCGCTGCTCTGACCACTGACTTCGGCAACGCCTCGTCGGTCCACGCGTTCGGTCAGCGGGCCAAGGCGATCGTTGACGATGCCCGCGGCGCGGTTGCATCACTGATCGACGCCGATCCGAGCGAGATCGTCTTCACCGGGAGCGGCACCGAAGCCGACAACCTCGCCCTGCGCGGCGCGGCCGAAGCGCTCGCGCCGTCTGGCCGCCGTCATATCGTCACGACGGGCATCGAACATGAGGCGGTGCTCAACACCTGCCGGGCGCTGGAGAAGCAGGGCTGGCGCCTGACCGTCCTTGGCGCCGGGAGTGACGGGATTGTGGCCGCTGACGCGTTGCGGGCGGTCATCACGCGCGAGACGGCACTCGTCTCGGTCATGCACGCCAACAACGAGACCGGGGCGATCCAGCCGGTCGCCTCGCTGGCGGCGATCGCCCGCGAACACGGCGCAGTTTTTCACACCGATGCGATTCAATCGGCGGGCAAGATTCCAGTTTCGACGCGGCAGCTGGGCGCGGACCTGCTGGCCATCTCCGCCCACAAGTTCGGCGGCCCGAAGGGCGCCGGCGCGCTATGGGTCCGCCGTGGCGTCCGCCTGGTGGCGACGATGACCGGCGGTCGTCAGGAGCGAAGCCGCCGCGCCGGGACGGAAAACGTGCCGGCGATCGCCGGGATGGGCGCCGCCGCGCGGGTCGCGCGCGTGCACCTGGACGCTGGACCGCTCGTCGCCGCGCGCCGCGATCGGCTGGAGAGCGGCATCCTGACCAGCGTGGCTGGGACCGCGATCAACGGCGATCGCGATCGCCGCGTGCCCAACACCACCAATATCAGCTTCGACGGCGTCGAAGCCGAGTCGCTCTTGATCGCGCTCGATCTCGAAGGCGTCGCGGTCTCGACCGGCTCGGCGTGCTCATCGGGATCACTCGAGCCGTCGCATGTGCTCAAGGCGATGGGGCTGCCCAACGCCCGCACCCGTAACGCGCTGCGTTTCAGCCTCGGCGCGCGCACCACCGACGCCGAGATCGACGCGGTGATTGCCGTGCTGCCGTCGCTCGTCGGCAAACTCCGCCAACTCGGCCGCACGGCGGCGGCGCTGCGGTAATGACGATGCGCGTGGTGGCGGCAATGTCCGGAGGTGTCGACTCGTCGGTCGCCGCCTGCCTGCTCGCCGACGCCGGCCACGACGTGGTCGGGTTGTCGATGCAGCTCTACGATCAGCGCCATCCGAACGAGTCGTTCGGTTCCTGCTGCAGCCTCGACGACCTCTACGATGCCCGGCAGGTCGCCGCGTCGATCGGGATCCCCCACTACATCCTGAACTTCGAAGAAAAATTCCGCGAGACCGTGGTCCGCAATTTCGTCGACGAGTACGCCGCCGGTCGGACGCCAATCCCGTGCGTGCACTGCAACGGCGACCTCAAGTTCGCCACTCTGGTCGACCGCGCCGCCGGCTTCGACGCCGGCGCGGTGGCCACCGGACACTACGCGCAGGTCGCGTTCGACGAGGATTCGCGCCGCTATCAACTCCGCCGTGGCGTCGATCGCGACAAGGACCAGTCCTATTTCCTGTTTTCGCTGACCCAGGACCAGCTGGCCCACGCGATGTTTCCGATCGGCCACCTCACCAAGCACGACGTCCGAGCCTATGCAGAGCGCCGCGGGCTGCTCACCGCGAACAAGCCCGACAGCCACGAAATCTGCTTCATCCCCGACGGCGATGCCGCCGGCTTCGTAGGCCGCCATTTGCCGGAAGGCGCTCGCGACGGCGAGGTCGTCGACTCGAGCGGCAAGGTCCTCGGCCGGCACACCGGCATTCATCGCTACACGGTGGGCCAGCGGCGCGGACTCGGCATCTCCGCGGCGATTCCGCTGTACGTGCTCAAACTCGAGCCAGACGCCGGCCGCGTCGTCGTCGGCCCGCGCGAAGAGCTCGGTGGACGTGAGTTCGCCGTGCGGGACGTGAACTGGATCGCCGGCGCGCCGCCAGACGGCCCGCGCCGCATCACCGCGCGCATCCGCCATCGCCACACCGACGCACCCGCGTCGGTCACCGGCGACGGCGCCTCCAACGCCCACGTCGTCTTCGACGAGGCGCAGATGGCAATCACACCTGGTCAGGCGGCTGTGTTCTACGACGGAGAGATCGTGGTCGGAGGCGGCTGGATCGGAACTTAGAACTTGGAACTCTGAACTCTGAACTCTGAACTTTGAACTCTGAACTCCCTGGCTAAGGAGCTCAGCACAGTCCGAAGTTCTAAGTTCAGAGTTCCAAGTTCAAAGTTTCAGTGTCCTTGATGCTCGAGAAACCGTTCCGCGTCAATCGCCGCCATGCAGCCTGATCCTGCCGCGGTGATCGCCTGGCGATAGACGTGATCCTGGACGTCACCGCAGGCAAAGACGCCGGGAATATTCGTCTTCGGCCCGTCGCGCGTGATCAGGTAACCGGCGTCGTCCATCTCGAGCTGGCCTTTGAAGAGCGAGGTGTTCGGGTTGTGCCCGATCGCCACGAACAACCCTTCGATCCTCAGGTCATGCGTGACGTCGGTTTTGTGATTGCGGAGCCGCACGCCTGAAACGGCGCCGTCCTTCGGATCCAGCACGTCGACGACGTCGGTGTCCCAGAGGAAGGAAATCTTGGGATTCTCGAACGCCTTGTCCTGCATGATCTTCGACGCGCGCAGCGTGTCGCGGCGGTGGATGACGGTGACGTGCGAGGCAAACCGGGTCAGGAACGTCGCTTCTTCCAGGGCGGAGTCGCCGCCGCCAACGACCGCGATCGGTTTGCCGCGGAAGAAGAACCCGTCGCAGGTGGCACACGTCGAAACGCCGTGGCCCATGAGCGCCCGTTCCGACGGCAGACCGAGCAGCTTCGCCGACGCGCCTGTCGAGATGATCACCGATCGCGCCTGCACGACCTCGTCCTCGGTCACGATTTCGAAGGGCGAGGCCGAGAGGTTGACCCGGGTGACATTGCCGCGGCGCATCACCGCGCCGAAGCGCTCGGCCTGCTCGCGCATCGCCGCCATGAGATCCGGCCCCATGATCCCGTCACGGAAACCGGGAAAATTCTCGACCGCCGTGGTCAGCATCAGCTGACCGCCGGCCTCGAGGCCTTCGATGACGAGAGGGTGCAGGTTGGCGCGCGCGGTATACAGCGCGGCAGTGAGTCCGGCCGGCCCGGACCCGATGATCACGACCTTGCGTACGTCGTTCAAGTGATCTCCATCGCCCGATCGCTCGATCGGCGATCGCCGATTCGGCGTCAGCCGATGTGTTTGTCGACCATCTGCTTCAGCGCGGTCTTGTCGACGAGCCCGACGACCTGGTCGACGATCTGGCCGCCCTTGAACAGCATCACCGTCGGAATGCCGCGCACCATGTAACGCATCGTGATGCTCGGGTTGTCGTCGACGTTCAACTTGCCGACCGACACCTTGCCGACGTAATCAGTCGCCAGCGCGTTGATCGAGGGCTCCATCGCGCGGCACGGACCGCACCATTCCGCCCAGAAATCCACCAGCACCGGCTGCCCGGCCTTGAGCACGTCCGCATCGAAGTTGGTATCGGTGTAGGTCAACACGTTTTCAGCTGCCATCGCTCTGTTCTGCCCTTTCCGCAATCGCCGCGTCAGGCGCCGCCTCTGTCGGCAGCGTCGCGTCGCGCACGTCTATACACTCTGACATATTCTCTGGCGGACTTCTCCCACGAGTGATCCGCCTGCATTCCGGCGCGCATCAACGCGGTCCAGGCGTTCTTGTCGTCATAGAGCCGGACCGCTTGCCGCATCGTGCGCGCCAGTTCCTCGCCCGTCGAGCGCTTGAATTTGAACCCGTTGGCGTGCAGGGCGCGGGACGTATACGGCTGAATGGTGTCGTCGAGACCCCCGACCGCGTGCACCACGGGCACCGTGCCGTAGCGAAGGCTGTACATCTGATTGAGCCCGCACGGCTCGAAAATCGACGGCATCAGGAAGATATCCGCGCCGGCCTCCACGAGATGCGCCAGCGCCTCGTCGAAGCCGATGTGCACGCCGACCCGCGCTCGATAATGTGATGCCAGCGCCCGCAGGAAGGTTTCGTGGTGCGGATCGCCCTGGCCGACGAAGACCCAGGTCGCATCCAGCGCCATCAACTCGGCGCCTGCCGCTTGAATGAGTCGCAGGCCTTTCTGGTCAACCAACCGCGACACCAGCCCGATCAACGGCCGCTCGAGCGCGTCGTCTCCCACCGGCAGTCCGAACCGCTCCAACAGCGCCCGCTTGCATTCGCGCTTTCCCGCCAGATTGTCGAGATCGAATCGCGCTGGAATCAGCGGGTCGGTCGCCGGATTCCAGACATCAGTGTCAATGCCGTTGAGGATGCCGATGTAGCGATCGCCGCGAGCTTTTAGCACGCCATCCATGCCGACACCCAGGGGCGGGGCCAGGGTCTCCCGCGCATAGGTCGGACTGACCGTGGTCGTGACATCGCTCGACGTGATGCCGGTCTTCAGGTAGCTGAATTGTCCCCAGAACTCCCCGCCTTCGACGGTGAACGCGTTCCACGGCAACCCCATCGCCGGGACGGTCTCCTTCGGAAACACGCCCTGATAGGCGAGGTTATGAATCGTGAAGACTCGTCCCGCCCGGCTGGTGCGAGGCCAGCGCCGCGAATCGTAGCGGAGCCAGGCGAGCGCCAGTCCGGCCTGCCAATCATGCGCATGGACGACGTCCGTTGAACCGGCTGGATTCAAGTGCTCCGCATATTCACAGGCCGCGGCGCACAGCGTCGCGAACCGCTCGGCGTTGTCTGGATAGTCACGGCCGCCGTACTCGTAGAGCCCGACGCGGTCGAAGAGTCTCGGGATGTCGACGAAGACCACTCGCCGCGCCGGTGACTCGGTCAGCACATGAAACTGCACCTCGTCGGTTCGCGCCCCGACGGTCAGCCGGCGCGACATGACCGCGACGCCAGCGCTCGGGATGGTCACCGCACGATACCGGGGCATGACGACCGTGACGTCGTGCCCGAGCCGCTCGAGCGACACCGGCAAGGCGCCGACGACGTCGGCGAGACCTCCGGTCTTGGCGAACGGCGCCATCTCGGAGGCAATCATCAGCACCGACAGGCGCGCGCCGCGCCCGGTGGGCTTGTCAGGTTCGGAAGGTCGATCGAGGGACGTAACGGTTTACTGAAACTGCGAAAACGGCTGTTCCGGCTGGCCGCCGACCAGGCCTTGAGTGCGGCCGACGACCCAGTTGAAGAGATGACGGGCTTCCCAGAACCGCAACGTGCTGTTGGCGGCGCCGAGCACGACGACGGCCACCTGCGCGCCTTGCGGCACCTGAAGCAGCGTCGCCAGGCAGTAGCCGGATTTGCTGATGAAGCCGGTCTTGCCACCGCGCACGTCGACGTCGGTGCCGAGGAGTTTGTTGGTGCTGTGGATCTTGAAGCTGCGGCTGCTCGTGCTCACGTCGTACTCGGAGGTCCGCATGATCTCGCCGAGCTGCTCGTCGCTGGCCGCAAACGCGATCAGATGCGACAGATCGAATGCCGACGACACGTTGCGGGCGTCGAGACCAGACGGCTCGAAGTACTGCGTGCTCTCCATGCCGAGATGAGTGGCCATCTCGTTCATGCGCGAGACGAAGGCGCCGGTGCCTCCCTCGGCGGTCCTGGCGAGCACCCGTGCCGCCGCGTTGTCCGACGCGATGAGCGTGAGGTGCAGAAGCGTGTCGAACGACACGAGGTCGTTGGCCCGCAAGTACGTCGTCGACGCGGCCTTCATGTCCGTCCGGGTAACGGCGACGACCTGACTGAGGTCCGGCGCGTCGGCCATGAACGTCACGGCGGTCATCAGCTTCGTCAGACTGGCGATGGAGCGAACGTCGCGGGCATTCTCGTCGTAGAGGGTGACGCCGGTCTGCGGGTCGTAGATGATCGCGGCAGCGGCGCGGACGTCAGGAATCAGATTGCCGAGCATGTCGCGCTTGAAGCGCGCGGTCATCGCGTCCTGCTGGACGCGCTGGGCGGCAGCGGCTCGGGCGCGGCGGGCGGCGGCGGCGCGCGCCAGGCTCGTCCGCGTCGCGGGTTTCGACGCGCTGGTTTTCACCGGCGCCTTGGACGTTGATTTCGCCTGCGCGCCGAGGCCGGCCGGTGTCATCCCGACCAGCGCAAGCGCCAGCACGCTCATCAGCGAAATCCGGTACGGCTGTTTCATTGCCCGCACTATTCCTCCGGCCCGCCCGTCGAGGCAGCCCTGGCCCCGCCGAATTGCAGTGTGAAAACCGCGTTGAACGAGTTCGTATCGTAACATCCCAAGTGCTTGTTTCGCAATGGTTACGAGGGATCAATCTTCGTGCCAATGCGAACCAGGAAGGCGGTAAAACGCGCTGGACGGCCGGCACAACCAGCGCCGACACTGAATGTATCGGTGTACGCCGACGATATCCGTAGTTCGAGAGGCATGACGATGGCGCCGCAGCCGCAAGAATTGTCGGTGGAGGAATACCGTGAACTGCGCGCGACGATTCGCGAGCGCGGATCCGTACGCCTTTTTGTCGCTCTAATTACGTTCGTGACATGGGCGGCGCTGACGGTCGCCATCCAGTCGTGGCTCTCGGCGACCTGGTTCAGCCTTCTCCCCTTGCTCGTGCTCGCGGCCGGTTTCGAGACCATCCTGAGTCTTCACGTCGGCGTCGAACGCATTGGCCGGTTCATCCAGGTCTTTTACGAGGGGGACGCGGGCGGGCTGCCAGGCTGGGAGCATGCCGCGATGGACGCCAAACCGCGCGTCCCGGCGCTCCGAATCGACCCCTTGTTTTCGTCGCTGTTCCTGGTCGCGACCGTCCTCAATCTGGTGCTGGCGCTGCTGGTGCGGGTGACCGGAGACGTGAATGAAGTCGCGCTCTGGGTTGAATTGGTGGGCTTTTCCTTCGTTCACGCGATCCTCGTCGCCCGTGTCCTTGCGGCGCGGCGTTTCGCTCGAAGCCAGCGCGAAGTCGATCTCGAGACTTACCGGCGCTATGCACGAGCCCTGAAGCCGTCCGGATCCAATTGATTGGCGTCAAGAATCCAACCCAAGAGTCAGCGTTGACACAGTGCCTCACCAACTCTGGAGAGCACGGTGCAGAGAACCGTGATTTTCAGCCAGAAAAACGCATCACACGTCCGTCATCTTCGTTTGCGATACTGGGCACGTCGTTTGCAAAGCGAGTGAGCGAGGATTCCATGAGTGTGGTTCGCCTGCTGGGGTTCACGACGATGGCCTGCGGGTGTGTTTCGGGACGGTACCGGGAAGCCGGCACCGACCGTGAAATCACCTACATCGAGGAGAAGGGCAACGCCTGTCTCCAGGTCGGCCATCAGCGGAACCAGCCAGTCAGCGCCGATCGCGTCGCCCACGGCTTTGCCGGGGGCGCCGCGGCGCAAGCCAGTTAACCTCGGCCCGCGCCAGGTACGCCTATCGTACGACTGAGGTCGTACCGAAAAGCCTTGGCGTATGGCGCTCGCCCTCGTCTCCCCTCGCGCCCCCAAGCCGGTCGTCGACATCACCATCGGTCGTTCCCGGATCCAGCTCTTCCACGGCGACTGCGGCGACGTTCTCCCCCAACTCGCTCCGGCCAGCATCGGCGTGGTCGTGACGTCGCCGCCCTACAACCTCGGCATCAAGTACCGCAGCTACGAAGACGACCTGCCGCGCGCCGAGTATCTGGCGTGGACGGACCGGTGGCTGCGCGCCGCGTCACGGGCAATGTCGCCTGACGCGTCGCTGTTCCTGAACGTCGGCGCCAAACCGACCGACCCGTGGATTCCGCTCGAGGTGGCGCAGGTCGCGCGGCAGTGCTTCCGGCTCCAGAACACGATTCACTGGGTGAAGTCGATCGCCATCGACCGCGAGGCCGCCGGCGCCAACGCCGGGCTCGATCGCGACGTCGCGGTCGGCCACTACAAGCCGATCAACAGCGATCGGTTCGTCAACGACTGCCACGAATACATCTTTCACTTCACGCCGCGCGGCCGGACGCCGCTCGATCGCCGCGCCGTCGGCGTGCCGTATCAGGACCCGTCGAATATCAAGCGCTGGGCCGCGGCCGGCGAAGGCCTGCGCTGCCGGGGCAACACCTGGTTCGTGCCCTACGAGACCATCCAGAACCGCGACCGCGACCGGCCGCACCCGGCGTCCTTCCCGCCGAAGATCCCTGAGCAGTGCCTGCGCCTGCACGGCCTCGACCGCGCCGGCCTGGTCCTCGATCCGTTCCTCGGGCTTGGCAACACGGCAATCGCCGCCGCGAAACTGGGCCTGGATTTCGTTGGGATTGAGATGGATGCGGAGTACCTGGCCGAAGCGAAGAAGAGAATCCTCGCCGCCCAGTCTTCAGTCTTGGGTCTTCAGTCTTGAGTCTTGAGTCTTGAGTCTTGAGGTACGCCCCAAGACCCAAGTCCAAAGACCCAAGACGTTCCAGCGCACGTTCCAGCGCGCGCCCGCGCTAGAACTTCAGACGCGCGCCAAGCTGGAACTGCCAGCGCGAACGCAGGTCGTTGCGCGTGAATTCGTTGAACGACGCGTTCGTCAGCGTCGCCAGGTTCATGCCGGTCACGACGCCACCGGTCGTGATCGGCGCCACCGGGGTGATGAAATTCGACGACGCGTAGCGGAAGTAGCCGTGATCGGCGTCGAAGAAGTTGATCAGGTTGAGGATGTCCATCGTGACTTCCGCCTTGACCTTCTTGAACGGCAGGTTGACGGTGAACCGTGCATCCATCGTATTCGACCACGGCGAGCGGCACGAGTTGCGCTCCATGATCTCGCCGACCTGATCGGCCGTGCAGCCGCGCTTGTCGAGGTAGGCGCGCAGGTCGGCGTAGGTGCCGTTCGTGTAGGTCAGCGCGTCGGACTGCGTGGGCAGATATAGCAGGTCGTTCAACGTCTGCTGATCGCCGTTCACGCCCGGTGAGCCCCAGAGCAGCGAGTACGGCCGGCCCGACTGGCCGCTGTAGTAGAGCGACGCCGAGGCACTGAACTCCCTCCACACGTGGAAGTCGTACGAACCACTCATGGTGATGCGATGGCCCGGGTCGTAGTCGGACGTGCCGACCGGGGGATTGTTCGGATCGCCGCCGATGAACACGTTGCCCCACGACGAGAGCGCCTGATCGCGGACGCCGTCGACGATCGACGTCGAGCGGCCGTAGAGGTACGAGGCGTTCACGAAGAAGCCTTTGTTGAACGGCTTCTTGCCCTCGAACGCGATCGTCCACGCATTGCCTTCTGACGTGTTCGTCAGCAGGATGACGTCGGTCAGGTCGGAGTATTGGCGCGCGTAGACCGGCCGCCCGTCAACAGGCACCGTCCCGGTCTGGACCAGGTTGAGGTTCTGAAACTTCACGTCGTTGACGACCGGCGTGAAGATCACTTCGGCCGTGCCATAAATCCCCCACGGCAGCTTGCGGTCGTAGGCGATGTTCGCGCGGATGACCGACGGGTACTTGAAGTCCGGGTCGATCAGGTCGATTTCATTCGTCAGCGGTGCGACGTTGTTGACGAGGCCCGGCAGGCCCGCCAGCGTCCGATACTGATTGTTCGGATCGGGGATGAACGGAATCCGGTTGTTGGCGTTGGTGCCGGTGTCCAGACGGATGAAGTCGACGCCGGTGTTGCCGTACTGGTTTGAAATCCACACGTAGGGCGTGCGGCCGCTGAAGAGCCCGATGCCGCCGCGGATTTGTTCGCTCCCGTCGCCCTTCAACGCGTAGTTGAACCCGCCGCGGGGGGAGAATGTCGTCCCGTTCGGGACTTCATCCGTGCGATAGCCGAATCGATCTTCGGACACCGGGTTCCGGTTCGGAATCGTCGGGAACCGCTGGATGTCCAGGCGGGCGCCGTAGGTCAAGGTCAGGCGGCTGTTCGGGCGCCACTGATCGCCGGCGTAGAAGCCGAAGTGGCGGACGTTGAACTTGGCGGCCTGCAACGGGTCGGAGGTGTTCGAGTAGACGTACTGGTAGCGCTGCGCCAGGCCCTGCTCCCACAAATCGATCGACTGGAACGTGTACTGCCCGAAGGCGCCATTGATGAACAGATTGCGAATCTTGAAGAACTCGTTGTGCGTGCCGACGGTGATCTGGTGCGTGCCGTAGACCTTCGTGAAGTCGTCGGTGAGCTCCAGGATGTCCTGGTCGAGCTCGTTGCGCTGGGACGGACCGTCGAGACCAAGATTGGCGAGCGTCGACCCGAGCACCGTCACGGTGGCGCGCGGGAACGGATCGTACTGATCCTGGATGTTGCGCTTTTCGCGCACCGACGTCCTCGTGAAGCGGAATTCGTTGACGCCCTGCCAGAGGCGCGAGGTCAGCTGCGCCACGGTCGAATTGGTGCGTGAGGTGAAGTTGTGGAAGCCATCCGGGAAGACGTACGACGTCAGGCTCGGAAAACCGCTGTCATTGCCGGCATTGACGAAGTTGTGCCGGACGGTCAGCTGATGGACGCCAAGGTTGAAGTCGGCGCGGGCGAAGAACTTGTCGCTGTTGGTGTCGCGGATGAACTCGCTCTTCGCGGCGGGGCCGACGTCGTAGCCGTAGCGATTCCTGGCGGCGTTGAGAATGCGATCGATTTGCGCCTCGTTCCCGAACGTCTGGCCGGTGCCGTTGATCGAGAAACCCGACGGCGTGCTCTTCCGGCCGTCGTCGAGATTGACGAAGAAGAACGCCTTGTTGCGCTGAATCGGCCCGCCGAGGCTGAAGCCGCCCTGCTTGTCGCTGAACGATCCGATCTTGCCGGTCGGGTTCGCGGTCGTCTTGAACTCGCCGACCCAGTCCTGATTACGGCCGTAGAGAAACACGCTGCCGTGAAAATCGTTCGCGCCGCTCTTGGTGATCGCGTTGATGCCGCCGCCGGAGAAGCCGCCCTGCCGAATGTCGTAGGGCGAGACCACCAGCTGCAGTTCCTGAATCGCGTCGAAGCTGATCGGCTGCGATCCGGCCTGCCCGCCCGGCACGCCGCCGCCGGCCGCGAGGCCGAACAGGTCGGTGTTGACCGCGCCGTCGATCTGCAGGCTGTTGTAGCGCTGGCTGCGGCCCGCCACCGAGGCCGTCACCTCGTCGTCGTTCCGGCCCATCGGGTTGAAGTAGGGGTTGGTCCGCGCGATGTCGGTGAGGCTGCGCTGAATCGTCGGCAGCACTTCCTTGACTTCGTTCGAGACGCTGCCGCCGGCGCCGGCGCGCGACAGATCAATCGGCGGCGTCGTTGCGGTCACCGTGATCGTTTCCGCCATGGTCGCCAGCGGCAGCTTGAAGTCGTTGACCTTGTCTTCGCCAAGCGCGACCACGACGTGATCGGCGGAGACGTCTTTGAAGCTGCTGAGCGACACCTTCAGGGTGTACTCGCCGACGCGAACGTTCAGAATCGAGTAGCGCCCGTCCGACTGAGTGATTGTCGAGTACGTCGTGCCGGTCGCCGTGTGCATCGCCGTAACGGTGGCTCCCGGCAGGCGGCCTCCCTGATCGTCGGAGACAGTCCCGCTCAGGCTGCCTGTGGTGATCGTCTGCGCCGCCAGCGGCGCGGCCACGACGAGAATCGCCAGCCAGACAAAGGCCAGCGACAGCAGCGATTTCGACAGTCGCGTCATTAAGATTCTCCAGAGATGAAACGGAATGCGGCGTGACGGCGATGTAACAGCCGTGTAACGCCAGCCGGGGAGTATAACGTACGGACCGCCGCCTGCCTGGGCGGCGATCCGTCACCAAAGGGAGGAGTTACTTGACGTCTTTCGCTTTGCGGGCAAGCGGCAGCGCGTAGCCCGACTTGTAGATCAGTTCGATCCCCGGGCGCAGGGATTTGATCTCGATCTTGCGGGACTTCTTGTTCGGATCCGGATTGTTCGAGGTGTAGCCGAGAATGTAGTAGTCGCTGGTCTCGTTGTCGATCCGCTGCAAGCCCTTCTTGAAATCGTTCTGCTCGCAGATGCAGAACCCGCCGGTCTCGTCGCCGAGCACCCGCAGTGAGCTGACCGTGTTCTGAATCCATTCGCGCCACTCGTGTGACGCAACGCGGACGTTGATATCGGCCATTCCCGAGTTCAAGCCGCGCGGGTCGACCGGATAGAAGACGACGTTGGCGCGGCGGGCCGCACGCACGAGCTCGGCGATCTCGGCAATCAGATCAGATTCGGCGAATTGATTGCCGTTCTTATCGAACGGGTTGTCGACGATCGGCTCCATGATGCCGCCGCCAATCGTCGGGTCCTTGACGCTGCCGTTGGCGTCACGTTCGGGAATCGCGTAGCGCTCCTGCTGCAGCCGATAGCGCGAGTCCTTGAACGGATTGAAATCGTAGCCGCTGCTGACGTAAATGAACGATTTGCGGCGATTGGTGATCTTCTCCGCCTTGGCGAGCAGGTCATTCGCGGTCGAGAAGGCGACGTGCGCCTGGTAGCGGACGCCGGCCGGACCTTCGGCGGTCTGCGACGCCTCGATGAGATCCTGCGGCGACATCCCGCTGCCCATCACCTTGCCGATCGCCTCGGTGAAGCGCTTCTTGCCGTAGTCGTAGTTCAGATCGATCGCGATCGACGAGTAGCCGCTCGAGACGATGCCGACGAGGTCGTTGTCCTTGATCAGGATGTCGCGGATCTGCTTCAGGACGTCGCGTACCCGCGGCGAGTCGAGCGCCTGGAGGTGGAGGTCGTCGATAAAGATGACGAAAACCCGTCCGGACGTGTCGGCCGCCGGTTTCGACGTCGGCAGGATCAGGCCTTCGCTGCGCTTCGGCGTCGCCACGTCGGTCGTCGCGCTGCTCAGCGCGCGGCCGCCGATGATCGGCACGAAATTGGTGATTTTCTGGAGGACGCCGTCTTCGTAGATTTCGAAGTCGGCGAGGGTCAGGTCCGGAACGAATTTCCCGCTCTTGTCTTTGACAAGGACGTCAGTCGTGACGTAGTTCGTCGTCGATCGGAAGACGGTCCCCTGCTGACCCATCGGCGTCTGGGTCTGACCCGAGACCATCACCGTCGCCAGGAGCATCGGCAGCAAAATCAGCGCTGCCGGCTTCAGTTTCTGCGCCTGCATCGGTGTCTCCACGTCCATCCATTATGCCAGAGCCGTCCGGCGCCCCGGTTTCGCCGGTCTGCCCCGCACCGTCCTGCCGTTCGCCTTGCCGGCGGCGTCCGCCACGCCGCCCGCGGCGTCTGGCCGGGAGCTCGGCGACCACCGCATCCCAATTGGCATCAATGGTTTGCGCGGCAGTCTTGATTGCCTCGGCGTCCGGCCAGTCGTCAGGGTTGAGACGCTGCATCTGCTCCGTCAGCCGGTCCCGCTCTTCCGCGGTCCGGGAACGACGCAGGATGCGCTGGAGAATCTCGGCGTAGCGGCCGCGCAATCGCGCGGCGTGCCCCGCGCCCAACGTGCGCCCCAACACAGTCTGATCGTCAATGACGACGGCGGCGGGTTGCGCGGGAGCTGGCTGTGCGGCTGGGGCGGAGCGGCCATGGCGGTGCCGATCGCGGTCACGATCGCGGTGTCGATCGTGGTCGCGCTCGTCGAACCGAGGCGCCGCCTGATCTCGGGAGAGCGCGGTCCAGTCGAAGCTCAAATCAGGATGCGTGTGTTCCAGGGCCTCGCGCAGTTCCTCGTCAAGCGGCGATCGGCCAATGCGCACATGCGCCGGCGATCGGAAGAAATAAAGCACGCGCGTCCGCCCCGGCCCCTGGTTGGACCGGTAGGCGTGCATGACGTACGTCGTCTCGTAACCGCGCTTGTCTCGGGTGTAGCGGATGAACGGCACGGCGCGGCAGCTACTTCCGGCGCGCCCCGCCCTTGGCCGGCTTCGCCGCTTTTTTCGTGGGCTTCGGCGCCGGACGCGCGGGCTTCT
Organism: Vicinamibacterales bacterium; assembly: GCA_036274055.1. Lineage (GTDB taxonomy): Bacteria > Acidobacteriota > Vicinamibacteria > Vicinamibacterales > SCN-69-37 > DASUGM01. Next base: position 14,432 of record DASUGM010000047.1, on the reverse strand, counting down.
TCGCCGTCTTGGCCGGCGTCGCCTTGGCCGGCGCGGGCTTGACCGGCTTGACCGGCTTGGCGGATTTCGCAGGTTTCTCCGGCTTCGCAGGCGCGGGCTTGGAAGCCGGCTTCGCCACCGGCTTCGCGGGGGGCAGCGCAGTTTTGGGCGGTGCGACGCCCGGCTTCACGGCCACGGCAGGTTTCGCGCCGACGGTCGGCTTGGCCACGACTCCGGGTTTTCCGACGGCCTTGCCAGGCGCGGGCACTGGAACGGGCGGCGGCACCGGAACGCCCTTCATCCCCTTCATCCCCTTCGCGCCCTTGCCCTTGATGACGGGTGGCGGCGGAGGCGGAGGCGGGGGTGGGGGCGGCGGAGGCTCGGGTTTCGGCTTCGGTGGCAGCGGGACGATCCGCGCCCCGGCGCCCTTCGCCGCAGCGGGGGCGGCCGGATCCTTCGACATCACGACCAGATCGAAGCTGCCGTCGTTGGTGGTGCGATAGGTCCAGATTTCCGTGATTCGCGCCTGATTCGCGTCCGCCAGTCGTCGGGCCGCGTCGTAGCTCTGCACCGGCACATACAGGTGAAACGGCACCTTCGAGCGCGAAAAATGCGCCCATTGCGCCATCGCCTCGAGGTTGTTGACCGACTCGCTGGTTTCAACCTCGACGATCCCGGTCAGCTTCTTCCCGTCGCTGACGACCAGGTCGGGAAACAGCATGATCTCGCCGATCTTGATCGGCATGACCTGCTCGTCGCCCGGATGGATCGTGACGACTTCGGTCTTTCGCTTATATTTCGCTTGCAGGTGGCGAATCAGCCGGTCGTGCTCGAGCTGCTCCCGAACAGGACGGACGAAAATGGGCGACATGACAGCGCCGTATCGTAGCATTCCCTCCGGCTGGAAATACCGAGATTTCCATGACTTCGGGCGGCAATGCGATAATTCGTGAAGCCGTGGCCCATGTCCTGATCATCGATGACGACCCATCCGTCATCCTGACCCTCTCTCGGATGCTGGAGTTCGAGGGCCATCAGGTCGCGACGGTCGAATCCGCGCAGGCCGCCTACGAGGCGGTGGATGCCCGGCCGCCTGACGCTATCCTGCTCGACATGCGCATGCCGCAGATCGGCGGGCTCGAGTTCCTGCGGACGCTCCGCAGCCAGCCTGACCGCCGTTCCATTCCCGTCGGCGTCGTGACCGGCGACTACTTCATCACCGACGCCGTGCTGCAGGAGCTGGCGGCGCTCGGCGCCACGATTCGCTACAAGCCGCTGTGGATGGAAGACCTGCAGGCGCTGATGCGGGCGATGCTCGGTCCCGCGCCGCCCGCGATCCGATCGTGACCGTCCGTCCCGGTTTGATCGGCGCGGCCATCGCGCTGCTTGCGGCCACCGGGCCGCTGATGGCGCAAGCGCCGCCGGCTGGCGTCACGCCGGCGATCGCCGCCATCCTCCACGAGATCAAACAACAGGACAAAGAACTCTACGCGGTCTCCGAAGAGGACGGAAAGTTCCTGCGCGTTCTGGCGGCGACACGGGGGACCAGGCGGGCCCTGGAAATCGGCGGCGCCAGCGGCTACTCGGCGATCTGGATCGGCCTGGCGATGCGCGAGACCGGCGGCCGACTGACGACGATCGAGTACGACGCGAAGCGCGCGAAGGAGAACGCCGCCAACATCAAACGCGCCGGGCTCACCGACGTCGTCACCGTGATCGCCGGCGATGCGTTCGCCGAGATTCCCAAACTGCCGGGCACGTTCGACTTCGTGTTCCTCGACGCGTGGAAACCCGACTACAAGAAATTCTTTGACATCGTCTTTCCGCGGCTCGACACCGGCGGCGTCTTTCTCGCCCACAACGTCGTCAACAAGCGTGACGAGATGAAGGACTTCCTCCAGGCGATTACGACCCGGCCGGGCGCGTGGACGACGGTGGTTTCACCTTCGAGCGAAGGCATGTCGATCACGTACAAGACGCGATGAAGACGCGAACCATTCACATCCTGGGCGTGCCGCTCGACCTCGGCGGCGGCCGGCGCGGCGTCGACATGGGGCCGTCGGCGGTGCGGATTGCCGGCCTCGGCGAGCGCCTCGCCGGGCTCGGCAGCGTCGTCGTCGACAAGGGCGACCTGGCGGCGCCGATTCCGGAGACGCAGACCGCCCGCGATCCGAAGAAACGCTACATCCGCGAGATCGCGCGGGTCTGTCAGCGGTTGTATCAAGAGGTCTACAGATCGCACGAGGAGGGCGCGCTGCCGATCGTCCTCGGCGGTGATCACTCGCTGGCCGCGGGATCCGTTGGCGCGTCGGCGGATTTCGCCGCGGCCAAAGGCCGGGACATCGGCCTGCTGTGGGTCGACGCGCACGGCGACATGAACACGCCGGCGACGACGACCAGCGGCAACGTGCACGGGATGCCGTTGGCGGCGCTGCTCGGGCCCGAGCCGGCCGAGCTGTCGAAGATCGGCGCACGATCGCCGAAGGTCCGCCCCGACCGCACCGTCCTCATCGGGATCCGCAACCTCGACGCGCTCGAGAAAGAACAGATCAAGGCGGCTAAGGTCCAGGTCTTTACGATGAAAGACATCGACCGCCACGGCATCGCCGCGGTCATGAAGCGTGCGCTGCAGATCGCGGGCAAGGACACGCACGGCATTCACGTGTCGTTCGACCTCGACGTTTGCGATCCGACGATCGCTCCTGGCGTCGGCACGCCGGTCAAAGGCGGCCTCGACTATCGAGAAGCGCACATGGTCATGGAGATGGCTGCCGACTCGGGAAAGTTGATGGGGCTCGACCTCGTCGAGATCAACCCGATCCTCGATACCCAGAACCAGACCGCCGTGCTTGGTACTGAGCTGGCGCTGTCGGCGATGGGCATGCGGATCATTTAGCCGCGGTGACAAACAGGCAGCGAGCGTTGGGCGTGCTCGACGCGATCGTCTACGCGTACGTCTTTGCCCTGATTCACCTCGCGCTCTTTGGCGGCTTCACCGTCCAGTTTGGATTCTTCCGACTCTCGGCGCACGGCTACGCGCAACTGATTCTGCCGCTGGCGGGTCTGTTGCTGCTGACCTGGTGGCACGCTGGCGCCCCGTTCAGCGGGTGGCGACGTTTCCTGACGGCTCCGTTCCGCCGCTGGCGATTCCGGCGCCGAGCCGCCGCGCCCCTGCTTCTCGCCGCGATCGCGGCCGGCGCCATCGTGATGGCGCTACGCCCGCCCTCGGGCCTCGTCGGCCGCTATTTCGCCAACCCGCGCTGGGAAGGAACCCCGGTGGCGGTCGCAGTCGACAGCGCGCCGACGCTCGAACAAGTCGCCCACTGGTTCGAGACCGACTACAGCGTCGAATGGACGGGCGTGATCGAAATCCGGCAGGACGGGCCGCACCGATTCTTCCTCGACTCAGACGACGGGTCGGCGCTGTGGATCGACGGCAGTCTCGTCGTCGACAACCTCGGCTCACACAGTCTGCGCAGAATCGAGGGGACACGGCAACTGACCCGCGGGTTCCACGCGCTTCGCCTCCGTTACATGCAGGAAGGCGGACGAGCTCAACTGCTGGCAACGTGGGCAGCCCCGGACGGTCACGAGCAACCGCTTGGCCCGGCGTCGTTGTTCCCCACCGCGCCGGACTCGTTCTCGCTCGCCGTTTCGCGAGTCGCAAACGCCCTGGAGCTGATCGTCAAGATATTGGTCCTTGCGGCGCTCGCCGCCGCCCTCCTGGCCGCGGCTGATGTGGCGTTCGCTGGCGGCCGGATGGCCGCGGCTGCCGCGATCGACGTCGCGCTCATCGCCGCGTTGATCGTCAGCCTGTGGACCGCGGGACTTGGCTGGTTCCCGGGGCTGCGCGCGTGGCTGCCGGGCGCGCTCGCGCTCATCTTCATCGTGCTGCGGCGCATCGCGCGAGGCACGTTCACTGGCCCCCTCGTCTTGGTGCGACACGCGCGCGGCGTGTTGCACGCCACGCGCGTCGCAATCAGCCAGCGACGGGCGGCATTCGTTGCGCTGACGATCGCGACGACGTCCGCGGTGGTGCTGGTCGGCGTCGTGACCGAGTCTCAGCGCGGCCTGGTTGGTCGTTATTATTCAAACCCCGATTGGACGGGCGAAGTCATCATCGAAGCGCGCGACCGGACGCCCGGCCGGCAGCGCTTTGCCTATGACTTCGTCGATCCGGACAACCTCACCAGCGTCGATTGGCGCGGCGCCATTTCCGTTCCGACCACGGGTGAATACCAGTTCGCGTTGACCGCGGGGGGTGACTCAGCCCTGTGGATCGACGACATCCTGATCGTCGACGGCCGAGGCGCTCGTGGCACCACGCGCACGACCGCAGTCACTCGGTTGGCGTCAGGTCTTCATGCGATCCGCATTCGCTACGCGGACGATCGCGACCGCGGGACGCCGTGGAGGGTTGAATGGTCGCACGGCGTCGACGCTCCCACTCAGCCGCTGTCGGCCGCCCTCTGGGTGGCCGCGCCCGACCGCACCCGGCTGACCTATTTCTGGTATCGATTCTCGACGAGCGTGCTCGCGATCGCCTCGGCCCTGTGGCTTGCAGGGCTGACGCTCGCCTGGCTCATGGTCTGGAACAGCCTGCTCGAAAATCCGCGAGTCGTCGAGCGCTACAGCAGTCATCTCGTTTTGATGATGGCGCTGGCGGCCTGCTACGCGCTGACCGCCTGGCTCGGGCTAAGGCAACTGTGGGGATTCGCGGCGTTCGGGCTCGAGGCGGTGCGCGTGCCGCCGATCTTTCTCCTGCTGCTCCTTCTGCCCGTGCTGATGTCTCGCCGCCGGCCGACGGCCGTGGAGTCGGCGCTAGGCCGTGCGCGAGCCTACGTCGCGGCGCGGCCACTCGCGCTCGCCGCCGCCGCCGCGACCTGCGCCACTCTCGTGTTCTTCTGGTTTCGAAATGGGCACGTCAACAGCGACGGCGTCATGTATCGCTGGCTCGCACCGGAGATCGTCACCGGCGAAAGTCCGGTCGGCTTCGACGAGATGTGGGAGGGGTTTCTTCACGCCTGGTTCTGGCACTTCATGCACGGCGCGTTCGGATGGTCGGTACGCCTTTCCTACCAGGTTCTATCGTCAGCCGCCGGCGGCGTATTCCTGGCCGTGCTGTGGCTGTACGGCCGGCGGCTCGTGCCGCAGCGGCCATTGGTCTTCTGCGTCCTCATGCTCGCCGGCGGTTACATGCAGCTCTTCTTCGGTGAGGTCGAGAACTACACACTGACGGCGGTCCTGATCGTCGGCTACCTGCTGGCGTCGGCCAGCTTTCTGCAGACGCGGACGCCGCTGATCGTTCCGAGCGTCGCTCTCGCGGTGGCAATGACGTTTCACATGCTGACCGGCTTCCTGCTGCCGTCGCTCCTCTTCTTGTACGTCGTCGCGATCCGGCGACGGACGTACGGGGGTGTCGCGCTGGCAGCGATCGCCTCCTCCGCGGTCGTCGTTGCGACGATGATCGTCCTCGGGGTTCCGATGCGCTCCTTCTATCAGGACAGTTGGGCAGGAGCGTCGATGCGCGTCCTCGTCGGGAATGCCCTGCCGATCAACCCGTTCGGCGAAGGGGCGGCGCAGCTGACGAGGCACTGGGCGTTCTTCCGCTTCGATCAGTACCACTGGGATCAGTACAACCTCCTGGCACTGATGTTTCCTGCGCATCTGGCCCTGCTGCCCCTGCTTCTGCCCGGCCGGATCAAGTGGGACGTGACGAACGTGCACCTCGCGCTGGCGGCAGCCGGCATGGCGTTCTTTCAGTTCAACTATCGCGGGATGTTGCCGCTGGCGAACGACGATTGGAACCTGTACGCCTGTGCCGCGCTTCCGCTCGCAGCGTTCGTGTGGCGCAATCTGCTCAACCTCGAGGCGTCGCCATCCAAGCGGACGATTGTGATCGGCTGGGCGACGTTGTCCTTCGCGCACTCGTACGCGTGGATTCTCGCGAATTCACGCTACGTGCCCTGAACGCGCACGCCGGCTGCGTGATCTCGATCCTCATCGGGCCGCGGCCCGCGGCGCCCGGATCGGTCGACCCGGCGCGCGCGCGCCAATCACCACGCGGGTTCCCTGCAGGACCCCGGTGTCATCGAGCTTTCCTCCGCGCACCACCGGCCACCCGTTGACGACCACGTACGCGATTCCTTCCGAAAAGGCCGCCGCAGTCGTGTAGGTCGAGCGATCGATCACCGTCGCCGGATCGAACACGGTGATGTCAGCAAACGCTCCGGCGCGAATCCTGCCGCGATCGCGCATCTCGGGCACGCGCTGCTCGAGCCGCCGCGCCGGTTCGATGGTCATCCGCCGCAACGCATCGGGTAACGTCAGAACATTCTGCTCGCGCACGTAGTAGCCGAGGATCCGCGCGAAGGTGCCGCTCGCCCGTGGATGGGTCGGGTTGTCGTCGAGATCGCGGCCGCCGTCGCTGGCAAACATCGGCAGCGGGTCGGCGATGCCGATTCGTAATGCCTCCTCCGTCCCGCTGTGCGAGATCACGGAGCCGCCCTGGGCGCGGTACCTGGCAAAGGTCTCACGGGTCAGCCGCTCGCCCGTCGCCGCCCACTGCATGCGCGCGAACCACTCGTCGGGCCGGGTTTCCCAGCCGTCATAGAGCGCCGACTGAATCAGCGACGCGCTGGCCGTATACGGATAGAGATCGGCGGTGACATCGGCCTTCTGCGCGCGCGCGGCGCCGAGCGCGTCCAGCCAGTTGCGCACGTCAGCGCCGGCGGTGCTGTTGACGTGCGCGATCTGCAGGGACGTCCGGGTTGTCGCCGCAAGATCCAGGAACCGTCTCAAGTTCGGCAACCCGCCGCCGCCGAGATGAACGTGCACGAACGATCCGTGCTTTGCCGCGACGCGCAACACGCCCTCGATTTCCTCGCTGCTCACGCCGGGCGTGTAGGCGATGCCCATGCCCGTCGCGACGCCGCCCGCCTGGAGGCCGGCATCGACGACGCGCAGGATCTCGGTCACCTGCGCGGGAGTGGCGGCCTCGCGACCCGGTCCGGTCGGCAGCAGAAAGCCCTTGTCGCCCAGCACCTGCATGCGCGCGCCGATGTGACCGGCGCCGACGCCGAAGTTGATCAGGCGCGCCGGGCCCAGCATCCGGTACCAGGCGTCAACATCGGCGGTGCCGACCTCGAGTTCGAACACACTGGTGACGCCGTCGCGCGCGGCGAAGCGATAGCTGGTATCGCCGTGCCCGTGACGGTGCAGGTCAATGAACCCCGGCGAGACGACGAGGCCGCGCGCGTCGATCGTGTCGCGGCCGCGCAACGGCGCGGCGCTGACCACCGCGATGCGGTCGCTGCTTATCCCGACGTCGCGTGTCGCGTCGAGTCCGGATTCCGGATCGATGACGCGACCGCCGGCGATGACGAGATCGAACACCCGTTCCTGTCGCGGCGCGGTGGTGGCCGACAGGATGGCAGTGAGTGAGATGAGCGCGGCCGTCAGACAGAGGCGATGCATGTTGCCTGGGTCAGACGTCACAGGCTGGCCGAACGATGCGGCATTCGTGTGCTGGCCGAACGGCACGGACAGATTTCACGTCTGGACAAGACGATGGGCACTCTCGAACTCGCCACCGTCGGCCTGGCTGGCTCCGCCGTGGGGCTGATGCTGGGCGTCCCCTTGATCTGGCCGCTGCCCAAGCGGACCGCGGCTGCTCGCTACCTGGGCGGCGCGCTGGTCGGCCTCGCGGCGATTGGCGCGATCATCAGCGCGCGACTGGTCGGGATCCTGCCGCCGACGCCGATCGTCAACCACGCGATCAACCTGCTCGGGCTGAGCACGTATCCCCTCCTTTATCTCTACCTTCGCGCGGCGGGATCGTCGCCGGGACGTGCGCGTCGGCCATGGGCGCTGTGGCTGGGCGCGCCGGCATATCTCGCCATGGCGGTTGCACGCCAGATCGCGACCGGGGAGGGCGCCATTCCCTTCAGTTGGATGCTGCCGATCCTGGTCGCGTTCACCGCACTGTGCACGATCGCCGCGGTCTCTTCTTCAGGTTCCGGGCGCGCGGTGGCCAGCGGTAGCCAACTGGTACCGCCGCTGTGGCTGGTCGCCTTTCTGATCCTGCTCAACGCCGCACAGATCACACGGATGCTGTTCGCCAGCACGCCGGCAATCCGCGCCATCGTCCCGGTCGTCGTCAGCGTTGGATTTCTGGCGCTGGTGGCGCGCGTGGCGTCGCGCGCCTTCGGCGCCGGCCGCGACGGCTTGCTCGCGCCAGCCGGGCCGCGCTACGAGAAGTCCGCCGTCGACGCCGCGGCGGCGGCCGCGTTGATCGCGCGCATCGATCGGGTGTTGCGGGAGCAACGGCTGTTTGCGGAGCCCGCGCTGACGCTCGGCCGGCTCGCGGTCGCGGTGGACGCCTCGCCGCACCAGGTATCAGAGGTCCTCAACCGCTTTGCGTCCACGTCGTTCCACGAACTGATCACGCAGCTTCGCGTCGAAGACGTCAAGGCGCAGTTGCAACTCCCGGAAGCGGAGGGCTACACGATCGAGGGCATCGGTGCCGCCGCGGGGTTCGGGTCACGCTCGGCGTTGTATGCCGCCTTCCGGCGGCGGGAGGGCATCAGCCCGGCGCAGTTCCGCGCTCGAGCCGGCGGGCGCTGACGTGCCGCGAAAGTCCTTTCGAAATCGGTAAGCACCGCGCGGCCGCTGTTACGCAAACACAGCCGATGGCGGTGGCACCAAGGTTGCTGAAGCAGCTGTCGGCACCGATAAAGGAGCGACAGCATGCGACTGGTTCGTTTGAGAATGGCCGCGGCCGGCCTCGCCGTGGCGTTTACCCTGAATTGCGGCGGCAGTTCCGCCGGTCCGTCGCCAACGCCAAATTCTGACCAGGTCACCGTCTCGATCGTCGGCGACCGCGGTAACACCTCGTTCAATCCGAACCCCGCCATTGCCGCGGGCCGCATGGTCGTTTTCCGCAACAACGACTCGGTGGCGCACCGCGTGCGCCTGAACGATCTGTCGGTCGATTGGGGAACGATTCAGCCAGGTGGAACGAGCGCGGCGTTTCGGATGCCCGCCGACGGCACGAACTACCACTGCGAGCTGCACCCGACGATGATCGGGGCAGTCTCGGTCGACGCCACGACGCCGCCGCCGACGTGCCGGGGCGATTACTGCTGAGAACTGAGCGTCGTCGACCGGCGCGTTAGGTGTTGACGCCAAGCGTCACTCTCAACTGTCAAAGTGACGCTTGGCGAAAGCGCGGCCTGAACCAGACTTCAGGTACCGCTCGAACCGGATTGCCCGAGCCTCATCAGGGAATTCGAGGACGACGTGAACCCTCCAGGGTCGCCGCGGTGCGGTGTGCGGACAGCGACCACTGTTGTGCTGCGAGACTCTCGCGGACACGTTCGAGGTGAGTCCTACATAGAAATTGGCGTCCGAGTTCGTGAGAACATAGACGAATCTTTTACTCTCCACCGAGAGAGGCGGAGCAAGAGAGGTGCCGAGGGCCGGGTGGTAGATTCGCCCGGGATCTACCGCACGCAGCCGACGACGAGTCTAGTTTCTGCAGAGTCTACGCTCACCGCTCGTGGCAACTCTTGAGATAGCGAGGTCCGCCTTCGCGGCTATGCCGCTACGGCGCGACATCCTTCGCCTGGCTCGCCGAGCCGAAGCTCACGCTTCGGCGGCAGCTCGCGTGAGCGAAGGATGGTGGGCCGCGATGGGATCGAACCATCGACCCTCTGGTTAAAAGCCAGGTGCTCTACCACTGAGCTAGCGGCCCTCCGAACTGATGATCGTAACTTAAAACTCGAAACTCCAAACTCGAAACTTGCCGGAGCCGGCAGGCCGAGTCCGGAGTTTTGAGTTTCGAGTTTGAAGTTTCAAGTTGACCCGCGCAGCTCCTCGAAGCACTTGCCCGCCTCGTTTAATCCGGTGGCAAATACCCCCGGCTGCTGGCCAATGCCCAGTCGCAGGTGGTGCTCGTAGCCGAACGCGGATCCCGGCGCGAGCATCACGCTGTACTCCATCGCGAGCTTATCGGCGAGCGTCAGCGAGTCGATCGGGAGATCGTACTTGACCAGCGCCAGCAGGCCGCCGCGCGGCGGCGTCCACGAGAGGTACGGGCGTTCGGCGATCCACTCGCTGGCGCGGCCGAGGTTCTCGCGAATGATCTCGGTGTTGCGATCGACGATCTTGTCGCGATGCTTCAGCGCCAGGCACGCCAGGGCGTCGTTGAGCTTGCCGGGGCTGAGCGTGATGTAGTCGCGCAGGCTCCAGCACCGCTGGATCAGGTCGGGCGGCCCGGCGATCCAGCCGATGCGCAGCCCGGGCAAACCGAACGGCTTCGACAGCGTCCCGACGCTGATGCCACGCGCGCCCAGATCGAACATCGGCGGCGCGAACGGCGAGCCGTCAGGCACCGCCAGCCAGCGGTACGCCTCGTCGCCAATCACGGTCGCGCCGACGGAGGCGGCCAAATCGTAGACCCGCCGCGCGTCTTCGGGCGACATCATCGTCCCGGTGGGATTGTGCGGGGTGTTGACAACAACGACGCGCGTCCGGGGCGTCAGCATCCGTTCGAGCGCGTCGATGTCATAGCGATAGCCGGTCTCCGGGCCGACCTTCCACAGCGAGACTTCGCATCCGATCGCGCGCGGCACGCTGTAGAGCTGCTGATACGCCGGATACGGCGCGATGACGTGGTCGCCGGCCTCGAGCAGCACGTTGAACAGCAGAAAGTTCGCTTCGATGGCGCCGGTCGTCACCAGGATGTGCTCAGCGTCGCCGCGCGCGTAGGTGCCGGCGAGCATGCCGCGCAGCGTCGCCGTCCCGCGGGCCTCGCTGTAGCCGAGCGGCAATTCGAGCAGCCGCTCGAGCGTCGCCGGCTGGTCGTCCAGATCCTCGAACGCCAACAGATCGTTCAACGACAGCGGCAGGATGCCGCTTTCCGCGATGTCGTAACGGACGTTCGTTTCATGACGCGTCATCCACCGTTCGAGGAGAAAAGGCTCGAGATGCACGCCCGGATTCTAACCGCACGTGCCGTACTTCTCACCCTGCCGCACCATTTGTAGGACATCGAGGCGGCGCCGCGCGCGGTGCCGCGGTGGTCCTCCCTTTGCACTCGTGTCGGGTATGACGACGATTCCGCGTGCGCTCGCGATGGCCGCGGTGCCGGCGTTGGTGCTCTGCGCCGAATCGGCGTGCGCGGCGCGCGCGCGCGAGATGACGCCCGCGGCGACCCCGCCCGATCATGCGCAGTTGTGGCAGGCACCGGATGACATCGCCCGACGCGATCTGTACCTGGGTCCGGGCGGCCCTGAGCTGGTCCCGGCGCGCGAGCCATTTGTGTTCGTCGCCCACGATCGGACCGGAACCAGTCCCGGATTCGACGTGCGCGACAACAACGGCCGCGCCTGGGACGTGAAGCAGGGTCCCGAGGCGCAATCGGAGGTGACCGCCTCACGGATTCTCTGGGCGATTGGCTATCACCAACCGCCCGCGCACTACGTCGATCAGTGGACGCTCACCGGAGAGGACGCCGGTTCCGCCGAGGGCCCGCAGAGCGGCGGCCGATTCCGGCCCGATCGCCCGAGCCTCGAACGCGAAGTGGGGGTGTGGGCGTGGGACGAGAACCCATTCATCGGCAGCCGTCCGTTCGGCGGGCTCATCGTCGCCAATCTGATCCTGAACAGCTGGGACTGGAAGGCGTCGAACAACAAGATCTACGACTTCCTGCCGGCTGCGACGCGGGATCAGATCGGCACGCTGCCGATGCGTCGCTACGTCGCCCGCGATCTGGGAGCGTCGCTGGGCAAGACCTCGTATCCGACGCTGCTCAAGTGGTTCCGTCTTCGCGGCTTCGGCCAGGGCAGCCGCAACGACGTCGACGACTTCGAGTCCCAGCCGTTGCTGTTGGCGTCCGACGATGGCCGCCCGCACTTCGACTATCGCGGAATCTACGACCACGTCGTTGAGGCGGTGACATTCGAAGACGTCCGCTGGACGTGCGCGCTGATCTCGCGACTGAGCGACAAACAATTGGATGACGCGTTCCGGGCCGGTGGGTTCTCACCGTCCGATCGCGCGCGCTACATCAGGAAGCTGAAAGAAAAGACGCAGCAGGGACTGCGCACGAGGGAGGACTGAATCATGAGACGTTTTACCGCGGCTGTGGTTACCGCCGGCCTGTGCATCACCGCGCCACTCGGCGCCTCGAGGCGCCCTGACGCGCCCCAGTTCAACACCCGGGACCAGTTCGACGCGCGCGTCAACGACCGAGAGGTGCAGCAGATTCTGACCCGCATCCGAACCAGCGCCGACAGCCTGCTTCGCGGGCTGGTCCCGGCGTCGCAGGGGCGGGGCTACGGCTATCGTGCGCAGCAGGGCGACGTCGCCTATCTGGTCGAAGACCTCGCCGAAGCGGCCTTGCATCTCAACGACCACATCGTCCGGCGCGAGACCACGCGCACGGATGTCGAAGAAGTCCTGCGGCGCGGGGTGCTGGTTGACGAAGCGATGGCGCGCCAGTCCCGCAACACGAGCGTGCAGAACACGTGGACCACGATGCGCCGCGACCTGGACCGCCTCGCGTCCGCGTACAGCATGAACTTCGACTGGCGCAACCCGACTTTCTGGAACGTTCCGGCCGCCGGCGTCTACTCGCGCTGGACCGGCACCTATGCCATCGACACCGCGCGCAGCGACAACCCGGTCAGCGTCGGACAGGCGGCGCTGCGGGGCGTCAGCGCGGCGGAGCGGACGCGATTGCAGCGTCAGATCGAAAATCGTCTCGACCCGCCTGATCGGATTGCCATCGATCGCAATGGATCGCAGGTGACGATCGCGTCGACGCGCGGACCACAGCTGACCTTCACTGCCGATGGTCAGTCGCACACCGAAACCGGCGCCGCCGGACGTCAAGTGACCACACGAGCGTCGATCTACGGCGACCAGCTCGAGGTCCGGACCAGCGGCGCCAACAACAGCGACTTCGCGGTGACGTTCGAGCCGATCGCCAACGGGCAGTCCCTCCGCGTGACGCGCCGCCTGTATAACGACGCGCTCCGTCAGCCGGTCACCATTCAAACCACGTATCGGCGCACGGCGGACGCGCCAGACTGGTCGCTCTACAACGAGAACAGCGGCGGCCGCGCCGCGGCTCGGGCGAACCAAACGTTTGCGGTTCCGGAGGGCACGACCCTGGTCGCAACGCTGGATCAGTCGGTCAATCTCCGCTCCGCGCGCGAGGATGACCGGGTGACGATGACCGTGCGCAACGCGCCACGCGCCGAATGGGAAGGCGCGGTTATCGAAGGCTACGTGATCGCCCAGGCGACTCGCGACGACAACCGCACCGGCCTGTCGGTCGGCTTCGATCGCATCCGGCTCCGCAACGGTCGCAGCGCCGACTTCGACGGCGACATCGAGCGCGTCGTCGGCCCGAACGGCCGCGACATCACCTTCGACGGCGAGCAGACGCGGGATTCCAATCAGCGTGACGATGCCATCCAGCGTGGCGCCATCGGCGCCGCGGTCGGGGCGATCATCGGCGCCATCGCCGGCGGCGGCAAGGGCGCGGCGATTGGCGCGGTGCTCGGCGGCGGCGGCGGCGCGGCGACCGTGTTCATTGACGGGCCGAACGCTTCAGAACTGAGTCGCGGCACCGAGTTCACGATTCGGACCCGCGGTCGATAATCGGCAGCCCCGGGGGCGACCGCGTGCTAGCATGCGGCCGTTCCCGGGAGGCTTCGATGACACGTTCGGTCCTGCTCACCGTGGCGTTGTGCGCCGTTGGCGTCGGCGTCGCGTTCACGACTTCGCCTGGCGCGCAAACCGCGGCTCAGAGCGCAGCTCCGGTGGCGCGCTCGATTCAGCGCTCGTGGAACGAAGCGAAGCGCAACGTCGCCGAGTCAGCTGAGTTCATGCCGGAGGCGAATTACGGCTACAAGCCGGTGGACACCGTCCGCAGCTTCGGCCAGATCCTCGCGCATCTCGCCGGCGCGAACTACGTCTTCTGCGCGGCCGCGCGCGGCGAGAAAACACCGCATGCGGAGGACGAGTACGAGAAGAGCGCCACCACGCGCATCGCGATCAACAAGGCGTTGACCGACTCCCTCACCTACTGCGACGCGGCATTCACCGCCATGACCGACGCCAAGCTGGCCGAGACCGTGACCGCTCCCTTCGGCGGTTCGCAGGAGTCCCGCGCGCAGGTTCTGCTGAGCCAGATCGGTCACGTCAACGAACACTACGGCAATCTCGTCACCTATTTCCGGATGAAGGGATTGGTGCCGCCGTCGTCGCGGCCACGCTAAGAGGAGAGCAGCGGCAACGTCGCCCGCATGTGGCAACCGCCTCCCGGCGGTGTGTCCGCGATGTCGATCTCGCCGCCATGCGACGCCACGATCGCGCGAGCGATTGAGAGCCCGAGACCGCTGCCATCCGCCGCCGCGGCGCGAGCCGCGGCGCCGCGATAG
>DASUGM010000046.1:0-10683 GCA_036274055.1 Vicinamibacterales bacterium | reverse complement strand
GCCAAGAGCGAATCACAGGGAGAAGACCGAGAAGAGCGGGAGAAGATCCCGGAGAGTGTTTGGCAAAACCCTCTAGGCTCTTCCTCTTGGTTTTCTCGTGCTTCTCCCTGTGAAATCCGCTCGTGGCAAATGTCTCTTCAGCCGGATGAGCGCCTTCATACAGCGCCGGCGCGCGCCAAGAGCGAATCACAGGGAGAGGACAGAGAAGAGCGGGAGAAAATCCCGGAGAGTGTTCGGCAAAACCCTCGATTTGATCCTCGCGGCTCTTCCTCTTGGTTTTCTCGTGCTTCTCCCTGTGAAATCCGCTCTTGGCAAATGTCTTTTCAGAGCCGGATGAGCGCCTTCATGCAGCGTCGGCGCGCGCCAAGAGCGAATCACAGGGAGAAGACAGAGAAGAGCGGGAGAAAATCCCTGTGTGAATCCGCTCTTGGCAAATGTCTTTTCAGAGCGCGCGACCGCGTCGTCCTTTGCCCGATCGCGCGATTGCCCGATGCTCTGCCATGGCTCGAGCACCCGATCGCCCATCGCCCATGCTAGGGTTTCAGCCGTGGCTTCGGCGGAATTCTTCCAGAAGCTCGGCCTTTTCACCGTGCGCGGCTTCCTCAGCGCCGACGAATGCCGGCGCATCAATACCGCGATGGACGCAGGCACGTGGGCCGAAGGCACGATTGGCGGCAGCGCCGAGTTCACTGTCAATCGCGAGTACCGCCGCACCAAGGTGATGGATGTCCCGGACGAGTTGTTTGCCGAGGTGAAGACCCGGCTGCTCGACCTCCGCGCCGCGATCGCCGGCCACTACGCGATCGACCTCGCGGACTGTCAGGTGCCGCAGTTTCTTGCCTACGGGCCAGGCGACTTCTACAAGCCGCATCGCGATCGCTTCCAGCGCGGCGACGGCCAGTTCTCTACTCTCCGGCGCGTCACCGCAGTCATCTTCGTCAACGAACAATCCGAGGCCGAACGTCCCGGGACTTTCGGCGGCGGAGAGCTGACGCTGTACGAGATGTTCGACGATCCAGCCGGTCAGGCCCTGGGCCTGCCGGTCGATCCCGAGCCCGGACTGCTGATGACGTTCCCGTCGACCCAGCTCCACTCGGTGGCACCCGTCCGCCACGGCGAACGACGCACCGTGGTCTCCTGGTACATCTGATTGGCCGGCGACCCGATTCCGTTAATAGCACGAAAGTGCCAATCATCGGGATCTCGCCATCAAACCCTTATTACAGAATAGTTTGGGCGGTTGACTCGTTGCCAGCACGCTCCTAAACTCAACAGTTCAGACCGTGTCGAACCCAACGTCTCCGTCCGATCGCCCTTATTCGATCCCCTCAGATGTCGTCGCCCGCCGGGTCGGGGACTCGGCGGTGCTGGTTCGGCTCACCACCAACCGGATCTACGAACTCAACGCCACCGGCGCACGGATCTGGGAGCTGCTCACGCAGCAGAAGGCCCGCACCGAGATCATTGACTTGCTCGAACAGGAGTTTGCCGCCGACCGGCCCGAGCTCGAGTCCGCGTTCGAAGAGTTGATCGCGTCGCTTCGCGCCGAGGGCCTGGCCTAGCTCCATGCACACTGCGCCAGCGCCGGCCGTCGCGCGCGCGCCGTGGGTCGTCTCGATCGATCGCGCCGACGGCGGTGTCGAACTCGACGCCGGTTCGGAATCGACCGCGAGTCTGCCCGGTCTTCGCGCCGCGTTCAGCGGCATTCTGTTCGAGCCCGACGATCTGGCCGCGCGCCTCGGCGTCGCCGGTCAGGCGCTGTCGCCGGCCACGCTCGTGCTCCTCGCGTATCGACACTTGGGTGACAAGTGGCTCGACGCGCTCGCCGGCCACTTCGCGATCGTAATCGACGATCGGTCGCGCGATCGTCTGGTCGCCGTCCGCGATCGGATGGGCCAGCATCCGCTGTTCTACGCGGAAGCGGGGACGACGATCTTTTTTTCCTGGTCGATCCCGCGGCTGCTCGAACAGCCGGGTGTCTCCGCAGACTTCAATCGCGTTCAGCTCGCCGAGCATCTCCTTGGACGTTGGCCGGTCGCCGAGGAGACCTACTACGCCGGCGTTCGGCGCGTGCAGCCGGCTCATCTGCTCGAAGTCAGCCGGCGCGGGATTCGCGATCACTGGTACTGGAACCCGTCGGAACAGGAACCTCTCGCCCTCGGGGACGCCGAGGGCCAGGATCGCTTCGACGCCGCGTTTTCCCGCGCCGTCCAGCGCTGTCTCGATCAAGGCGCGACCGCGATCAATCTCAGCGGCGGTCTCGATTCGATCAGCGTCGCCGCGGTGGCCGCCGATCTCGCCCGTCGTCAGGGCCGGCCGGCGCCATTGGCGCTGTCGCTCGGGTTTCCGGATCCGGCATGCAACGAAGAGTTCGTGCAGCGCTCGGCGGCGCAGGCGCTCGGCCTCGATCAGCACTTCGTCAAGTTCGACGACGCCGTCCGTCCCGATGGCTTGCTGATGAACGCGACGCGGCTCTCGCCGCGCTTCACCGCGCCGCTGGCCAATCTCTGGTGGCCCGCCTACGAGCATCTCGCCCGCGCCGGCCGCGAGCGCGGCCGGACCGTCGTCATGACTGGTACAGGCGGCGACGAGTGGCTGACCGTGTCGCCGTATCTTGCCGCCGATCTTCTTCGCGCCGGCCGCTTCGGCGATCTCGCGCGCTTCGTCGGCGTCAACATGCGCTCGTACAAGCTGACGACGCTGCAGACGTTGTACAGCAACCTCTGGCGATTCGGTGTCCGGCCGATCCTGACGCTGACCGCGGATCGGATCGCGCCGCATTGGCTGAGCGCGCGGCACCGGCGGCAGATGGCGGCGTCGGTGCCGCCGTGGGTGGCGCCGGATCCGCAGTTGCGCGCCCAGGTGGACGATCGCGCCGAACTGACCATCGCGCCGGCGACGCCGCACCGGCACAGTTTCTACCAGCGCGAGATGCGCCTGTCACTGACGCATGCGCTGGCGTCGCTCGAGTATGAAGAGCTGTTCGAGGCGGGGCGCGACCTCAACGTCATGTTCATGCATCCGTTCGTCGATGCCGATCTCGTCGACTTGTTGTATCGGCTGCCGCCGTCGGTGCTCGCGCGCGGCGCCCGGTCCAAGGGACTGGTGCGCGACGCGGTGGCGCGGCGCTTCCCCGGATTGGGGTTCGATCGCCAGCGCAAGATCAACGCGACGGATTTCTACCATTCCACGCTGCGGCGCGAAGGCCGGGCCGCGTGGGATAGCGTCAATCAGGGCACGCAGCTCCGCGACCTCGGCGTCATCGATGCGGCCGCCGTCACCGGACTGATCGACAGGCTCGTGTCTGGCCCGCGTACAACCGAAAGTTATAGAATCTGGACCGTCCTGAACCTGGCCTCATGGGCCAGTCGCGGGCGCGGTCCGGTTGACCGAAGAGGTGCATGATGAAGCCCGAAGTGAAGACCGAAAGGTCGAAATGGACGCGGCCGACACTGACCTACGTGGGTCACGTCGGCGACGTTCTCAAGGGCGGCGGGGGCAAATTGTCGTCCAGCCCGGCCGACCCAGGTGAAAGCCGCAAACCGCCAGGCGGCACCGGTTAGCCTGACGTCCGATCGGCGGACGATGGTTTTTCCGAAGTTGATCGTCGGATCGGCCGCTGGAAGTCCGCCTCCAGGATTTCCGGCCGATCCTCCACCCCTCCAACGCTGGCTCACGCCGGACGGTCAAACCGTCGCGCACGGATTTCGTCACCGCGGCGGCGCCTGGATGCTCTGGCCGCGCCTGGCGGCCTATCGCTTCAATTTTCCCGACGAACAATCGATCATCGCGTATCCCGAACCCGAGGCTCGGCTGAGCTCGGTCTGGGACGTCTATCGCCGCAGCGTGCTGCCGATGGCGATGCAGGCCGCGGGCTGGGAAGTGCTGCATGCGAGCGGCATTGTCGCCGCCGGCGGCGTCGTCGCGTTCTGCGCGCGATCGGAAACCGGGAAGTCGACGATCGCGTACGGTCTCAGCCGCCGCGGATTTCCGCAGTGGGCGGACGACGGTGTGGTCGTCGGCGTGCATGGCGGGATCGTCACGATGCCGCTGCCGTTCGAGGTGCGGTTGCGCGAAGGATCGGAGCGGCTATTGCGCGGCGTGCTGCCCGAGCACTCGCGCTTCGAATTCAATGGCCCGGGCGCGCAAGCGCACGCCAGCCCGCTGCCAATCCGCGCGCTCTGCGTGCTCGAGCGCGTCACCGATCTCGACGCCCCGGCCCGGATCGCGCCGATCGCGCCCGCCGACGCGTTCACGGCGCTCCTCACGCACGCGCATGAGTTCGACTGGTCCGACGCGAATCGCCGCGCCGCGATGGTGCAGACCTACCTGCGCACCGTCGCCGATGTGCCGATGTTCGCCGTCTCGTTCGCGCCGTCGCCGGCCAAGATTGAGGAGCTGTTCGACGCGATCATCGCGGCGCTGCGCCTGGAACTCCCGCGCTCGACGGCGGTGGTGAGCTGACAGAAGCTCGACTGCACCGTGAAGGATCCTTCGAGGATTGTTGAGGAGCATTCAGGAGCTTCTCTCGGGTTTTCGAGAATCGAAATCTCCTTCACGCTCCTACATCTCCTACAGAGATCCTCCCGAGCGCTCTGAAGAAGTTAACGCCCCAATCTTTCCAGCATCAGCGTCACGAACTCCGGCTGTGAGCAGAACCAGCCGGCGTAGGCAGTGCGCGGCACGGCGCCGGTGACGGGATCAACGCGGTGCCGGAGCGTCGGATGGACGCGGAACATCACCGCGTCGCCGGCGATCGGATTGCTGACCTCGCTGAGCACCGCGGTCGCGTCGGCGTAGCGGATCTGCAGTCGGCCGCCCTCGTACGGTTCGCGTCCGAGGTTGATGCTCAGCGCGACGAGGCGATCTTCGCCGACGTCACTGTGCCACGAGTCGTAATGGCCGGTGTTCGGGACCAGGCGATAGACGCGGCCCTGAAAACAACCGATATGTCCGCAGCCAGTGACCGCCTCGATGGTCTGATGCAGCAGCGGGTCGTTCATCAGCATCTCGAGCGTGCCCGAGACCAGTCCTGGCACGGCGCAGAGTTCGGTGCCGATGCCTTCATGAACGCGGTCGTAGAACTCGGTCCGGTCGAGTTCGTCGAGCAAAGTGGCGAGCAGGCCCGGATCGAGGAACGCGGGCAGCTTCAAGTACTCGTTTCGTTCGAATTCGGCTCGGGCCGCCGCCAGCGCCTCCGCGGAGGCCGCGACTGTCGTCGACTGATGCCGGAGTTGCAGCAGCGGAAGCGCCATGTTTCTGTGTGCCGCTATTGAAGCACACTGAAGCACATAGCACCCCGCACAGCAGCACAGACGAGAATTAGTGAAAAAATCTGTCTGACCCTGTCGATCTGCCCCCTTCCCGGGCGACGTGTCTTTGAGGAGGCAAGGGACGATGAGATTCATGGTGATTGTGAAGGCGACGAAGGACTCCGAGGCCGGGGTGATGCCGACCGAGGAGTTGCTGACGGCGATGACCAAGTACAACGAAGACCTGGCGAAGGCCGGGATCATGCTCGCGGGCGAGGGCTTGCATCCGAGCTCGAAGGGCGTCCGCGTCCGGTTCTCGGGGGAGAAGCGCGAGATCATCGACGGCCCGTTTGCCGAGACCAAGGAACTGATCGCCGGCTACTGGATCTGGCAGGTGCGATCGCGCGAAGAGGCGATCGAGTGGGTGAAGCGCTGTCCGAACCCGATGCCGGGTGACTCCGAGATCGAAATCCGGCAGATCTTCGATGCTGACGACTTCGGTGCCGAGTTCACGCCCGAGCTGCGCGAGCGCGAAGAGCGGCTCGTCCAGCAGATGGAAGCCAACAAGAAAAAGTAGCGCGCGGCCGGCGGCGATGGTGTGATCGGTAGCCGTGCAGGCTCCCGAAACCGCTCCCGAAACCCACGCTGCCATCGACGCGGTCTGGCGGATCGAATCCGCGAAGCTGATCGGCGCACTCGTCAGGATCGTGCGCGACATCAGTCTCGCCGAAGAACTGGCGCAGGACGCCCTGGTCGCGGCCCTGCAGCAATGGCCGGCGGAAGGCATCCCGCGCAATCCGGGCGCCTGGCTGATGCAGGCCGCCAAGCACCGCGCCATCGATCACTTCCGCCATCGGCAGCGCGCCGAGCGCAAACACGAGCAGGTCGCCTATGAACTCGAGGCCGAACAGGATCGCGCGCCCGATTTCGACACCGCGCTCGACGACGACGTCGGCGACGACGTCCTGCGGCTGATGTTCACCGCGTGTCACCCGGTGCTGTCCGCCGATGCGCGCGTTGCGCTGACGTTGCGATTGCTGGGCGGACTGACGACCGACGAGATCGCGCGCGCCTATCTCGTGCCCGAGCCGACGATCGCGCAGCGGATCGTCCGGGCGAAGAAGGCGATCGCGCGGGCGCGCGTGCCGTTCGAAGTGCCGCGTGGCGCCGATCGCGCCGCCCGCCTCGCGTCGGTGCTGGAAGTGATCTACCTGGTTTTCAACGAGGGCTACTCGGCGACCGCCGGCGACGACTGGATGCGGCCGCAGCTCTGCGAGGACGCGATGCGGCTTGGCCGTGTGCTCGCCGGTCTCGCACCGGGTGAATCGGAAGTGCATGGACTGGTGGCGCTGATGGAACTTCAAGCCTCGCGAATCCGCGCCCGCGTCAGTCGGACGGGTGAGCCGATCCTGCTGCTCGATCAGGATCGATCGCGGTGGGATCAACTGCTGATCCACCACGGACTCGCGGCGCTGACGCGGGCGCAGCAGCTGGACGGCGCGCATGGCCCGTACGCGCTGCAGGGAGCGATTGCCGCGTGTCATGCGCGGGCGCGGACGGCCGCGGACACGGACTGGGCGCGGATCGCCGCGCTCTACGCCGAGCTGTCGCGGGTGATGCCGTCCCCGGTCGTCGAGTTGAACCGCGCAGTGGCGATCGCCATGGCCGGCGATCCCGCGGCTGGCCTCGAAATCGTCGACGCGATCGCCGATCACCCGACGATGCGCGAGTACCCGCATTGGGCCAGCGCCCGCGCCGACCTGCTGGCCCGGCTCGGACGCCGCGACGAGGCGCGCGCTGCCTTCGAGCGCGCCGCGGCACTAACGCGGAACGCGCGCGATCGGGACGTGCTGCTGGCGCGGGCGAAAGAGCAAGACTCGACTGCACCGTGAAGGAGATGTAGGAAGGTGAAGGAGCATGAAGGAGCGCCTGGGAAGACCCGGAAAATCGCCTCCACGGTCCTGCAGCTTCCTTCACGCACCTCAATGGTGCTGTCGCTCTTGACAGGCGGGCGCGATGCGGTGTATTTAACTCAATAGCTAATTAACCTACGAGTTAATCGATGACGCCAGACACACTCGACGCCACGTTTGCCGCGCTCGCCGACTCGACCCGAAGGGCGATTCTGGCGCGGCTTGCGACCGGGGACGCGACCGTTACCGAGCTGGCCGAGCCGTTCGCGATGAGCCTGCCGGCGATTTCGAAGCACCTGAAGGTGCTCGAGCGCGCTGGCCTGATCGCACGCGCGCGCGAAGCCCAATTCCGCCCCTGCCGGCTCGAAGTCGGGCCGCTCAAGGATGCGGGCGCGTGGGTGGAGCGGTATCGGCAGATGTGGGAGGAGCGTTTCGATCGGCTCGATGGTTACCTGCGCGACCTGCAGCAGCAGGATGCCGCGCGCAGCCGGAAACCCGCACGCACCAGGAAGAAGCGAGGACTCTCATGATGACCGCGAAGGAACGTCTCATCGTCACGTTGCCGTCCGACAACGAGATCCACATGGAGCGCACGTTCGACGCCCCCCGCGCGCTCGTCTTCGAGGCGCTGACCAGGCCCGAGCACGTGGCGAAATGGTGGGGCTGCGGCGGCGGCGTCGAGCAGCTTGCCGTCTGCGAAATCGATCTCCGTGTCGGCGGCGGCTATCGTTATGTGATTCGCAAAGCGGGCGGCCAGGAATACCCGTTCAAGGGTGTCTACCGCGAAATTGCCGCGCCCACGCGCCTGGTCTACACGCAGATCTACGACGTCGATCCGTTCAAGATGCACGAAGCGCTGGTCACCACGACCTTCGACGAGCACAACGGACGGACAACGCTGCGCGAGATGACGTGGTGCGGCTCGAAAGCCGTGCGCGACGGCATGTTGCAGTCCGGGATGGAGCAGGGCGCGGCCAAGAGCCTCGATGCGCTCGCAGAACTGCTGGAGACACTGAGATGAGCTTCCTCGCCGATCTTCGCTTCGCTTTCCGGTCGCTGGCCCGCGTCAAAGGGCTGGCGCTCACGGTCGTCGTCACACTGGCGCTCGGCATCGGCGCCAATGCCGCGATCTTCAGCGTCGTTCGCGGCGTGCTGCTGCGGCCGCTGGTCAACCGCGGCGAGGATCGACTGATCTACATCCGCCAGAGCGCGCCCGGCGCGCAGACCGACAACGCCAACTTCTCGGTGCCGGAGCTCAAGGACCTTCGCGACAGCACCAAGACGATCGCGGCCTTCGGCGACTTCTCCGTCATCGAGTTCACCATGGTCGGCCTCGGCGATCCGCGCGTGGTTCGCGCCGGCGTCGTCGGTGGTTCGTACTTCGAGGTGATGGGGCTCAATGCCGTGCTCGGTCGCCTGATCGGGCCAGCCGACGACGGCCCGAACGCCTCGGGCGCGGTCGTCCTCACGCATCGTTTCTGGACGACGACGCTGAAGAGCGATCCGGATGTTCTCGGCAAAGTGCTGCGGCTCGGCGATCGGACCGCGACCGTCGTTGGCGTGCTCGAGCCGTCGGTGCCGTATCCGAGCGAGACCGAGATCATCGCCAACGTCGTCACCAGCCCGCATCACCTCGACGCGACGATGGTTGAAGGCCGGGTGCACCGGATGACCGAGTTGTTCGGCCGCCTGGCGCCCGGGCAGACGCTCGAATCGGCGCGCGCGGAATTGCAGGGCGTGCATGCGGCGATGGTCAAACGGCACCCCGAGGCGTACCCGACGAAGGATCGCTTCACGATCGACGCGAAGATGCTGCGCGATCAGATTGTCTCGCCGGCGCGCACGGTGCTGCTGGTGCTGCTGGCGGCGTCGGCGCTGGTGTTCGTCATCGCGTGTTCGAACGTCGCCAATCTGATTCTGGCGCGGTCGGTTCGACGCGAAGGCGAGCTCGCGATTCGCGCCGCGCTCGGCGCCAGCCGGGCCGCACTGCGGCGGACGCTGCTGGCGGAGAGTCTCGTCCTCTGCGGTGCCGGCGCCGCGCTTGGCGTCGCGCTGGCGAATCCAATGGTGACGGTCCTCACGCAGTATGCGGCGCGATTCTCGGTGCGCGCCCTGGACGTGTCCATCGACGCCAGCGTCCTCTGGGTCGGCGTCGTTCTCGCGCTCGCGGCGGCGGTGCTGCTTGCCTTCGTGCCGCGCTTGCCCTCGTCTGACGCCGCTCAAGGCATCGGGATCTCCACGGGGAGCGTTCGCATCACCTCCGGCACGAACCGGCGCCTGCGCGCCTTCGCCGTCACGCAGATCGCCGCGTCATTCGTGCTGCTCGCCGGCGCCGGCATGCTGTTGACGACGTTGATGTCGCTGCAGCGCTCGGAGACAGGGTTCAACTTGCGCAACGTGCTGGCGCTCAACGTGCCGGTGATCTCGTTCGAGCGCAAGCCGCACGAGACCGCGGTCATGTACAAGGAGGCGATGCGCCGGATCAGAGAGATTCCGGGTGTCGAGCACGTCGCGGTCGGTACCGCCGTGCCGTGGCGCGACGCCGGTGTCTTCGGTCCCGGCTTCCAATTCACGATCGACGGCTACCGTAAGGCCGATGGCGAAGAAGATCCGCGGGCTCGTTTCCGCACGGTGTCGCCGAGCTTCTTCGCATCGATCGGCGTGCCTCTGGTCGCCGGCCGCGATTTCTCCGACGCCGATCGCCACGGCGCCGAACCGGTCGTGATCATCAGCGAGAGCGTGGCCACCCGGCTGTTCGGCAGCCGCGACGTCGTCAACCGCACGCTGCGCTGGACCGATCCGGTGATGAAATTCGTCGGCGTGGCTCAGGGCCCGCGCCGGATTGTCGGCATCGCCGCCGACGTCGACGACGAGAACATCGTCCCCGGACCGGCATTGACGGTGTATCACCCGTTCGAGCAGGAGATCGGCGGCGGACGTCTGTTCGTGCACACCAATGCGCGCGTCGATCCCTACACGCTGGTGCCGCCGGTGACCAAGATCATCCGCGAACTCGCCGCCGATCAGCCCGTTGAGCAGGCGGCGACGCTCGAGGACGTGCGCGCGGAAGTGCTGGCGCCGGATCGCCTGAACGCATTCGTATTCAGCGGATTTGCCGGTGTGGCGCTGCTCATCGCGATTGTCGGGGTCGCCGGCGTGCTGGCGTTCTCGGTCAGCGCGCGGACGCGCGAGTTCGGGATCCGCCTGGCGATTGGGTCGGAGCCGAAGCAACTGCTCGCCCGGGTCCTGAAAGAGGGCGCCGTGATTGCCGTCGTCGGCATCGTCGCCGGCGTCGTCGGTGGTTACGTGCTGGCCCGCGTCGCCGGCAGCTTCGTCACCGACGTCCGTCTGCCCGGCGCCGCGCCACTGGCGGTCGCGGCGACAATTCTGATCGCGGCGGCGATCGTCGCGTCGATGATGCCGGCGGCGCGCGCGTCACGCGTGGACGTGATTAAGGCACTGCGTCCTGAATAGGACACTCGTTTGGGGTCGCGTCTTGAATTGACGTACGTCAATTC
>DASUGM010000045.1:0-26982 GCA_036274055.1 Vicinamibacterales bacterium | reverse complement strand
ACTCTACGCGCTCGATTCGATGGTCGATGTCCCGGCGGTCGGCGCCCAGGGTGTCACCGTCGCCGACACGCGCGCCGCGGTCCTGAAGGCGATGGAGACGCACGTGCGGGGGAAAGCGGTGATCGTCGGGACGTATAAGCGACCCGTGTCGTAGGCCTTAGAGCGCTCGGAAGGATCTGTTGAGGAGTTATAGGAGCATGAAGGAGAGCTTGGATTTTCAAGCCCCGAAGTTCCTTCATGCTCCTACAACTCCTTCAGAGATCCTTCCGAGTACCGTGAACCCCCGAAGCCTCAGCTCGCAAAGATCTTCCCCGGATTCATTCGTCCGTCCGGGTCCAACGCCTTTTTGATCGCGCGCATCACGTCGAGCGCCGGGCCGTGCTCGGCGTCCATGAACTTGATTTTGCCGACGCCGACGCCGTGCTCGCCGGTGCACGTCCCGTCCATCGCCAGTGCCCGCGCGACCAGTCGGTCGTTCAGCGCCTTGGCGTGATCCATCTCGGCGGCGTTGGTCGGATCGAGGATGTAGATCAGGTGGAAATTCCCGTCGCCGGCGTGGCCGACCAGGCCGATCGGGAACGGCGCGCCGGCGTTGTCGGCCTGCGTGTCGATGATGCATTCGGCGAGGCGCGAGATCGGCACGCACACGTCGGTCGTCCACGCCCGCGCGCCCGGGCGCAGCGCCAACGACGCGTAGAGCGCTTCATGCCGCGCCTGCCAGAGGCGATCGCGATCCTCGAGCTTCGTCGCCCATTCGAAGGCGTGGCCGCCGCGTTCCCTGGCGAGCCCTTCGACCGTCTGCGCATGATCGGCGACCGCGCGATCGTTGTCGCCGTGGAACTCGAACAGCAGCGTCGGCGCCACCGGCAACGTCGTCTTCGACCTCTTGTTGATCGCGTCGATTTGCACTTCGTCGAGCAACTCGATGCGCGCCACCGGCACGCCGAGCTGGATGGTCGCGATGACCGTATCGACCGCGCCCTTCATCGAATCGAACGCGCCGATCGCGGCAGCCACCGCCTCGGGCACGGGATGCAGCTTCAGCGTGACCTCGGTGATCACCGCCAGCGTGCCTTCCGATCCGACCAGTAGCCTGGTCAGGTCATAGCCCGACGATGACTTTCGCGCGCGGGTGCCGGTTCTGATCACTTGTCCGTCGGCGAGCACGGCGGTCAGTCCGAGGACGTTCTCCCGCATCGTTCCGTAACGCACCGCAGTCGTGCCCGACGCGCGCGTGGCCGCCATGCCGCCGATGGTGGCGTCCGCGCCGGGATCGATCGGAAACATCAGGCCGGTGTTGCGGAGCGCTTTCGCGAGTTGGAGCCGGGTCACGCCGGCCTCGACGGTCGCGTCGAGATCTTCGGTGCCGATCCGGAGGATGCGATTGAGCCGGGTCAGATCGATCGAGATGCCGCCGCGGATCGCGTGGACATGGCCCTCGAGCGAGGTGCCGGCGCCAAACGGCACGACCGGCAACTGGAAGGCTTGACTGATCTTCAGGATCGCGGCGACCTCGGCGGTCGTCTCCGGGAAGCACACGACGTCGGGCGCGGCCGGCGCGTGGTACGACTCGCCGCGGCTGTGCTGCTCGCGCAACGCAGCGGCGGTGCTCGCGCGCGGGCCGAGCAGAGCGGTCAAGGCGCCGATGGCGTCATGCAGAGCGGGAGGCACGTCGGAGATTCTATCTGGGTGGGATGAGTGGAAAGCCCCTGTCACAAAAGCCTTCAACATGAAGAAGATCTTGCGTTCTTGGAAACCCTCGCGAGATGCGTCCTGAAACAAGAAACGCGATATCCGGATGGAGGCCATGAAGTGAAGCACCGACCAATGGCAGACAGACTCTGCCCGAGAAGAAGGTTTTCTTCATGCCCTTCTTCATGTTGAAGGCTCTTGTGACAAGTGCTTTTCACTCATTTCCACTAGATCGTGTCATGATCCTCGGCGCGCATGTCCAAGAACGAAACCCGATTCGACTGGGCCGATCCCTTTCTGCTCGACCGCCAGCTGAGCTCCGAAGAGCGCATGGTGCGTGAGACCGCGCGCCAGTATTGCCAGGAGAAGCTGGCGCCGCGCGTGCTCGAGTCGTTCCGTCAGGAAAAAACCGACGCCGCGATTTTTCGTGAGCTGGGCGCGCTCGACATGCTCGGCGTCGTCATCCCCGAGGAGTACGGCGGCGCCGCGCTGAACTACGTCTCTTACGGGCTGGTTGCCCGCGAGGTCGAACGCGTCGACTCGGGCTTCCGCTCGATGATGAGCGTGCAGGGATCGCTGGTGATGGTGCCGATCAACGAGTTCGGCACCGAGGCGCAGAAGAAGAAGTTCCTGCCCAGGCTCGCGACCGGGGAGTGGATCGGCTGCTTCGGACTGACTGAACCGAATCACGGGTCCGATCCGGGCGGCATGCAGAGCCGCGCGCGAAAGGTCGACGGCGGCTACCAGATCGACGGCACCAAGACGTGGATTACCAGCAGTCCGATCGCCGACGTCTTCATCGTCTGGGCGAAAGACGATGCCGATGAGATCCGCGGCTTCGTGCTCGAGAAGGGGATGAAGGGGCTGAGCGCGCCGCCGATCCACGGCAAGGTCGGGTTGCGCACCAGCACGACCGGCGAGATCGTGATGGACGGCGTCTTCTGTCCCGAAGAAAACGCGTTCCCCGACGTCCGCGGCTTGAAAGGGCCGTTCACGTGTCTGAACAGCGCGCGCTACGGCATCGCCTGGGGCGCGCTCGGCGCCGCCGAGGACTGCTGGTTCCGCGCCCGTTCGTATACGCTCGAGCGCAAGCAGTTCGGCCGGCCGCTTGCCGCGAATCAGCTGATTCAGAAGAAGCTCGCCGACATGCAGACCGAAATCGCCCTCGGCCTTCAGGGCTGTCTGCGCCTCGGCCGCATGAAGGACGAGGGCATTGCCGCGCCGGAGATCACCTCGCTGCTCAAGCGCAACTCCTGCGGCAAAGCGCTCGACATCGCCCGCGCGGCCCGCGACATGCTCGGCGGCAACGGCATCGTCGACGAGTTCGGCGTCATCCGCCATCTCGTCAATCTCGAGGTCGTCAACACCTACGAGGGCACGCACGACGTGCATGCGCTGATCCTCGGGCGGGCGCAGACGGGGATTGCG
Source organism: Vicinamibacterales bacterium (assembly GCA_036274055.1). Taxonomy (GTDB): domain Bacteria; phylum Acidobacteriota; class Vicinamibacteria; order Vicinamibacterales; family SCN-69-37; genus DASUGM01. Next base: position 23,862 of record DASUGM010000045.1, on the reverse strand, counting down.
GCGTTTGCGAACTGAGGACTGAGTGAAAAGCGCTTGTCTTCAGAGCGCTCGGAAGGATCTCGGAAGGAGTTGTAGGAGCATGAAGGAAATCTCTGGGTTTCAAGACCAAAGAATCTCCTGCATGCTCCTACACTCCTTCTGAGATCCTTCCGAGCGCTCTGAAGGCAAGTGCTCTTGACTCAGCTCACGCCGGCGGGATGTTCTGATTCAGCCGGAAGATGTTCTCCGGATCGTACTTCCGCTTGATCGCACGCAGCCGGTCCCACGTCGTCGGCGGATACGCGTCGCGAACCCGCTGGTCGCCCTCGGCGCCGATGAAGTTGACGTAGGCGCTGCTGTCCTTCGCGTCGAGGATCTTCAGCACACCCGCGATCCAGGCATCGTGCGTCGGCGCATCAGCGATGTTCGTGTACATCGCCGCGACGTTGATCATCATCGGCTGGTGACGGAATCCGTACGCAGTCGCGTCGTTGCCGACGCGGGCGATCGCGCCGCCGAGGACGCGGAACTGCACCGCCGCCATCATGGCCGTCGATCCCTTGATGGCCTCGAGGATGCGCGCGGCTTTGGCCGCATCGATGCCCTCCGCGAACAACGTGCGTACTGACGCGATCGGATGGTACCCGGGCTGCTCGGGCGGAAACATCTGCGCGTAGGGGATCGGCTTGACCATATCGGCAAGCGGCGTCGCCAGCGCGCGAAACGGCGCGATGGCGCGCTCGCCGGCAGCGGTGTCGCCGGCGTAGCAGATGAACGCCATGACGATGAGCTTGCCGTGATGCTCGGCGGGAATGAACGGCATCGGCGGCGCGGTCATGACGTTGGCGATCGTCGACAGCTCGTCGGGCGCCGCGGCCGCAAGCCGCGCAAAGTCGACAATCACTTCCGACGTCGCCGGCAGCATCAGGATGCCGCCGACCACCGACGGCACGTCATGCAACTGGAAATGGAATCGCGTGACCACGCCGAAGTTGCCGCCGCCGCCGCGGATCGCCCAGAACAGGTCGGGGTCCGATGACGAATCCACGTGCCGGACGTGGCCGTCGGCGGTGACGACCTCCGCCGCGAGCAGGCTGTCGATGGTCAACCCATGCTTGCGGCTGAGAAACCCGACCCCGCCGCCAATCGTGATGCCGCCGACCCCGACCGTGCCGGCGTCGCCAAATCCGATCGCGAGCCCGTGGGGAGACGCCGCCTCCGCAAGGTCACCGGCGCGCACGCCGGCGTCGGTCCACGCCGTCTTCGTCGCCGGATCGATCTCGAGCCGGCGCATCGCTGACAGGTCGACGACGACGCCGCCTTCGCAGACGCTGTGTCCGGCGATGCTGTGACCGCCGCTGCGGACCGCGAGCGGCACTTCGTTGGCGCGGGCCAACCCGATCGCCCGCGCGACGTCGTGCGCATTGGCGCAGCGCACAATCGCCGCCGGCCGGCGATCGATGCCACCGTAAAAGAGCGACCGTGCGGCGTCGTACTCAGCGTCCCCAGGGACAATGATCGGGCAGGGGATTTGACTACGGAGATCGGTAGCGAGACTCGTCATGAGGTTCTCTCGTTCGGGGGTTCGGAGGGTTCGGTTTCGGATCTCAGTTTGTTCTGGTTCGTCAGGTTCCCGCTCCATGGTTCAGAGAGCATCCGAACGAAGGAACCAGAACAAGCTGAGATCCAGGCCCGAACTCCCGAACGGAAGAACCGCTACGGCAGATAGAAAAACCCTAACCCAAGGATCACATACACCGCCAGCAATTGCACGCCTTCCATCCAGTGCGTTTCGCCGTCGTGCGAGATGAACATGATGCTCAGCACCGCCAGCGCGATCGAGACGATCTCGAACAGCGAGAACAGCAGATCCATCGGATGCGGCGCGACGACGTAGCTCAGCAGCACCAATACCGGCGCCACGAACAGCGCGATCTGCGTCGAGGACCCGACCGCAATCGCCAGCGCCGCGTCCATGCGGTCGCTCATTGCCATCGTCACCGCCGAGTAGTGCTCGGCGGCGTTGCCGACCAGCGCGACGACGACCACGCCGATGAAGAGCTCGGAGAGCCCGAGGTCGTGCGCCGTCGCCGTCACCGATCCGACCAGCAGTTCGCTGACCACCGCGATCCCGGCGGTGGCGCCAATCAGCACGATCACCGCGCGTTTGACCTCGCCCGGCCGGGCGCGCGTGCCGGGCTCGTCGGCTGGCGGCCCGTAGAGGCCGCGGTGCGTCCGCAGCGTGAAAATCAGGCTGACGACGTAGGTGGCGAGCAGGACGAAGGCGATCTCGGTGTCGAGGGTCTGGTTCGGCGCGTTCGGCGTGTTGCGCGAGACGTAATGAAACACCGCCGGCACCACCAGCCCGATCGTGCTCAAGAGCAGCATCGTCGAGCCGAGGCCGGCGGCGGTCTTGTTGAACTTCTGGACGTTGTGCTTGAGACCGCCAGCGAGCGCCGCGGCGCCGAAGACCAGCAGCACGTTGCCGATAATCGAGCCGGTGATCGAGGCCTTGACGAGGTCGATCAGCCCCTCATGCAGCGCGAAGATGCCGATGATCAGTTCGGCGGCATTGCCGAAGGTCGCGTTGAGCAGACCGCCAATCCCGCCGCCGAGGTGATCGGCGAGCGTCTCGGTCGCCTGCCCCATGAACGCGGCGAGGGGGAGGATCGCCAGCACTGAGGCAAAAAACACCGCGGTGTGACGCTCCGGCGCCGACACGTGAATCAGGATGGCGATGGGCGCGAAGCCCAGCAGCACGTACCAGCGGGTGTTGGAAGCCGAAGCCGACGACACGCCGCGATTCTATGCGGACCGCGGACTGCGTGGTCGTTCTTCCGTTCGGAACTTCGGAGGTTCGGGTGTTCGGTGCTTCGGTTCGGCAGTTCCGGTTCGCTGCGGAATGCCTTGACAGTGGCCCATGACAGGAGCACAGACTAGCCGGCCATGGACCACAGCGCGCGCGCGCTGACGCTGGCGACGATCTCGTTCGCGTTGTCGTTCGCGGCGTGGGGATTGGTCGGTGGACTCGCGCCGGTGTTGGCGGATCTCTATGCGCTGACGGCGTCGCAGACCGCGCTGCTCGTCGCCGTGCCGGTGCTGCTGGGATCGCTGGCACGCTTGCCGATGGGGATGCTCACCGATCGCTTCGGCGGGCGCGCGATGTTCACCCTGGTGCTCGTCGCCGCGGCGATCGCCGCGTGGATCGTCCCGCTCACCTCCAGCTATCAATCGCTGCTCGCGTCGGCCTTCTTCATCGGCCTCGCCGGCTCTTCGTTCTCGATTGGCGCCGCCTTCGTCTCCCGCTGGACGCCGCCGGCCCGGCAAGGCACCGCGCTCGGCGTCTACGGTCTCGGCACGCTCGGCCAGTCGCTGGCCGTGTTTGGCGGTCCGGTGATGGCGGCGGCACTGGGCTGGCACAGCGTGTTTCGGGCGACCGCCGTCGCCCTGGTGATCTGGGCCGCGATCTTCGCGCTTGTTGCCCGCAACCCGACGCACGCGGCGCGGCCGGCCGGATTCGGCGCGATGGTCACGCTGCTCCGGCGCGAACCGATTGCATGGCTGCTCGGCGCCTTTTACTTTCTGACCTTCGGCGGCTTCGTCGCGTTCTCGATTTATCTGCCGACCTTGCTGCGCGCGCAATTCCAGCTCGCACCGGCCGATGCCGGGTTTCGCGCCGCCGGGTTCGTCGTCCTGGCGACGCTGATGCGGCCGATCGGTGGCTGGCTTGCGGATCGCATCGGCGGCGCGCAGGTGTTGTCGTGGGTGTTCGGCGGCGTCGCGGTGTTTTCCTGGCTGCTGGTCTGGCCGTCGATGGTGCCGTTCACCGTCGGCGCGCTCACGTGTGCGGCGCTGTTCGGCCTCGGCAACGGCGCCGTGTTCAAGCTCGTGCCGGAGCGCTTTCCGCGCGACACCGGCACGGTCACCGGGCTGGTCGGTGCCCTCGGCGGCCTCGGCGGCTTCTTCCCGCCGCTGGTGCTCGGCGTGTTTCGCGACACGCTCGGCGTGCTCTGGCCGGGCTTCGCACTGCTCTCGCTGACGGCGCTGGCGCTGCGGTTCGCGAATCAGCGCGTGTTCCATCCGGCGGATGTTGCCTGGAGCCAGGCGTTGCCGATGGCGGCGCGCCGCCGGCTCGAGCGCGCGCGCGCCGGCGCCTGGGCGGCGCTGGTGGCCTTCGTGCTCGCCGCGGCGATCGTCGTCGGATCGCGCCGGCTCGAACACTTCGACGCCGCGCTGGTCGGCTATACCTTCGCGACGCTGTTCGCGGTGTTCGGGATCACCTATCGCTACTCGATGTGGCTGAACCGGCCGCCGACGCGGATGTACTGGCGGCGCGGCTGGCAGACGTTCTTCAGGCGCCGCCGGCTGGTGCCGACGGTCGCGACGCTGACTCGACGCGCGCTCGTCGACGTCGCCGCGAATCGCTTCATCTTCCGGCGCGGACAGCTGCGCGGGCTCGCGCACTGGTTGATCATGTGGGGCTGCCTGCTGGCGGCGGCGATTACGTTCCCGCTGGTCTGGGGCTGGATTCACTTCGAGACCGTGCCGGGCGATCTGCGTCTCTATCGCACCTTTGTCTTCGGCATCCCCGTCCAGGACTTCCCGGTCGAATCGGCGTTCGCGTTCGTCGTTTTTCACGGTCTGGTCTGGTCGGCGGTTCTGGTCATTGCCGGCGTCATGCTGGCGTTCCGGCGCCGCATGATCGATCGCGGGGCGCTGGCGGCGCAGCAGTTCGCGCAGGACATCCTGCCGCTGCTGATGCTGTTTGCGATCAGCGTCAGCGGCCTGATGCTGACCGCGAGCTACACCTGGATGCGGGGCTACGCCTACGAGTTCCTGGCGATCCTGCACGCCGTCACGGTGATCGTGACGCTGCTGTGGCTGCCGTTCGGCAAGCTCTTCCATGTCTTCCAGCGACCGGCCCAGCTCGGCGTCGGTTTATACAGGGACGAAGGCGCGCGGGGCGAGGCGGCGCGGTGCCGGCGCTGCGATCGGCCGTACGCGCCGGCGATGATGATCCGCGATCTCACCGTCGTCGAGCGCGAACTCGGATTCGCCTACGAGATGGAAGACGGCGCGCATTATCAGCAGATTTGTCCGAAGTGCCGGCGGGCGCTGTTCGGTCTGGCGCAAGGCGCGCTCTGGGGACGCTGAGCATGGCCACTCTTCCGGTGCCGGAACCGCAAATCATCGAGCGCTTCGGCCCGCATCTGTCGTCGATGATCGGGACGCGGCTGTCGACCAGCGTCGAAGCCGATCGACTGGTCAAGACGCACTGCTGTTTCTGCGGCCAGCAGTGCGGGATTCAGCTGAAAGTGCGCGCCAACGAAGTGATCGGCTTCGAGCCGTGGGAGGAGTTCCCCTTCAACCGCGGGATGCTCTGCCCGAAGGGCGTCAAACGGTACCTGCAGGGCTCGCATCCGGATCGACTGCTGACCGCGGTGCGGCGCGATACCGGCGCGGCATCGGGCTTCACCGACCTGCCCTACGCCGACGCGATTGCTCACGTGGCGGCGCGGATCGATCGGCTGCAGAAGGCGCATGGCGCCGGGGCGATCGCCGTGCTCGGCGGCGCCAGCCTGACCACCGAGAAGACGTATCTGCTCGGCAAGTTCGCGCGGGTCTGCCTGAAAACGCCGTTCATCGACTACAACGGCCGGCTCTGCATGGTCAGCGCCGGCGCCGGCAACAAGAAGGCCTTTGGCGTCGATCGCGTCACCAATCCCTGGGCCGACATGATCGGCACCGAAGTAATCTGGGCCGCCGGATCGAACGTCGCCGAGTGCTCGCCAATCACGACCAACTACCTCTGGCAGGCGCGCGAGCAGGGCACCCGGATCATCATCCAGGATCCGCGGATCACGCCGGTGGCGCGGACCTGCGATCTGTTTCTGCCGGTCAAACCGGGTCGCGACGCGGCCCTGTTTGCCGGCGTGCTGCGCCAGATGATCGCGCGCGGCTGGATCGATCGCGACTTCATCGCCACGCGGACGACCGGGTTCGGCGCGGTCGCCGAGTATTGCGCGCAATGGACGCTGGCGCGCACCGCGGACGTTACTGGCGTGCCGGCGCGGTCGCTCGAACAGGCCGCGGAGTGGTGGGGCACGGCGCGGTCGAGCTTCATGCTCCACGCGCGCGGCATCGAGCATCATTCCAACGGCGTCCAGAACACGCTCGGCGCGATCAACCTGGTGCTCGCGTCGGGCCGCATCGGCCGGAAGGACAGCGGCTACGGCACCATCGTCGGTCAGGCCAACGGGCAGGGCGGCCGCGAGCACGGCCAGAAGTGCGATCAGTTGCCCGGCTGGCGCGACATCAGCAATCCGGATCATCGCCGTTACATCGCCGGGGTCTGGGGCATCGACGAAACCGAGCTGCCCGGCCCGGGCGTCGACGCCTACGAGCTGTTCCGGAAGATCGACGCCGGCGAGATCAAAGGACTGCTGTCGATCTGCTTCAATCCCAAAGTCTCCCTACCGGACAACGCGTTCGTGACGCGCTGCCTCGACAAGCTCGAGTTCTTCTGTGCGATCGACTTCTTTCTCAACGACACCGCCCGTCACGCCGACATTGTCCTGCCGGGCAGCCTGCATGAGGAAGACGAAGGCACGGTGACACAGGTGGAAGGGCGGGTCATCAAGATCAACAAGGCCGTGGACTGTCCGGGCGAAGCGCACGAGGACTGGCGGATCATTCAGGACATCGCCGCGGCGCTGGGCCGCCCGACCGGCTTCACCTTCGCGAGCCCGCGCGAGATCTTCGAGGAACTCCGGATCGCCACCAAGGGCGGCGTCGCCGATTATTCGGGCGTGACCTGGGAAAAGATCGACCGACAGATGGGCGTGTTCTGGCCGTGTTACAGCCACGACCCGCGGACTGGCGCGCCGACGCCCGACCACGAAGGCACGCCTCGTCTGTTCGAGCCGGACAGCTACAACCCGATCGCCAAGGGCGCCGGCCCGTTCTATTTTCCCGATGGCCGCGCCCGCTTCAACGTCGCCGACTATCGCGATCCGATCGACGATGCCGACGCCGACTATCCAATTTTTCTCACCACCGGCCGGGTCGTCAGCCAGTTCCTGTCGGGCACGCAGACGCGGCGGATCGGCCCGCTGGTCCAGCAGTACCCGGAGCCGCGCCTCGAAATGCATCCCCGGCTCGCGGCGTCGCTCGGCATCGCCGACGGCGACTGGGCGACCGCCGCGACGCGCCGCGGGACGATGACGTTGCGGGCGCAGGTGGTGACCACGATCCGGCCGGACACCGTCTTCATCCCGTATCACTGGGCGGGAAAGAAGAGCGCGAATCAGCTGACCGTTGCCGCGCAGGATCCGATCAGCAAGATTCCGCAATACAAGGTCTGCGGCTGCAGTGTGCGCAAGGCCGACGGCCCGCCGGACTACGCGGCGGCGCTCGAGCCCCAGCAATAGGAGGCGCGTGGCCAAACCGGACGACAAGCTGTTCTTCATCGATCCGAGCCGGTGCATCGGCTGCCAGTCGTGCATGCAGGCGTGCAGCGAGTGCGACACCCATCGCGGCGAGTCGATGATCCATCTCGAGTTCATCGATCGCGCGGAAAGCACGCAGACCGTGCCGGTGGTGTGCATGCACTGCGAACAGCCGACCTGTGCGGAGGTCTGCCCGGCCGACGCGATCAAACGCACCGCCGACGGCGTGGTCCAGTCGGCGCGCAAGCCGCGCTGCATCGCCTGCGGCAACTGCGTCGTTGCCTGTCCGTTCGGCGTCCCCGAGGTCTTCGAAGATCGCAAGATCATGATGAAGTGCGACATGTGTTACGACCGGACCAGCGTCGGCAAGAAGCCGATGTGCGCGACGGTCTGTCCGAGCCAGGCGCTGTTCTACGGCACCCGCGCCGAGATCGAGCAGCTCCGGCCGCAGTCGGCGCCGGTCAACCAGTTCCAGTTCGGGCGGCAGACGATCTCGACGCGGGTCTACGTGATGACGCCGCGGGCCCTGCCGCGTCCGGCGGCGCTCATCGACGTCACCGCGGCGATGCGCGAGCAGCCGGTGAACCGCGCTGACGATCCGTTCGCCGAAATCGGAGGATAGCCGTGGCCGATGAGACGATCACAACGCCGCCGGATCGCAGCCCGGCCGATCAACAGCCGGCGTGGCGCGAGGATTTCCCGATCGACTGGCCGCAGGATCATTACGTCGAGCGCCGCGATTTCGTGAAGTTCCTGGTGCTGACCAGCGGCGCGCTCGCCGTCGGCCAGTTGTGGATCGCCGGGCAGAACTGGCTGCGCAAGGCGCGCGGGCTACCGCCGCGGCGCCGCATCGCGTCGCTTGCGGACGTGCCGGTGGGCGGATCGCTGGTCTTCCAGTATCCCGAAGAGCTCGATAATTGCGTGCTGGTGCGCGTCGCCGACCGCGACCTCGTCGCCTACAGCCAGAAGTGCACGCATTTGTCGTGCGCGGTGATTCCCAAGCCCGCCCAGGGCGTTCTGCGCTGCCCGTGTCACGAGGGCCTGTTCGACCTCCGTTCCGGATCGCCGATCGCCGGACCACCGAGCCGGCCGCTGCCGCGAATCCTGGTCGAGATTCGCGGCGAGGACATCTACGCGATCGGTATCGAGACGAGGACCGTCTGATGGCCCGGCAGCCGGCTTCTCGCGACCAGCGCGCGACCGTGGTCTACGGCATGCTCGCGTTCGTGCTGATCGTCGTCGTCCTGCAGCTCTGGCTGCTCACGGCGACGATGAACGCCTTCCTCGGCGGCGACGACGGCGTGGTGGCGCCTGCCGCGATCGTCAGCGTCGTCTGTCTGGGACTGAACCTCGGGCTGCTGCGCTACCTGAGAAGACTAGAGCGTTAATCGTTGATGTCGTCCCGGCCTTCGACGCTCATCATGGTGGCGGTCAGGAACGCGATCAATTTTTCATCGCCGCCGGTTTCGGCAAGCACGTCCGTTTGCGCGAGGGTCAGCGTTCGGCCCGCCTTGAGCACCCTGGCGCGGGCGACGATTCGGTCGCCAGTCGCCGGAGCCAGCAGGTTGATCTTGAACTCGGTGGTGAGCACGCCCCGTCCCGGCGGCATCATCGTCAACGCCGCGTAACCTGCGGCCGAGTCGGCGATCGCCGCGACGGCCCCGGCATGGATGAACCCGTGCTGCTGCGAAATCGCCGGATGCGGGCGCAACGAAATTTCCACCGCGCCCGGTGCGACGTGATCGAGGGTGGCTCCGAGCGTGATCATCAAGCCCTGTCGCGCAAAGCTGGCGCGTACTCGCGCCTCAGCGTCATCGTCAGGTGCCATGTTCCATGGCGCCGATCTTACGTCGTCTCACGGCGCTGATCCGCGAACGAGCACTGCCGCACCGTGGGCACCGAAGCACGGAAGCACCGAAGCACGGAACGCCCGAACATCCGAACTCCCGAACGAAAGAACCTCCAGTAGAATCGTTCCCGCCAGCGTCCTGTTGTTACGGGGGTCCGTGTGATTCCACGCGTCGTTGCCGGAGCATTGTCTCTGGCCGTCGCCGCGCTCGCGTTCCTTGCACGTCCGGTTTCGCACATCTCTCCGGACGGTCCGCTCGACGGCGAACAGTGGTTCGCCGTCCAACGTGGTTATCCAACCGGCGTCCGGCCGGCTGCCGACACGCTCGAACGCGCGATGGCGGCGCGCCGACGCCCGCCCGGCGCGCGGCCGTCGCTGGTGCTGCCGTCCGAGCGCTGGGTGCCGATCGGTCCGAGTCCGATCGTCGTCAACAACTCGCAGCCGTACGCCGGTCGGGTCAGCGCGATTGCCGCGCATCCGAGCTTGCCTGGCACCATTTACATCGGCGCCGACAGCGGCGGCATCTGGCGCACCACCGACGGCGGCGTCACCTGGACGTCGCTGACCGACAACCTGCCGGTGCCTGCGATTCAATCGATCGCGATCGATCCGGTCAATCCGCAATTGATCTACGCGGCGACGATCCAGCGTACCTATGCGACGCGCTGGCTGGCATCACAGGACGGCGGCGCGACCTGGTCGGTGTCGTCGATCACGCTGGCCGACGGCCGGACGCTCGCGCCGGCGTTGTGCTCGGTGAACGTCTTCAAGGCCTGTGTGCCGCCGTCGTCGGGCCGCATCCTGATTGACCCGGCGCGCGCGGGTTCGGCATCGACGAGCACGATTTACTACGTCGGCGCGAGCCACCTGCTGCGATCGGACGACAGCGGCCGCACCTTCCGTCCGGCGCTGACGCTGCCGGTCGATCTCGATTTCGCCGGCGCCGCGGCGCCGACCCAGAACCCCGAGGCGCCGTTTCTGCGCGACGTCGCCATCGATCCGCAACGGACCGATCGCCTGCTCGCCGCCGTCGCCCAGCCGCGCTGCCTGAATGCCGGCTGCACGCGGATGGAAAGCGCAATCGCCGCGTATCAATCGTTCGACGGGGGCGCGCATTGGGTGGCGCGGACGCTGACGACACTCGGTGACTACGATCTGACGGCGGGCCTGGCAGTGCGTTACGCCGATCCCGGCGCTGTCTATGTGCCGCGCGCCCGGGTCGCGATCGCGCCGTCGTCGCCGGATACTCTGGCGTTGTCGGTGCGCGACCTGTTGCTCGATCGCGTCCGCGTCTTTCTCAGCCCGGACGCCGGCAACACGTGGACCGAGGCCGCGGCGATTCCCAACTCATTGACATGGCCGCTGGCGCTGGCATTCGCGCCGAACGACGCCGCGACGATCTACGTCGCCAGCAACCTCGCGTATCGATCGACCGACGCCGGCCGGACGTGGACGACGATCTCGGGCATTCACGTCGACAACATCGCGATTGCGTTCACCGCCAGCCGTGGGCTGCTGCTCGCCAACGACGGCGGGATCTACGCCGCGGCGCCGGGCACCGTGGCGATGACGGCGTTGCACCGCGCGCTGCCAATCACCGAGTTCTACTCGGTCGCGGCGCACCCGGCGAATCCGCTGTTGATCGCCGGCGGCACGCAGGACAACGGCACGCCGATTTTCCAGGGCGCCCTCGGCTGGTCGTTGCTCACCGGCGGCGACGGCGGCGACACCGTCTGGGATCCGGATCCGCGCGCGAGCATCGTCTACGCGGAAGTCGAATGGATCATCGTCGACGGCAACCAGGTCTTTCAGTTCTATCGCTGCGAAGCCGGCGGCTGCCGCGGCCGCCGCGCCGGTATCGATCTGTCGCTCGACGGCCCGTTCATTCCGCGCATGGCGATGGATCCGACCGCGCCGGCGACGATCTGGCTCACCGTGGAGAAACTGTTCCGGACCGAGAACCGCGGCGAGAGCTGGACCGCCGCGTCGCCGTCGGTCAAGAACGACCCGCGCTGCTGGAATGACGCGGCAACCGGTCGGACGTGCGCGCCGGCGCGCTACTTCGTCGCCGCCGCCGTCGCGCCCACGGCATCGGCGACGGTCTATGCGGGCACGCTCAACGGCGATGTCCGCGTCACCAACGACCGCGGCGCGTCGTGGCGGAGCATCGCCGGGACCGACGCCGGCCCGCTGCCGGTGCGCGCCGTGACCGAGATCGTCGTCGATCCGGTGACCGACCAGAGTGTCTTCGTGGCGTACTCGGGCTTCAATTCCGGAGGATCCGGCAGCGGCCACGTGTTTCACACCACCAACGGCGGCACGACGTGGACTGACATCTCCGGCAATCTTCCCGATGTGCCGGTCAACGCGCTGCTGATCGATCCTGATTCCGTCGGGAGTTCGTCGCCGCGTGTGATTTATGCCGGCACCGATATCGGCGTGTTCCGCACGACGCTCGGTTCGGGAGTCTGGCAGGAGTTCGGAAGCGGGCTGCCGCCGGTCGTGGTCACGCGTCTGGCCTACAGCGCCATCAATCGACAGCTGCTGGCGGCGACGTATGGCCGCGGGATCTGGGCGATCTCGAGCAGGTTCTCGCGATGACGGCGAAACACACTCGCCTGGTCATCGCCGCGCTGCTCGTGATCGCCGCAGCAGCGTGCGACGACTCGCCGACCGAGCCGTCGGTCAATCTGGCCGGCGCGTGGTCCGGCAGCCTGACGTTCGTGACCGCTGGTGTCACCGTGACCGACAGCGTGACCGCGACGCTCAGTCAATCGGGATCGTCGGTGACCGGCGGCTGGACGGCTGCCGGCGGGACCACCGGTCAGCTGACGCTGACGGCCGCCGCCAACATCACCGGGACGACGACGATCAGCCAGACGACGATCACGGGGCAGGTGTGCAGCAGCTCGACGTCGGTTTCGGGAACTGCGACGTCGAGCCGGCTGGAACTATCGCTGGCCGCGATTACGCCGACGAGCGCGTGTCCGTGGGCGGCGAACCAGCAAATCGTCCTGATGCGCTGATCTATTTCAGCTCGGCGTGCGCGGCCGTGAACTCTTCCCACGGCCCCTTGAAGTCGATGATCTCGCCGTCGTCGAAGCGCCACACGTGGGTGCCGACTTCTTCCATCAGGTCCTGGTCATGGGTGACCAGCAGCACGGTGCCTTCGAATTTCTGCAGCGCGACGTTGAGGGCGTTGATCGACTCGAGATCGAGATGGTTCGTCGGCTCGTCGAAGACCAGCACGTTGGGCTTCTGCAGCATGATCCGGCAGAACAGCAGCCGCGCGGTTTCGCCGCCCGACAGCGCTTCGGTCGGTTTCAGGCCTTCCTCGCCGGTGAACAGCATCTGTCCGAGCAGGCCGTGGATGTCCTGCCGCGCCGCCTGCGGATCGAACTGGTGCAGCCACTCGACCGCGGTCATGCCCTTGCGGATCGCGCCGGTGTGATCCTGCGAGAAGTAGCCGACCGAGACTTCGTGGCCCCAGCGGATCGTGCCGGCGTCGCGATCGTCCGGTGACGGCGGCAGGCCCGGCGCGTCGGCGAGCAGCGCCTTCAGCATCGTGGTCTTGCCGGCGCCGTTGCGGCCGGAGAGGACGATCTTCTCGCCGCGATTGATGATGGTGGTGAAGTTATCGATGATGCGCCGAGGTCCGTAGGCCTTCGAGATGCCCTTGCACTCGAGGACGGTCTTGCCCGACGGCCGGTTCATCGTGAACTTGATGTACGGCCGCTGGATGTTGGACCGCGCCAGCGCCCCGGTCTCGAGCCGCTCGACTTCCTTGCGCCGCGACTGCACCTGGCTCGAGCGCGTGCCGGCCGAGAAGCGCTGGATGAAGTCGTTGAGCTGGGCGATCTTCTTCTCGCGCTGCGCGTAGTCGGCCTCGATCCGCGACCGGATCTGCGTCTTCGCCAGCACCATGTCGTCGTAGCCGCCGACGTACTGGATGATCGTCTGGTAGTCGATGTCGGCGATGTGCGTGCACACTTCGTTGAGAAAGTGGCGATCGTGCGAGATCACGATCAGGGTGCCGTCGTAGCGGATCAGGAACTCGCGCAGCCAGTGAATCGAGTCGAGGTCGAGGTGGTTGGTCGGCTCGTCGAGCAGCAGCGCCTCGGGATGGCCGAACAGCGCCTGCGCGAGCAGGACGCGGACTTTCTGGTCGCTTTGCAGCGCCGACATCTCGACCTCGTGGAACTGGTTCGGGATGTCGAGGCCCTGGAGCAGCACCGCGGCGTCGCTCTCGGCTGAGTAGCCGTCCTCCTCGCCGACGATGCCCTCGAGTTCGCCGAGGCGCATGCCTTCCTCGTCGGTGAGCGCGGCCTTGGCGTAGAGCACCTCGCGCGCCTGCAGCGTGGTCCACAGCCGCTGGTTGCCCATGATCACCGTGTCGATGACCCGGAACTTGTCGAACGCGAACTGGTCCTGCTTGAGGACGCCGATCTTGTCCGGCCGCGCGACCGTGCCCTTTTGCGGCAGCGACTCGCCGGTCAGGAGCTTCATGAAGGTCGACTTGCCCGAGCCGTTCGGGCCGGTCAGACCGTAGCGCCGGCCCTTCGAAAACGTGGTCGACACGTCCTCGAACAGGAGCTTGGCGCCGAATCGCATCGAGATGTCGGAGACGGAAATCATCAAACCACCTGCCGCAAACGTTCAATTGTAGCAGGCGGGCCGCGCGGATTCAGGCGGGCCGCGCGGTCAGTCCATCGGGGCGTCGCCTTCGATCTGGCGAATCAGGGTCAACGCTCGTTCGCGCAGTTCGGCGGCGTCGTAGGCAATCCGCGCTTCGCCGAGCCGCTCGAGCCGCGGCACGCGGCGATCCAGCGCCTCGATCAGCTGGTACAGATCGGCCAGCATCTCGCGCGCCTGCGAACACTGGCGGCTCTTGACGATCGACATGACGAGCTCCTTGCCGCCGCAGCTGCGGCGCCGGCCTCAGCGGCCGGTCTTGCTGAGCGAGTCCGCGCGCGGCAGCGCCTGCACCTTGCCCGCGGCGACTTCGGCCTGGGCGGTGAGCACGGACTTTTCGTACTCGGGCACGAGCGCCCGGCAGCCGCGCATCAACTGCGCGGCTCGCAAAGCTGCAACCGTGACGAATTCGAACGCATTGGTTCCCGCCGAGCGATGGACCACGGATTCTGCCTCCAGCAACAGTGAACTGCCGGTCGGCGCGCGTCCCTGGACCGGGATGCAACTCGAAACGCAGGCGGGCGTCAGCCGGGTGGCCAACTCTCCTAGTGTATCGCATCGGCGCGCGATGCCGAATCGCCTTCAGCCGCGCACCGCCCAGCGCAATTTTGCCGGCGCGGCGCGACGATTCGCCCGCGTCTCCCGCTTCGACGCCTGGACAACGGCGCCAGCGATCTGCGCGTAGACACCGGCGCGCTTGCCGGCCTGAAACGCCTTCTTCACCCGGCGATCTTCACCGGAATGAAACGTGATGAAGACGGCGCGGCCGCCGGCGCGCAGACCGCCGGGCAGCGCGTCGAGCAGCGCGTCGAGAGCGGCGAGTTCGTCGTTGACGGCGATGCGCAGCGCCTGAAAGCTGCGCCGGACCGACGCCTTGATCTGCGCCTTGGTCAGCTGCGGCCTGGCGCGCGCCAGGCCGGTGCGAATCGCGCGTTCGGCCGCGTGCGTGGTCGTCAGTCCGGGTTGCTTGAGCAGGCCGGCGATGATCCCGGCGTACGGCTCGTCGGCAAATTCGTCGAGCATCTGCGCAAGTTCGGCTTCACTTGCATTCGCGATCAACGTCGATGCCGGCTCGCCGGCGCCGGGGTTCATCCGCATGTCGAGCGGCCCGACCCCCTTGTAGTTGAAACCGCGACCGGCGTCGTCGGCTTGCATCGCTGAGATGCCGAGGTCGGCAACGACGATGTCCGCCCCGTCGAGCCGTTCGAGGCGAAGCAGCTCCGGGAGCCGGGCGAAGTTCAGCTGCCGGGCCGCGAAGATCGGCGGTCCGAAACCGGCGTCGTGAATCCGCGCCGCCGTGCGCGGCAACGCGATCGGATCGGCGTCGAGGCCGATCAGTCGGCCGCCGGGCGAAATGCGTTCGAGCAGCGCGAGCGCGTGACCGCCGCCACCGAGCGTGCAATCGACGACGACGTCGCCGGCGCGCGGGCGCGCGTCGCGAATCAGTTCGTCGAGCATGATCGGGATGTGTTCAGCCGGCACGAGGCGCATTCTGATCTGAGGGAAAAGCATCTGCCAAGAGCGAAATCACAGGGAGAAGCACGAGAAGAGCGGGAGAGGTTCTTGCTTTGGCAAGCTGGAACCACTCAACGCTCTTCTCATTCTTCTCCCTGTGAATCGCTCTTGAGCAGATGCTCTTCACTCAGTTCGATCTCAGCGCGCCGATTGGATCTGCGCGCGCGGCGCGCCGGGCGGGAATCACCGTCGCCGCCAACGCGACGACGATGAAAATGCCGGCGGCGGCGCTGAGCGCAATCGGGTCGAGCGGACTGACGCCGAGCAGATACGCGTCGAGCGCGCGGGTCGCGACGAAGGCCAGGCCGAGGCCGATCGCGATGCCGGCGCCGGCGAGACGAAGTCCCTGCCAGGCGACGAGCGCGACGACGTCGAACTCGCGTGCACCGAGCGCGCGGCGGACGCCGAGCTCGCGCGTCCGGGCGCCGACGGCGAACGCCAGCGCCCCGTACAGCCCGATCGCCGCGAGTGTCAGGCCGCCGGCGCCGAGAATACCGGTGACCACCGCGGCGACGCGCTGTGGCAGCAGGGCATGTCCGACGTCGTCCGCGAATGCCGTCACCGCTGGCCGCGGCAATGTCGGATCGATCGCGCGCATCGCCGCCGCGACCGCCATCGCTGCAGCCGCCGGGCGATCCTGCGTGCGGACGAGGAGCGTGACCGCCGACGGCCGCGCGAGCGCAATCGGCCGGTACAGAAACGCCGCCGGCGGTTCATCGAGACTGACGTGCTTGGTGTCGCGGGCCACACCGACGACGGTGATCGCCCGAGAGCCGACGCGGAGCACGCTGCCGACCGCAGCGGCGCCAGGCCAGGCGCGTCGTGACAGCGTCTCGCTGACGACGGCCACGTCGGCAGTGTTGGCGATCTCGGTGGTCGAAAAGCTCCGGCCCGCGACCAGCGGAATCTGCAGCGTCTCGAAATAGCCGTCGCCGACGCCGGCCGTGAACACGCGCAGCTCCGTCGGACTCGTCAGCACCGCAGCCCGCGGCGTCACGGTGACGTTCGCCGGCGTCTCGGCCAGCGGCAGCAGGCTCGCGTAGGCCGACGCCGTCACACCAGGTATCGTCGTTACCCGCTCCCGGAGCGTGGTCAGAAACGCCGCCGCGCGGGCGTCGTCGTAGCCGAAGCTCTCAGTGTTGACTCGGAGGCTGAGGACGCCTGCCGGATTGAATCCGAGATCGGTCACGGCGCCTCGGTCGAGCGCGCGCGCGAAGAGCGCCGCCGTGGCCAGCAGCACCATCGACGCCGCCAGTTGGCCGACGATCAGCAGGTGCGTGATCCGGCTGCGTCGAGTCGCACCCGCAGAGCCGTCGCGCATCGCCGCGGACAAGTGCCGCTTGGTCCCGCGCAGCGCCGGGCCGATGCCGAAGAGCACACCGACGGCCAGCGCCACGACGATCGCGAAAGTCACGACGCGGGCGTCGGGAGAGAGTTCGAGCGCCAGGGCCGCGTCGCCGGGCAGCGGCACACGCTCGAGCGCCGCCGTGCCCGCCCATGCCACCGCGAGGCCGCCGCCCGCTCCAAGCCCAAACAGGACCAGCGTCTCGGTCAGCAGTTGACGAATCAGCCGCCCGCGGCTCGCGCCCAGCGCAGCGCGGATGTTGAGCTCGCGCCGCCGCGAAATCGCGCGTGCCGCCAGGAGCGACGACGCGTTCGCGCCGGCGATCAGCAGCACCAGCATTGCCGCGCCCATCAGCACGCCGCTGAAACTCAGAATCGCCACCCGCGCGTCGTCGGGCAGGCCGGTGAGTGGCGTCAGGCGCGCCGACGTGTAGGCGCGAATCACCGCCGATTCCGGCGACGTCTGCGCCCACGACGAGAACAGGTCGGTGAGTTCGGCCCGCGCCCGATCGCGATCCGCCCGCAACCGGCCGAAAACCCAGAGCCACGGTGCGTGCGTCAGGTCGCGCTGCGGGCGCACATGCGGCTGGGTCGAGAGCGGCACCCACGCGTCGATCTTCAGCGGTGTGAATACGCCGCGAAATCCCGGCGGCGCGACGCCGACGATCCGGTAGCGCGCGCCGTTGACGTGGACTCGGCGACCGACGGCGGCCGCGTCGGCGTCGAGTTGCCGCTGCCAGAGGTCGAATGAGACGACGATCTCGGGCTCGGCGAGCGGCCGAGTGTCGTCGAGCACGTCGAAAAACCGGCCGCGAAACGGCTGCACGCCGAGCACAGCGAAGTAGTTGCTGCTGACAATCGCGCCGGCGATCGAGGCGCCGTCGCGAGCGTCGGGCCTGATCGCGAGGGCGACGCGGCTCCAGGCCGCCGCGCCGTCCAGCGACCGCGCGCGGTCGCGAATCTGCGCATACAGCAGGTACGACGCCGATGCGCCGTCGCGCATGTCGGGGCTTCGCCGCTCGATGCCGACCAGGGCGCTGCCGTCGCGGGTGCCGGGCAGCGGGCGCAGGACGATGGCGTTGACGGCGCTGAAGATCGTCGCGACGGCGCCCACGCCAATCGCGATTGCGGCGACGACGGCGGCGGTGAAGCCAGGTCGGCGGATCAGCAGTCGCGCCGTCAGACGCAGATCGGCCCGCAGTTCGCCGAGGCGTGACGCCCGCCGGGGTCGCGCCCGCTGTCGTGCGGCGCGATGCTCGCGCCATGCCGCGCCGATCATTCGCGGTGTCGTCCGCATCCACAGGCGGCACACCGCCGCTCGGCCGCGCTGGCGCGCCGCGGCGAGCTGCGCCGCGAACACCCCGCGCATTTCGACGCCGAACGCGTCGCGGAATTCGCGCGGAAAGAGGGCAATCAACCGGTCGAAGCCGTGCATCACGACCACCGCCGGGCGGCGTCGCGGGTCAGCGGGTCGCGGAGCACGTCTCGCAGCCGCGCGATCTCGGCGGCCAGCACCCGGCCGCCGAGCGTCGTCAGCCGATAGTAACGGCGCCGTTCGCCGTCGTCCCCGGCGGCGTCGCGATGTCCGGCTTCCGCGACGAGACCATCGGCCAGCAGGCGCTTGATGACGCGATACAGATTTCCGGGATCGAGTTCGATGAGGCCACCGCTGTGCGCCGAGACCGCCTGCACGAGGCCGTAGCCGTGCCGGTCCTCGCTCGACAGCGCCAGGAGCAGCTCGAAGTCGATGGGTTTCAGCGGGAGGTAGTCGGGGATGTGATGCGCCATCGGGACTTGTGTAGTTATTTTAACTATACGTGGGTTGACCGCGGCTGAGTTCCCGAGCGGAGCTGAGCTGAGTGAACAGCACTTGCCCAGAGCGGAATCACAGGGAGAAGCACGAGAAGAGCGGGAGAGGTTCTTGGTTTCGAGCAAGCCAGAACCTCTCAATGCTCTTCTCATTCTTCTCCCTGTGCATCCGCCCTGGGCAAGTGCTCTTCACTCAGCTCAGCTCGACTCGCGATAGTCTGAAAGGATGACCAGGCGGACGGACGTCGCGATTATCGGCGGCGGCGTGATTGGCGTCGCGGTGGCGCGCGAACTGGCGCGCCGCGGCGTGCAGGTGGCGGTGCTCGAGCGCGATCGCGTCGGCCACGGCTGCTCGTTCGGCAACGCCGGCTGGCTGACGCCGTCGCAGGCGACCCCGCTCGCCAATCCGAACATGCTCTTCAAGTCGTTCCGCTGGATGCTCGATCCGGAGAGCCCGCTCTACGTCCAGCCGCGGCTCGATCCGTCCTACCTCCGCTGGCTTGCCGGATTTCTCCTGTCGTCGCGGCGATCGAAGTTCGAGCGCGGCGCCGCGGCGCTGGTCGAGCTGTGTCGGGTCAGCGTCGATCTGTGGGAAGACTTCGCGCGGCAGTCGGGCGAGCCGTTTGGCTTCGAGCGCCATGGATTGCTCGCCGTCTACGAGAACCAGGCGTCCTTCGACGGCGCGCGCGGGTCGATCGATCTCGTTGCGAAGTCGGGCGTCCGCGCCGAGCGGTGGACTCCGGAGCAGGTGCGCGAGCGCGAGCCGGCGATCGTCGGGGCGCAGGTCGGCGGCTATTTCTTTCCCGACGACGCGCATTGCGAACCCTACAAGGCCGTCCGTGCCCTTGCCGCCGACGCCGCTCGCGCCGGCGTGACCTTCCTGGAAGGCGCCGATGTCTTCGGCATCTCGCCGGCCGGCGCCGGGCCGCGCACGCTGGCGACGACGCACGGCGAGATCACCGCCGATCGCATCGTCCTCGCGGCGGGATCGTGGTCAGAGCCGCTCGGCAGGATGCTGGGGTTACGTGTCCCGATTCTCGGCGCCAAGGGTTACTCGCTGGTGTTGCCGCGGGCGACCCCGCACCCGTCGCGATCGATTTACCTGATCGAGCGCAAAGTCGCGGTCAACCCGCATCATGACGCGTTGCGGATTGCCGGCACGCTCGAGCTCGTGCGCAACGACTTCTCGATCAACCGCCGCCGCGTCGACGTCATCCTGCGCGGCGCCAAGGGCATGCTCAACATCGGCGACGCGCCGGTCGCGACAGAAATCTGGCGCGGCCTGCGTCCCTGCACCCCCGACGGCATGCCGTTGATCGGGCGCGCGAAGGGCCGCGGCGACGTGTATCTCGCCACCGGCCACCAGATGGCGGGCCTGAAAACCGCGACCGGGACGGGGGTGCTGCTGGCGCAGTTGATGACCGGGGAACAGCCGAGCTTTGATGCGGAGGCGTTCCGGGCAGATCGTTACTGAGCTGAGTGAAAAGCGCTTGTCACAAAAGCCTTCAACATGGAGGACATGGAGCAAACCAACTTCTTGGAAAACCTTGCGAGATGCGTTGTGTGGATAAGAACCGGGCTTCGGATGGAGCTCATGAAGAAGATCAGCTCGTAGCTGTCAGGCTCTTCATGAGCTCCGAATTTCGATGCGTTCCTCAGTCAGAACTCATCTCGTGAGGTTTCCAAAAAGTTGGTCTTCTCCATGTCCTTCATGTTGAAGGCTCTTGGGACCGCGCTTTTCCCTCAGCTCACTTCATACTCCTCAGTCCGCGCGATCTCAAACCCCCGCCTCAGATAATTCGTCAGCGCCGCCCCGTGATCGAGCGTCGACGTGTGCACCCACACGAGCGTCGGCTTCAGCTGCCAGGCTTCACGCGCGGCGGCGGTGAGCAGGTGCCCGCCGAGTCCCTGACCGACGAACTCCGGCATCAGCCCGAAGTACGCGATCTCGACCGAGCCCTCCTCGCGCTCACGCAGTTCGAAGAACCCGGCGACGACGCCGGTGACCCGCGCGATGAAGATCGAGATCGACGGTTGTCCCAGGTGCGCGGCGATTTGCTCGTCAGTCCAGGCCGCGCGATCGGTCCAGTGATAGGCGGCGCCGACGCCGAGATACAGATCGCGGTAGGTCGACGGCAGACAGGCATACTCGCGGGCGATGTCGACCTGCACCGGCGGCGTTCGTGCCGGCGACAGCCGTGTCGCGTCGCGCATCTCGAGATACGTGCGTCTGGCTTTCACTCGGCCTCCCACAACCGAGGATAGCGAACCACGAAGCCTACGGGATCGACCTCGAGTTCGTCCGCGTAGCCAAACGCCGGCGCTTCGTAGGAATAGAGCGTGTCGGTCAGGCGCTGATAGTGCTGCCCGAGCGGCGAGAGCGTCCCCGCGAAGACATCGAGCCAGGCCACCGTGAGCTCGGCCGTCTGACCAATCGTCAGCGACAGTCGGCGCAGTTGCGTCAAGTTGGTCGCCGGCGTGAAGCCGAAGTCGAGATCGTCGAGGCCGTCGACGCCGGCCACCTGATCGCCGTTCATCGACCACGCCCCGCGCGAGCTGCGCACGATCTGAACGTCGACCGGCACATCGTGTCGCCATCCGGTGACGTGGCCCGCGATCGTGCGCCACTCGTGATCGCAATCGAGCGTGTAGGCGAGCATCGCCGGCAGATCGTCGGCGATGAACGCCGCCGAACCCTCGAGCCTCCAGCCGGACCCATGGCGCTCGAAACGACAGACGTCGTGACCGGGACCGTCAAGACGACGCCAGACGACTGATACCGTCGCCATCTAGCGCGGGCCCGTCTGCGGCGGCAGCGGCGCCGCGCGCGCAGGTTCGTCCATTCCGTCGGGATAGCTGATCATGAGGTTGTAGCGCTTGACCTGCCGGTTGAATTCGGCGAGCGCCTCGTTGAAGGCCGCGGTGCGCGTGTTGGTCGCCTCGGCGCGCAGATTGTAGGCGTCGCGGCGCGCGGCCGCATCGTCGCCCCCGCGCTCGACGCCTTCGCGCTCGCGCGCCAGCTCAGGCGCAAGCTGCTCGAGCGCTTCACGCTCGCTCTTGATCCTGATGGTCTCGACATCGAGCCACGCACGCAGCTGCGCGCGCTCATCCTCGGTGGACGCAATGCCTTCGAACGCGCCCTCGTCGGCCAGCCGCTCGAGCTCGGCGCGGAACGCCGGGCCGTGATCCGTCGTCGTGTCGCCGAGGAAGAACAGGCGCGCGTGCACCATTTCATGCGACAACGCCCGCTCGAGCGCGTCGATGTCGGGGAGCAGATTGGGGTGAAGCAGGATGACCGTGCGATTGCCGACCCGGCCGAACATTCCCTCGAGCGTGAAGTTGCGGCCCGCCAGGGCGCCGATCTCCGCCAGTCGCGGCTCCCAGCGCACTGGCATCAGCGGCAGCGCGCCGGCGAAATGCTTCGTGTTGATCTCGGCGTAGAGACTGGCGAGCCCCGCGTCGGCCGGCTTGTCGAGGTTGTCACGCAGGATCGCGGTCTGGCGGATCTCCGCCGATGACCCCGACGTCACGTTCAGCGTCGACGCTGACTCGACCGGCTGCGCCAGATACACCCAGCCAGCCACGGTCAATCCGAGCACGGCGACGAGGGCCCCGAGCGTGCGCATGAGTAATCTGCATAGCAAGAGTTGGACCAGCGTTTTCCCGTAATATTTGATACCTACGTGACCAAACTCCCACGCCTCTTTCAGAACAACCGTGAATGGGCCCAGCGAATCCGGCAGCGCGATCCCGGGTTCTTCATGTCCCTGGCGGCGCAGCAGGCGCCCAAATACCTGTGGATTGGCTGCTCGGACAGCCGCGTGCCGGCCAATCAGATCGTCGGGCTGATGCCCGGGGAACTGTTCGTTCATCGCAACGTCGCCAACATCGTCGTCCACACCGACCTGAACTGCCTGTCGGTGCTCCAGTACGCGATCGACGTCCTCAAGGTCGAGCACGTCATCGTCTGCGGGCACTATGGCTGCGGCGGTGTGCGCGCCGCCTACTTTCGATCGACCCTCGGCGTCTGCGACAACTGGCTGCGACACGTGCAGGATGTCCGCGACAGTCACGCCCAGGCCATCGATCGGGCCCGCGGCGACGAAGCCAGGATCGATCGGTTGTGCGAATTGAACGTTGTCGATCAGGTCGAGCACGTCTGCCAGACCACGATCGTCAACGACGCGTGGCGGCGGAAGCAGCCGCTGGTCGTTCACGGCTGGATCTACGATGTGCGCGACGGCTTGCTGCGCGACCTGCGCTGCACCGCGACCGGACCGGTTCGGCAGCGTTCGACGCAACGGCGCCGGGGACAGCGGGCGGCGCGATGATCCTGACCCGTGAGCGGCGATTGCGGCTGTGCGCCGCGCGTGAGCAGTTGCGCGCCTGCGATTCAGCGCCGGCGCGCACGATCGAGGCGATCGCCCGCGATGCGGGCCTGTCGCCGTTTCATTTCATTCGCCAGTTTCATGCGGTGTTCGGCGTCACCCCGCACCAATACCGGATCGATGCCCGGCTTGATCGCGCCAAGCGGCTGCTGGCGCGCGGGCGCTCGGTGACCGACGTCTGCTTCGACCTCGGCTGCGAAAGCCTCGGCAGCTTCAGCGACTTGTTCGTGCGCCGGGTTGGCGAGCCGCCGTCGGCCTTCCAGCGGCGGATGCGCGCGATGGTCACAGTGCCCGACGCGTTGCCGCCGGCGCTGATGCCCGGCTGCCTGTTGCTGATGACGCGCCTGCCCGCGGATGCGTTTCGCAGTTTTCAAGAAGCGCCGCGCCACGGCATCTGAGAGACTTTTCGCATGCGGATCAAGCTCACCAGCGTCATGGTCGACGACCAGTCGCGCGCGCTCGCGTTCTACACCGACGTCCTCGGCTTTCGCCCGGACAAGGACATTCCCGTCGGCGAGTACCGGTGGATCACCGTGACCTCGCCCGACGGCCACCCCGACGTCGAGCTGGCGCTCGAGCCCAACGCCAACCCCGCCGGCAAGGCGTTTCAGCAGGCGATGTTCGCGCAGGGCATTCCAGTGGCGGCGTTCGAAGTCACCGGCATCGCGCAGGAATACGAGCGCCTCGCGGCGCGCGGTGTCGTCTTCACCCAGCCGCCCGCGAAGATGGGACCGGTGACGATCGCCATCTTCGCGGACACGTGCGGGAACTTGGTCCAGATATACGAGAAGAGCTAGCTCCGTGCGCCGATGCGCCAAATGCGCCGGTGCGTGTGCCC
>DASUGM010000044.1:0-27462 GCA_036274055.1 Vicinamibacterales bacterium | reverse complement strand
TCGCTCGACGAAGGCGTGTCTCCGATTGGAGGTTTCTCCGAGCCCGAGTACGCGCGGGTCGGCGTGACCGAAGCCGTGGCGCGATCGACGCACGACGTGGTCGCGGCCACCGTGCATTTTCACGAAACGACGCGAACGATCATCGACGGGCGAACGGATGGCTTCTGCAAATTGGTCGTTGACCGTGCGAGCCACCTCATCCTCGGATGCCACGTCGTCGGCGAACGCGCCGTCGAAATCGTTCAGGTCACCGCGATCGCCATGTCCGGCGGCATGCGCGTCGAGGAACTGGCCCGGCTGCCGTTGTCGTTTCCGACCTACACCGGGATACTCGGCCGGGCAGCGTATCGAATCAGCGAGCAGCTCGGGCTCGAGGCAGGCGCGTGGAGCCAGCTCGAAGACGGCTCGTGACGCCGGTGACGGCGGGCTGAGATCGGGGCGCTGCTCGCACCCCAGATCTCAGGCACTTGCGATCCGCGGGTACTGACGGCTGAATCGCGCCACGCCATACGCAGTGGCATGGCAAGTGCTTTCCATTCACAGCCGAGTCCTATGCGATCAACCTCCCTGCCCGGCATCGCCGTCGCCAGCGTACTGATATCGGGCCTTTACGCTCCGGCTGTGTTGGCGCAGACGCCGACCGCATCGGCTCCCGCCAGGCAGAGTGCCGAGCCGACGACCCGCGTCGAGCAAATCGAGCTCGCGCGGCGCCAGAAGGACGCGACGTTGTGGCCCGAGCGGGAGAGCCCGCTGGTCGCCCGGGCCAACCGCCTGCTGGATCGCGGCTTCATCGAAGGCATCGAGACCGGCGAGGGCAACAACGGATGGCAGCTGCTGCTTTCGGGCACGCGCTCGGGACAAGGCCAGACGTTCGGCATTGGCTACCGGCGCTCGGATCTGTTGAACGACGTGCTCACCGCGCGGGTCACCGCGCGCGGCACACTGCGCGGCGCCCAGCTCTACGACGGCGAGCTGCAAATCAACCATCTGAAACGGTCGGACGCGACCTTCGTGAACCTCTACATCAAGTACGAACGGTCGCCGCAGATGGATTACTACGGTCTGGGTGCCAAATCCCTCAAGGAAGACCGCACCCGGTATCAGCTGAACACGGCGTCGGGCACGGCTCGGGCAGGCTACCGGTTCACACGCGCGCTGAACGCCGGCCTCGATATCGGCTACGGTGCCGCGCACACCGGCGCGGTCAGCGGGGGCGACATCCCGTCGATCGAGACCAAATTCGACGCGATCACCGCGCCCGGACTCTTCGACGACACGACATTCCTATCCTGGGGTGCGTTCGCGGGATTCGACACTCGAAATCCGGCGCGAGGCCCGAGGAGCGGGGGTTTCTACGGGCTTGAATTCAGACGCTACGTGGACAAGGAAGGGGGCACCTACAACCATCGCCAGCTGGATATCGAGGGGCAGCAATTTTTCCCGTATATGAACCAGCAGCGGGTCCTGGCGCTGTTCGTCAAAGCGCGGCTTGCGTACGCCGGCAAGGACAATCAGATCGTTCCCTTCTATCTGCTGCCGACGCTCGGCGGCAGCTTCGAGCTGCGCAGCTACAACTACTACCGGTTTCACGACAACAACGCGTTCATGGCCGCCGTCGAGCATCGCTGGTACGCCTTCAGCGGCCTCGAGATGGCGCTGTTCGCCGACGCCGGCAAGACGGTGGCAAACAAGGGAAGCATCGACTTCGCCGACTTGAACTACAGCGGCGGCATCGGGATGCGCGTCCGGCTCCGCGGCGCGGTCGTGTTGCGCATGGACGTCGCCACCGGGCGCGAGGGCACGCGCTGGATCTGGTCGATCAGCGACGTGTCGCGGAGACGGTTCTAATGACGACCGCTCGGCAGACTCTGCCCCATGTCGCGCGCGTGCTCGCGCTGCTCATCATCGCGATCGGCATCGGTCGAGGCGAATCGGCGGCGCAGAAGTTCTATCCCGACGACCCGCTGCTTCGCGAGCCAGCGCCCTTGCCGGTGCCCGATCCCGGGAAGCGCAATCTCAGTGTGCTTCTCGAAGCGATGTCGGCCACATTCGGCCATCCGGGAGAGCGGCATCCCGGCAAGCAGGTCATCCCCGCGCAAGGCGTCAACACGCTGGGGGACGTGCTCGACGGCGCGTGGTACGTGAATCGTCACGGTCGGACGCGCATGAGCCTCGCAGAGTTGCAGCGCGGCAGCGGAAGCGATCAGCCGCCGTCGAAGACCGGCCCGTGGCAGGTCCTGCTGCTGAAGAACCAGGGGCTGCGTCCGACGCTCGTCTTCAAGGATTCAAACAACCGCGTCTACCTGTTGCGTTTCGACTCGCGAGACGCGCCTGAACTGGCGACCGGCGCGGAGATGATCGCGTCGCGCTTCTTTCACGCCCTCGGCTATTACGTCCCCGAGACGTATCTCGCGGACTTCAGTCGCGACCAGCTCGTGATTGAACCCAACGCGACCGACGTCAACTCCAACGCCGGGGTGCGACCGTTGCTCCCTGAGCACATCGATCGTCTGCTTGCCGATGTCGCGCGCCGCAGCGACGGCCGCTACCGCGCCGTCGCTCTCAGGGTCCCGACCGACGGCGTGTCGCTGGCCGGTCCATTTCAGATGTTCGGCACCCGCAGCGACGACGCGAACGACGTCATCCCGCATGAGCACCGCCGCGAATTGCGCGGCCTGCAGGTCTTCTCGGCATGGTTGAACCACACGCGCTTCGATGCGCTGCACACCGTCGACATCGTCGTCCAGCCGCCGGGACAGCCGCCGCACATCCGCCACTACCTGTACGACTTCGCGGCGACGCTGGGCAGCGGCGTCACCGGACCGAAGATGGTGTGGGAAGGCCGCGATCCGGTGTACGGACAGAGCACGGCGCTGCGCAACATCGTCGGCCTCGGCATCTACACGCCGGGCTGGATGCGCGCGAAGTACCCCGATCTGCCGGCCGTCGGCGGCTTCGACGCCGAGACCTTCGAGCCGGAAAAGTGGACCAACCTGTACGAAATCGCGCCGTTCGCCAACCGGCTGCCGGATGATGCGTTCTGGGCGGCGAGACAGGTGGCGGCATTCACGGACGATGACATCCGCGCGATCGTGCAGGTTGCGCAGTACTCCGATCCGAACGCCGCCAAGTGGATCGCGGACTGCCTGATCGAGCGGCGCAATCGCATCGGCCGCACGTATTTCGCCGCGGTCCTGGCGCTCGACGAGTTCGCGGTTCGCGGCGGCGAACTGACCTTCGTCGATCTGGCCGTGCAGCACAAGTTCGCGGCGCCGAGACGATACCGCACGAACTGGCTGACCTACGACAACCGCGCCGGCAAGCCGGCGGCGGTGCTGGCGTCGGCCAGCCAGGACCAACGGATCCCGCCGGACGCCAGCCGCGTGCCGTCGGGCAGCTACGTGCTGGCACAGATCACTGCGGAGGGCGTCGACCCCGGCATGGTCGTGAACGTCTATCTGCGCCGTGAGCCAGACGGGCTTCGCGTCGTCGGCATCGATCGCGAGTGGCCCGGGCGTTCGCTGGTCGATCCTCGGATCGTCATGCGGACGGTCCGCAATCGCTATGTGGAACTGGACGCCGACCGGCAACGGATTTTCGACAGCTACGCTCGCGCGCTGAACGTCAAGCTCGGCGAAACCATGACTCCGGAGGAGCGCTTCCGCTCGCTCAGCCTGTCCGAGCAGACGACGTTCGACGCGATCACTCATGCATTGTCGCGCTCGACGCTCACCGACGACGACAAGAAGCCGCTCGGCCGGGCGATCGACCTGGTCGCGGGTCTCGACCGTATCGCCGGCGAGCAGGGCGGAAAGAGCGGCGATCAGCAGTTCCGGATCTATGTGACGTTGCAGCCGAACGCGAAAGACATTCTCGAGCGCTCGCGAGAGTTCGTCCGGAGCCACGAAAACACGGTCTATCACGCGGGATACCCGCACTCCTTCCGCCTGGGCACGGGCGCGCCGAGCGTGCAGTTCTCAATGGCCGATGACGGACTGAGCGCCGACATCGACGTCGATTATCGGGCCAGCAAGGCGCCGCAATCGCTGTTCAACGGCCACCTCACGTCGTCGAATTCGGACGTGCGAGCGGGCGACAACGCACGTCGCCACGAAGGACGGTGGAGCGGATTCGGCAACTGGTGGTCGGAGGTGTTCGGGGCGGTGAGGTTCGGCGATGACTCTGACGAAGCCTCCGGACCGCTCGGCGGCGCAACGACCCGGGCTGAAAATCCGCTGCCGCCAAACCGGCCTGCGAATGCCTCGATTCCAGAGCTCGCTGACGCGGCGCAGGAATTTCTCGCCGACTGGATCATCCGCGGCAACTATCGGGAAGCCGTCTCGTTCTTTGCTCCGGACGTTCTTCCGTGCGTCGCCGATTCGATGCAGGTGAATCCGAAGTCGTCCACGGAGCGGCTGCAGCAGGCCAGCATCCAGCTGCTGGAGCGGGCGGCGAAGGAGTGGCGGCGGCCGACCAGCTTGAGATCGGCGATGAATCCGGTGATCCCGTGGTCGCCGGCCGTGCGCGTCGTGAAGCACGCCTTCGAGCAGGACTTCACCATCGTCGAGGCGCCGACCGAGCTAGGTGAGATGTACGCCTGCGGGGTGGTGCCGCCAAAGAAGTTCGTCCCGTCTGCGACACCGCAGTACGGCACCTACTATGGCGTCCTGCTGCAGGTGGTCCAGGAAGGCCGGCCGGGCGGCGCGCTCGTGCTGGTCTGGCGCCGGCTGAACGGCGAGTGGAAATTGGTGTCTTACCGCGCGGTGGAATAGTCCCAAGATGACAACCTCAATGCCCGGCCGCGCGATCGCGGTTGTCTGTCTCGCGCTGTGTGTTTCAGCACCTGTCTTTGCACAGTCTTCTCCTGCCCAACCGGCTGGAGCCGGCGTCGGCGACGACGCGGAACTGGCGAAGAAGCTGTCGAATCCGATCTCGGATCTCGTCAGCGTGCCCTTCCAGTTCAATTGGGAACAGAACGTCGGTCCCGACAAGCAGACCCGCTTTATTCTCAATATCCAGCCGGTGATGCCGTTTGCGCTGACACCCAAGTGGAATCTGATCGCGCGGGTGATCGTGCCGCTCGTATCGCAGCCGCCCCTGTTCGAGGGCGGCGCCGCCGCATCCGGCGTGAGCGACATCCTCACCTCGTTCTTCTTTTCACCGCGCACCGGGAGTTCCTTTACCTGGGGAGCAGGTCCGGTGATCAGCCTCCCGTCTACGACCGAGCCGACGCTCGGCACCGAGAAGTGGAGCGCCGGGCCGACCATCGTGGCGCTGAAGCAAGCCGGGCAATGGACCTACGGCGCACTCTGGAATCAGGTCTGGTCCTTCTCGGGCAATGCGAAGCGCGAGGACGTCAACCAGATGTTTGTGCAGCCGTTCCTGGCGTTCACGACGAAGAAAGCGCTGACGCTGACTCTGCAGTCGGAGAGCACCGGCAACTTCAAGGCGGCTGACGAGCAGTGGACGGTACCGATCAACGTCGTGGTCTCGAAGGTATCGTCGTTCGGCACATTGCCGGCGAGTTATCAGGTCGGCTTCGGTGGATTCGCCGTGCATCCCGAGACCGCGCCGTCGTGGAAACTCCGCGGCGCGATCGTGCTGCTCTTGCCGAAGCGGCGTTAGGAACGGTTACTCCGACCGCATCGCCGACATCGGCCTGTCACAACCCGGCTTCTGCCGGCATCACAAGAGGCGACGCGTAGAATCGGGAGCATGATCGGCCGCGCGCCGGAATCGACCGACGAGGATCTCGCGGCACGTGCTGCCGCCGGGGACGATGCCGCCTTCGAAACGCTGGTGCTGCGCTATCAGCAGCGTGTGTTTCGTCTTGCATGTCGGCTGACGAGCGAAACCGATGCGCCGGACGTCGTGCAGGAGACGTTCTGGCAGGTCTATCGCAACGTCCTGACGTTCCGAGGCAACGCACAGTTCAGCACCTGGCTCTACCGGATCGCCACCAACGCTGGACTGATGCATCGGCGGGCGCGGTCGCGCCGGCCGGCCGAATCGCTCGACGAATTTCAGCCGCGCTTCGACGCCGACGGCAGGCTCGAAGAGACGCCCGATGCGCTACGGGTGGTGTGTCGCGTCGACGAACTGCTTGATCGGCAAGTGCTGGCGGAGAAAGCACAGGCCGCCATCGATGGTTTGCCGGACTTGTACCGGGAAGCCTTCGTGCTGCGTGACCTGGAAGAACTCTCCACGGCAGAGGTCGCGCAGGTGTTGCGAGTCGAACCCGCGACGGTGCGTCAGCGGGTCCATCGAGCGAGGCTGATGGTGCGTGAATACCTGAGCGAGCTCGCCGGAGGCAGGCCATGAGCGACGTCGTCTGCCGGTCGGGCGTCGAGCTGCTGATCGACTATCTGGAAGGACTGCTCGCGCCGGATGTGCGCGCCGCCATCGAGGCGCATGTCGCTGGCTGTCGGCGCTGCGAGGCGTTCATCGCGTCGTACCTTGAAACGCCGCGGATCGTGCGCGATGCGACCCGGATGGAAATGCCGGCCGACCTGGAGGCGTCGCTGCTCGCCGCGTTGCGCGCAGCCCGCGGAGCTGAACCATGACGACGTATGTGACCGTCTCGACGCTGCTTGGTGTGGCATTCGCCGTCCTGTTCGACGGCGCTGGCGGACAGGACGCGATTTTCTCAGAAGCGCGAGCCTACGAGCGCTTCATGGGCAGGTGGAGCCGCAACCTGGCTCCCCTCTTCGTGCGGTTTGCCGGGGTGCGCGACGGCGACGCGGTGCTCGACGTCGGCTCCGGCACCGGCGCGCTCACAGCAGCGATCGCGAAAATTGCGCCGTCGAGCCGCACCGTCGGCATCGATCCCGCGGCGCCGTATGTGGCGCTCGCGCAGTCGCAACTCGGCAGCCCGCTCGTCCAGTTCGAGGTCGGCGACGCGCAGCAGATGCACTTCGGCAATCAGACGTTCGACCGCACGTTGTCGCTTCTGGTCGTCAACTTCATCCCGGACAGCCGGAAGGCGCTGGACGAAATGAAGCGGGTTACGAAATCGAAGGGCACGATTGCCGCCGCAGTGTGGGACTACGGCGAAGGCATGGAGATGCTGCGCGTGTTCTGGGACGAGGCGGTGGCGCTGGCGCCCGCACACGCCGCGAAAGACGAGCGCCACATGGCGCTGTGCCGGCGCGGCGAGCTCGCGGCGCTGTGGCGCGGGCAGGGCCTGCAGGATGTCGTCGAAGAGGCGCTGATCATCGAGACGAGGTTCACGTCGTTCGAGGACTTCTGGGCGCCATTTCTGGAAAAGCAGGGACCCGCCGGCGCTTACGTCGCGTCGTTGTCAGCTGAGGACCGGGAAGCGTTGCGGCTGCGCCTGCACCGCCGGCTGCTCGGCGATGGGCCGGACAAGGCCATCGTGTTGCACGCGCGCGCCTGGGCCGTGCGCGGGACGAACCAATGATGTCCTGCCCGGGGAATCGTGAGGGAATCTCCCTCTGCGTCGTGCGTTCCAATCGACAGGACGTTCTGGGATGTTTGACCTGTTTTACCCCGGTCGGGCGTTGGTGCTCGACAGCCCTCTCGGCGTCGACGAACTGACGCGTCGCCTCGCGCTGGCATTCGAGGGAACCTTCGCCGACGGGCGTTTCCACGTGATGCGGCGCGTGCGGGGGCGGAACTCGTTCCGATCGGTCCTCGACGGACAGATACTGCCGGGATCCGGCGGCTCTCGGTTGAACGTCCGCCTGCGGCTGCATCCGCTGATTCTCGCGATCGGGGCGGTGTTCGCGCTGATCGCCGGAACGATCGCCGCGGTGGCGGCGCCTGAGATACCAGGGGTCGGCGGCTCGCCGTTCCTGGTTCGCGTGCTGGCGATGTGTGGTGTCGCCTTCGTCTTTGCTCTTCTGGGAAACGTCGAGGCCCGCACGTCCACTCGCCTGCTCTCCAACGTCGCGGAAGCGAAGCCATAGGAGAAACCCGTCGTGAATGCGCAACGCTGGCCCATGCTCGCTCTCGTGCTGTCGCTGATTGCCTGCAGTGAAGCACCTACATCATCGTCGTTAGAAGCCGCCGCCCGAGTCTCCAGCCAGGCCGGCGGTGACAGCGGCAAATGTCCGCTGCGTGCCGCTGATCTCGACAAGTTGACCCCGTACCGTTGGCAGTTCGGCCAGTACAAATCCAACCAGCCGTTCATCGGAGGTACCGGCATCCGGGTCGACTACTGCGAGCTGATTGGAAAGGACGACAAGGGGAGCATGCGTACCGGTGTGATGGTGAACATCGCCGTGGGCGCCAATGCCGACGCCTTCGCCAAACATTGGCGCGCTGTCTGCGCCGATTCGATCATGCACGAAGCGCGCGGCAAGGTACAGCCGGTTCCTGGTGTACCCGGCGGTCAGCAATGCGTCACCGCGAAGGGCAATTCCAGCTATTACTGGATCGAGTCACCGGGGCGCACCATCCAAGTCGAGGGGGAGGACGATGACGCCGCGTGGGCGAAGATTCTCCCGCAGCTTCTGGCGGCGGCCGCGCGCTGAGGCACGCTGTCCTTCTTTGCCGCTCTCGAGATCCACCCGAGTGAGCGTCGGAATGCGGAGGTCACCGTTCTATAATCCGAGCCAATTCCATGGCTCTGGCCGCAGGTACGCGACTTGGTCCGTACGAGATTCTTTCCCCCCTTGGCGCTGGCGGCATGGGCGAGGTATGGAAGGCGCGGGACACGCGGCTCAATCGGCTGGTCGCCATCAAGGCCAGTCACACATCTTTCAGTGAGCGCTTTGAACGTGAGGCGCGGGCCATCGCGGCGGTCAACCATCCGCATGTCTGTTCGCTGTACGACGTCGGCCCTGACTACCTCGTCATGGAGTACATCGAGGGCGAGTCGCTGTACGGACCGGTGCCGCTGGCTCAGGCGCTCGCATTGGCCGAGCAAATCCTCGACGCGCTCGACGCCGCGCACCAGAAAGGCATCGTCCACCGCGACCTGAAGCCCGGCAACATCCTGCTCACCAAGAGCGGCGTGAAGGTGCTCGATTTCGGTCTCGCGAAGATCCAGGACGCTCCGGCGGCTGGCAGCCTCAGCCAGGCGGCGACGCAAACCGTTTCTCTGACCGCGGAAGGATCCATCCTCGGCACCCTCCCGTACATGTCGCCCGAGCAGGTCGAGGGCCGCGACGCTGACACGCGCAGCGACATCTTCGCCTTCGGCGTCGTGCTCTACGAGCTGATCGCCGGCACCCGACCGTTCTCCGGCCAGACACAGGCGAACCTCGTCGCGTCGATCCTCAAGGAAGAGCCGCGACCACTATTCGAGATGCAGCCGCACACGCCGCGCGGGCTCGCGGAAGTGGTGCGAATCTGCCTCGAAAAAGATCCGGAGAAACGCTGGCAATCAGCGCGCGACGTCAGGCACGCCCTGAGGTGGGCGGCTGCCGCGCCGCCGCCGCCGATGCCCGCGCGATCGGTTCGGGTGTGGCAGGGGTTGGCCGTATTGATGACGGCAATCGCAGTGGGGATTGGCGCCTGGGTGCTTCAGCCGACGGCGCCCGGCTCGCCCGGCCGATTCGAGGCGCCGTGGCCGGAGAATCAGGCTCTGTCGAGCGGGTCGGTATCCCCGGACGGCCGCAAACTGGCGGCGGTGGGCTCCGCGTTATGGTTGCGCGATCTCGACGCCCTTGAATGGCGGCGCCTGCCGGGTACAGAGGGTGCCTCGACGCCTTTCTGGTCCCCCGACAGCCGGTACGTGGGCTTCATCGTTGGCAACACACTCAGGAGAATCGACACAGCCGGCGGTCCGCCGGACACGGTGGCCACTTTTCCCACCGCCGCAGTCGTCGGATTGGGCACCTGGAATCGGCGTGGCGACATCGTGGTGGGGAGCTGGGGCGGCGGATCGGGTGGTCCGCTGTGGCGTGTGTCGCCGGCGGGGGGCGTGGCGACGGCGGTGACCGAGGTCGACCTCTCCAAGGAAGAGTTCGTTCACGCGGGGCCGACGTTCCTTCCAGACGGCACTCACTTTCTGTATTTCCGTTCCGGCCCGCCCGACGTCGAGGGCATGTACGTTGGCTCGCTCGACGTCGACGCGGCGAACCAATCGCGGCAGCGGATATTGGCGACAAGTGTGCCGGCGACTTTCGCGAACGGCCAACTAATCTTTCTGCGCGCCGGCACGCTGATGGCACAACCGTTCGACGCTCGCCGCCTGGAGCTCCGCGGCGAACAGGTGCCGCTGGCCGAGGATGTCCTGATCACGTGGTACTCCGTCGGCATGTTTTCGGTGTCCGACGACGTTCTCGTCTATCAGGCCGCTTCGGACCCTGGCAGCTTCCAGCTCACCTGGGTTGACCGGCAGGGGAAGTCCCTGGGCACGGTCGGGACACCAGGACCGGAGCGGCCGGTGGTGTTGTCGCCGGACGGCCGGCGCGCGCTCGTGAAAGATGCTCCGTACGGCTTCCCCGGCGACCTCTGGATGCTGAATCTTGCCAGCGGTCAGCCGACGCGTTTCACGTTCAGCAAGAACGTGTACTCGCCCGCCGTGTGGTCTCACGACGGCACCCGCATTGCCTACTCGGCCGGCCGTCTCGGCGACACGATCTACGAGAAGGCCGCGTCCGGACTCGGCGACGAGCAGGTGCTGCTCAAGGAGCCGGCGTTGCGGCACTATCCAACCAGTTGGTCGCGCGACGGCCGGTTTCTGCTCTACCACACCGAGAACGCGCCGAACACGGGATACGACCTGTGGGCCTTGTCCCTCGCCGATCGCCAGCCACATCGGCTGCTCGGCGAGGCCAGCAATGAGTGGGCCGGCGTCTTTTCACCTGACATGCGATGGATTGCGTACGTATCGACGGGACCTTCGGGTCTCTTTGTCCGCCCGTTCCGAGTGTCGGAGCAGACCGGCCAGCCGTCAGTCGGGGAGGGCAGGCGGCAGATCTCGGCGGGCAGCTGGCCACAGTGGCGGATCGACCGGGAGATCGTCTTCAACACGGCTCCGGGTGGAACCTCGGTGTTCGCCGTGTCCGTGAGCACGACCGATACCGGCTTCGAGAACGGCGATCCCGAGCGGCTGCCTTTCCCTCCAAGCATCGGCGTGACGGCGACTCCGCAGTCCGATCCCGGCGGCCGCTTCTTGATTGCAGTACCACTGGTTCAGCGCGAGACTCGAAGGTCGACCAACGTGGTGCTCAATTGGCCAGCGTTGTTGAGGCGGTGACGTGGAGTGGGCGGACCTTCGGCCGCCGCCCTCGGGCCTTCAGCGCGTGCCACAGGTCCCACTTGGCCTGCAGTGTCAACCAGATTTGTGCGTCCCAACCCGTCAGCGCCTCGAGTAGCAGCGCCGTGTCCGCGCTGACGGCCCGACGGCCCCTGACGATCCCATTCAGCCGCTGGAAAGGAATATTCATCCGAGTGGCCGCCTCGGCCTGAGACACGCCAAGAGGTTCGAGAAACTCCTTCAGGAGCATCTCGCCAGGATGAGTCGGCGGGCGATGGGTCGGCAGCATGGAGGCTCCTCAGTGGTAGTCCGTGCACAGCACTTCGAACGCGTCTCCGCCGTCGAAGCGGAACACGATCCGATACTGATCGTTGACTCGCAGCGCGTGGAACCCTCGCAGATCAGCACCAAGCGCGTGCAATCTGTTCCCGGGCGGCATTTTCAAATCGTCCAGCTTCGTCACCGCGTCGATTTGATCGAGTTTCCGACGCACATTTGCCCAGAGCTCGCGAGGAACCCGCCGCGCCGCCTTGCTGTTGACGCCGTTCCAGATATCCCGGGTCGTTTCATCGGAGAACGTCCGGATCACACCATTAGCACTATAGCACGCCTAGCGTGCTATAGACCGGTTGGTCCTATCCGAACGGCGTGAATGACATCATGATCGCAGTTCATATCCCGATCGGTTCCTGAAGCACGCCATCCAGTTCCTGGAGGATTGATGAAGGCGTTCATCCTCGATCGTTACGGAAGCGCCGATCGCGTGCGGGCTGGCGACATGCCGGACCCGCAGCCGCGGGAGGATGACGTCCTGGTCCAGATTTGCGCCGCGGGCGTGAACCTGCTGGATTCCAAGATCAGGAACGGCGAGTTCAAGAGTTTTCTGCGCTATCGCCTGCCGATCATTCTGGGCCATGACGTGGCCGGGGTCGTGGTCCGCGTCGGATCTCGCGTGCGTCGATTCAGGCCCGGCGACGAAGTCTACGCGCGGCCAGCGGACGGGCGAGTCGGCGCCTTCGCGGAATTCATTGCGATGAACGAAGACGACGTGGCGATCAAGCCCACCGCCCTCACCATGGCAGAAGCGGCTTCCATCCCGCTGGTCGGCTTGACCGCGTGGCAGGCGCTGATCGAAAGAGCGAACCTGAAGCCTGGACAAGAGGTGCTCATCCACGCGGGCTCGGGTGGTGTGGGCACATTTGCCATCCAGCTGGCGAAGCACGCCGGCGCGACGGTGGCGACGACCACGAGCACCGACAACATGGATCTGGTCCGACGTCTCGGGGCCGACGTCGTGATCGACTACAAGAAGGAGGACTTCGCGGAGGTGCTCCGTGACTACGACGTGGTCCTGAACAGCCTGGACAAGGTGACGCTCGAGAAATCTCTGCGCGTGCTCAAGCCCGGTGGACAGCTCATCTCAATTTCAGGCCCACCTGATGCCGCCTTTGCGCGAACGATCGGCGCGTCATGGGTCTTGAGCATCGTCATGGGTGTCCTGAGCCGCGGGATTCGGGCGCAGGCAAAGCGCCGGCAGGTGCACTATTCGTTTCTGTTCATGAGAGCGAACGGCGGTCAGTTGAGCGAGATCACGTCGCTCATCGATCAGGGAATCATTCGCCCGGTCGTGGATCGAGTTTTCCCCTTCGCGTCGACAAAAGAAGCGATGGCCTACGTCGAAGCCGGACGCGCAAAGGGCAAGGTCATCGTCTCCGTGAGGGAATCATGAGTGTGGCGTGGAATTGGCTGGTCGTGCGCTGTCCTATCTGATTGTCGGATCACCCGACGAGCCTGATCTTGCTGTTCAGCCTGCTCGTCCCGGCGGCCGGTGCGGTATCTGCACAACCGGAGGAATCGCATATGTGGATGACCGTCGGCGAACGCCGCTTCGCCATCACCTTGACCGACACCGCCGCCGCCCGTGCGTTCGCAGCGCAACTGCCGCTGACGCTGGACATGAGCGAGCTCAATGGCAATGAGAAGCATGCCGAGTTGCCGAAACCGGTGCCGGCGAATGCGAGCCGACCAGGAACAATCCGGAATGGCGATCTCATGCTGTATGGCGCGGACACCCTGGTGGTCTTTTACCTGACGTTTCAATCGTCGTACTCGTATACCCGCCTTGGTCGGGTGGATGACCCTTCTGACCTGGCACAGGTGCTCGGGCCACGCGGTGTTCGAGTCCAGTTCTCCAAGGATTAGTTTCTGATTCGCCAAGAACGCCAGGAGGCGAGATGGAAATCAAGCGCAGTGGTTCACAACCCTCGGCCAAAGGGCCCGCAGAGTGGTTCAGCGGAACGGTCCGCATCGATCCGTTGTTTGACGCGCCGGTTCCGGCTCGCGCTGCCGGCGCCAACGACGACGATGACCCACATCGCAATCCAGGAGAAGCTCGATGGCCAGCCGGTGGACTGGCTGGAACATGTCACGCCGGAGCAGTACGAAGGGCGGTCTGGCGGAAGCTAGCGCCGTTTTCGATTCTGGGTCGCGCGATCTGTTGAGCGCGCCGAAATAAAACTGTGTTGGCTGGGACGCAGGGATTCGAACCCCAATAACCTGCTCCAGAGGCAGGTGTCCTACCGTTGAACGACGTCCCAGCATGGAAGGTCGCGGCGGCGAGAACCTTCCAAAGTTAGCAGTACTGGCGACGACCCGGCAAGCGGAGCGCTATTTCTCTTTCTTTTCCGCTTGCTTGCGCCTGGCCCAGTACTTCCGCATCCCTTCGCTCATCCGTTTCCTGCCATCAGGCGAGATCGTCCGCCGGCGGCGTCCGAGCGCATCCACATCGGCGCGGCCGGCGCGAGCCGCGGGTTTGCCCGAAGCCCGGCCACTCCGAAGGTCTGGATACGCGCGCAGGATGGCCTGCCGCTCCTGGTCGATTTCCTGAAGTCTCGCCATTGCGCCGAGACGCGCCCACTGCTGTGCCTGACTCAAAGGTCTCGCCACACTAACCTCCCGGTCATTCAAGACTGTAGCAGGGGGGCGAGTGCCAGACCATAGCGCGAACCGGGGTGATTCGAGACTAGACAAAGAAAGATGGGGACGGGGGTTGCTCGCGCAAAGCACCCCCGTCCCCAACGATTTTCAATGCCCGCGGCTGGAGGCGGATGCGCAGCGTTCCCGAGGCGTCGAAAGTCTCGCCGTCGGCGTGGCAGCGCAGATGATCGCCGACGACCGTCGCCTCGCGCAGGCGGGCCCGGACGATGCCGGATGCCGGCGCCTGGCGCCGGAAACTCAACCGGCGGGCGCGCCAGAACTGCTGCAACGGGGAGCCGTCGGCGAGCACCACCGCGTCGAGCCAGCCGTCGTCGAAGCAAGCGGTGCCGCAGAGGATGATGCCGTTGCCATACTGCGGACCGTTGGCAAACGCGACCATGAACTGCCGGCCGGAAACCGTGACGGCGTCGGACTGAATGTCGTAGTGCGAGGCCTGATAGCTCCAGACCATTGCCAGCCCGGTAGTGAAATAGGCTCGAGCGCCGCGACGGCCGCGCTGGTTGAAGGCATGAGCGACGGCCGCGTCGAACCCGATGCCGGCGACGTTGAGAAAGTGCCGCTCCCCCATCCAGCCCACGTCGATCGGCCGTGGCGTACCGGCGATGGCGGCACGGAGCGCGACCGCCGGATCGCGCGACAGCCCAAGCCCGCGCGCCAACCCGTCGCCGGATCCCGACGGGACGATCCCCAGCGCCGTCGGCGCGCCGATCAACGGCCCGGCCGCGTCGTTGACGGTACCGTCGCCGCCCCAGACGATAACGCGCTCGACGCCGCGGGCGACCGCTGCCGCGGCCAGCTCGCCGGCATGGCGGGCCCGCTCGGTGAGCACGATCTCGGCCTCGGTCTGTCGTTCGGCGAACACGCGTTTCGCGATCGCGATGCGCAGGCGCGCCGAGTCCTCGTGATGACCGCGAGCGCCGGAGATCGGATTGACGATCAGGAGCAGTGAGCTCATCGCATCTCGCCCTTAGCCCATCGCGCGATCGCCCATGCTCTGCCATCACCCATCGCGCGATCACCCATCGCCCGTGAATGATCTGAGTGCTATAGTACGTCCGCAATGGGAGCCGACACATGAAGCAGCGTCGTCTTGGCCTCCTGCTGACGCTCACCCTCCTCTTAGCGCTCGGTACCATCGTTCAGGACTTCCGGTTCGACCAGGCCTTCGCCAACGATCACGACGTCGCGGTCAAGATCGATCGGGAAGTCGGTGAGCTCGAAGTGCAGTTGTCCGACCTGCGCATGGCGCAGACCGGTTACCTGGCGGCGGGACAGAACCCGGACTTCTGGATCGAGCGCACGACCGAGCTGAGCAAACGGCTTCGCGAGTCGATCGACCGGCTGCGCGCCGCGGCACCCAACGCCGAAGCGCGCGCGAAGTACGACGCCGCAGGGGCCGCGCTGACCGACCTGATGGCGATTGACAAGCGGGCCCGCGACCTCGTCAAGAATGACCAGCGCCTGCTCGCCGCCGATGTCGTCCTGGTCGACGAGTTGGATCCGAGCCAGCGGCTGGCCGGCGAAATCAGCGCGGTTCGCGACGTCGAGGTCGCCGCGGCGAATGCGAAGATCGCGAGCGCCGCGCGCCTGCGCTTTGGAATGAACAGCCTTGCGCTCGGATTCGTGCTGGTCGTGCTGTTGTTCGTCAGCCGGGCGACGCGCGAACCGGCCGCCGCATCGATTGCCCCGGCATCGACAGCGCAGATGATCCGCGACCTGCCGCCGCCGGTGAAGGTCGCGGTGCCCACGCCGACACCGGCCGCCGCGGCGCGCATCACCGCGCCGGCGCCGCCGTCGCCACAGCTGCTTGAAGCCGCCGAGTTGTGTGTCGATCTGGCGCGGGTCATCGACGGACGCGACGTCCCCGCGCTCGTCGAACGCACCGCCACGGTCCTCGACGCCAAAGGCGTGATCATCTGGGTCGCCGACGCCGACGGCCGCGAGCTGCGGCCGACGCTTACCCATGGCTATAGCGACAAGGTGATTGACCGACTCGGCACGCTGCCGATCGAATCCGACAACGTCACCTCGCTGGCTTATCGATCGATGCGCCCGCAGGCCATGAACGGCGGTGGTCCCGGCACGAGCGGCGCGGTTGCCGTGCCGCTGATGACGGCGTCAGGATGCGTGGGTGTGCTCGCCGCCGAAGTGCGTCACAGCAAGCCGGCCGCGGAAATGATTTCGCTGGCGAAGATCATCGGCGCCCAGTTCTCGTCGATCGTCATGCCCGCCGACGCCGCCGAAGCGCGAAGCGCGGCCAACGGGTAGCGGCTCGCATGCTTAGTGCTGGGTGCCGATGCTTCATGCTTGGTGCCGGTGCTTGCTGCCTGGTGCGGTCGGCATCTCGCCTCGATCAAGCAGCGAGCTATTTGGATCTTCGGACTAGCCTGACCCGCACCGCACGAGGCACTGAGCACCGGCATCAAGCACGCAGCATCAGCATCCAGCACTGAGCATGCCAGGCGAGATGCGCCTACCTCACAATCCGCTTCGGCGCGGCCTCGCTGAGCGTCACTTTGATCGTCGTCTCTTTCTTGTCGCGCACGACTGAGATCGTGGCGTCCTTGTCGCTGTCCGCCAGCCGCCGGCGCAGTTCGTCCGCGGTCCGCACGACCTGACCGTTTACCCGCACGATCACGTCGCCGGCCTTGAGTCCTGCGGCCTTGGCCGGCGTGCCGTCCTCGACCGACTCGACGAGCAGCCCGTTGCGGGCGCCGAAGTAGTCGCCGAGCTGATCGCTGAGCTCCTGGACGTTGACGCCCAACCGCGCCGGGGCGTCCGGCTGCATGAGGAACGGCTCGATGCCGTTGCCACGATCGCGGCGATCGGCAAACGGGAAGGTATCGGGAAGCGAGAAGTTGAAGCCGCGCAGATCGCGTCCGAGCGGGCCAAACATCGTGTACTGCGGCGCCACCGGCGTCAGCTTCAGCGTCACCGGCGCGCCGTTACGAACCACCGTTGCCGAGACCTCGCGGCCGTCGGGCGACTCGTCGACCAGTCGCTGGAAATGCCGGGCGCTCCGGACCTTCTCGCCGTCGAACGTCGTGAACACGTCGCCGGCTTTGACGCCGGCTTTGGCGGCGGGCCCGTCGGTCTCGACGTCCTCGACGACGGCGCCGGCGGGGCCGGCCAGCTTCTCGCGGCGGACGTCGGCGTCGTCAACGTCGCGCACCTCGATGCCGAGCGGCGACCCGCCGAAGACCTGCGTCCTCACTTGGCCCGACGGCCCGGCAATGACCTGGCCGTGCGTCCGCATCCCACTCAGGATGATGGCGGTCACGCCGACGACCACGAAGAGCATGCCGACGAACTTGAGTAACCGAACTGCCAATGAACCCATAACTCGTGCCTCCAAGGATCGGGTCAGCCGATCTGACGAATCCCACGCGAAAAAAGTTGACGGCCTGCCCTGAGCGAAGTCGAAGGGAGCGAAGTCGAAGGCCCGCCCTGAGCGAAGTCGAAGGGATCTGTCCCCTGCGCCGGGCAGAGGACACTGTCCACCGGCCTCGGTTCCGGACACTTGCCAGGGTCACTCGCGGTAAATCGATGGATTGCAGGCGTTTCCTGACGGCACGAGTCTTGAAGTCCAGTGAGGTCGAGCCGTCAGTCGTCAACGGGATGCGTCAACTACCGACAGGCAGGCGCTGGCATCGCCGCATCCCGTCCGCTCCTGGTCACCGACGACCGGGCGGCTCGAAAAAGGGGCCGAGCTTTTTGCTCGGCCCCTTTTTTGTGCCCGGTGCCTGGTGCCTCGTGCCTTGTGCGGGTGCACCGTGCCTCCGTGCGTCGTGCACCGTGCGTCCGTGCGTCCGTGCGTCCGTGCGTCGTGCACCGTGCGTCGTACCTCCGCACAAGGCACCGAGCACAAGGCACGCGGCACGGCTCTACATCGTGATCTTGAGCGCGACCACCGTCGTGTCATCGTTGGGCGGGAAGCCGGCGCGGTGCTCATCGACCGCGTGGAAGACGGCCTTGACGATGTCCGCGGCGGGAAGATGCCGTGACGCCTGGACGATCTCGGTCAGTCGCGCGGCGGAGAATTCCTCGCCGTGGCTGTTCATGGCTTCATTGACGCCGTCCGAGCAGAACACGAAGACGTCGCCCGGGGTCAGCGGATACGACAGCTCGTCGTAGGTCACTCCGAAGAACGAGCCCAGCGGCACGCCTGGCAGTTCAATCAGGCCGGCGCCGGTGCCGCTGACGCGCACCGGATACGGCAGGCCGGAGTTGGCGAGCGTCACCGTGCGCTTTTTCAAGTCGAACAGTGCGTAGCAGAGCGTGCAGTAGTACTCCTCGAGCTGGCGCTCATGGAGAATCGTGTTGATCGACATCAACACGTTGGCCGGCGACGATCGTTCGGGCAGATAGCGACGGCGGAACGTCCGGCCGCGCACCAGCTCGCCCGCGAAGACGCTGTAGAGCGCCGCCGGCACGCCTTTGCCGGAGACATCGCCGACGGCGACGATCAGCGTGTTCGAGTCGGGAACCAGAAAATCGTGAAAATCGCCGCCGAGTTCGCGCGCCGGCGCGAAGTCCGCGGCCAGGTCGATCCCCTTGATGCGCTTCGGCAGCGTCGACGGCAGCAGCGCCGCCTGCACGCGCTTGGCGAAACGCAGCTCCTTCTCCATGCGCGCTTCGTTCTTGGTCACTTCCTCATAGAGGCGCGCGTTTTCGATCGCGACCGCGGCCTGGCTCGCCAGTAACGTCAGGATCTCGACGTCGCGTTTCGTAAACGCCTCGAGCTCGGGGCTTTCGAGGTCGAAGACGCCGATGCAGCGGTCTTTCGACAGGATCGGCACTGCCAGTTCCGATCGGACGTCATCGACGACCTTGATGTATCTCGGATCCTGGGCGACGTCGGGTACGAGCACCGCCTCGCGGTGGAGCGCGGCGTAGCCGACCAGTCCTTCGCCGACCGGCACGGTGGGCAGGGCCATCTTCTCGCCGAATTGCACGGCGATCTTCATCTCCAGTTCCTGCGTCGCTTCGTTGAGCAGCAGGATGCCGAAGGTCCGGTAGTCGACGACGCGCCGGGTCAGCTGTGCGATGCGCGACAAGAGCTCGCCGAGGTCGAGAACCGCGGCGACTTCGCGGCCGATCTCCGCCAGTGTCTCAAAGGCCTCCGCGTCCTGCCGCTGCTGCTCGAACAGCCGCGCGTTGACCAGGGCGGTGGCGACGTGCGCGGCGAACTGGCGGAGGATCGCGGCGTCGCGCTCCGAGTAGCGATCGCGCTCGCGGCTGAGGATGTTCAGCGCGCCGATCGAGCGCTTCTTGTGCAGCAGCGGCACCGCGAGCGTCGATGCCATCCCGGGCACGACGCCGATGTAGTGCGGATCCATCGTCACGTCGCCGAGCACGATGCTTTGCTGCGAGGCGAGGACGCGTCCGACCAGGCCTTCGCTGGCGCGCAGCTTGAATCCCGTCGATCCTTCCGGATAGCCGACCGCGTAGGCGATGTTGATGACGTTGTGCCGTTCGTCGAAGAGGTAGACCGCGAACGCATCGAACGGAATCAACCGGCCGATCAGCTCGGGGATGCGGGGCAGCAACTCGTCGAAGTCGATCACCGACGCGACCTGCCGGCCCAGGTCGAAGAGGGTCAGCAGGATGTCGCGTTCGTTGCTGGCTTCGGACGCCGATGCGGTGCGGGTTGGATACAGAGTCATGCGGCGACGGGCGAGAACTCGACGAATTATACTGGCTTCACCGATGTCG
Organism: Vicinamibacterales bacterium; assembly: GCA_036274055.1. Classification (GTDB taxonomy): domain Bacteria; phylum Acidobacteriota; class Vicinamibacteria; order Vicinamibacterales; family SCN-69-37; genus DASUGM01. The sequence goes on along the minus strand of DASUGM010000044.1, from coordinate 7,580 downwards.
CTTTCCCTGCCGCTCGACTACGCCGCGATCGAACGCATCCTCCCCCACCGGTATCCCTTCCTGCTGGTCGATCGGGTTACCGAGCTCGAGCCGGACAAGCGGATCGTGGGCATCAAGAACGTCTCGCTCAACGAGCGCTACTTGTGGCACGGCGATCACGAACGGCCGGTGCTGCCGCCGACGATTCTGACCGAGGCTATCGCCCAGGTCGGCGCGATTCTGATCCTCGCCAAGCCGGAGAACGCCGAGAAGCTGCCGTTCTTCATGGGCATCGAGCGCGTGCGCTACCGCCGGCCGGTGCATCCGGGCGACACCGTCGAGATCGAGGCCGTCGTCAAGCGGTTGCGCAGCCGGATGGGTGTGCTTTCCGGCGCCGCCCGCGTCAACGGCGTCGTCGTCTGCGACGGGACGATGGCGTTTGCGCTCGGACCCAAGACCGGCCGCGCCGCTGACATCGCGTAGCGCGGCCGTGCGCAGTGCGCCGATGCGCCGTGCCTAGTGCGGCGGCGCTGAGAACCGCGAGAACACCGCACACCCGCACCGCGCACACCGCACGGCGCACGCCGCACTGATCTACCGGCCCGCGCCCAGCGCCAGCATCAATCCCGCGAGCTTCGATGCGCGGGACGCCCACGGCACCCACTTCGATCCCGGCTTCCAGTAGCGATAGGCGTCGAACACCGCCGGCGCGAGAATGAGCGCGCCGATCGCCGGCTCGGGGACGCCATCCTCGCCGAGCGACACAGCCATGCCGCGCGTGTCGCGCTGGTCGGGCCCAATCCGCGCGAACGCCGCGATGCTGTAGATCGCCGACGTCCCGAGATGGAAGATGACGATCCCTTTCATGAACGGCCGATCCTCGTCGCGCAGCCGCGGGTGCGTCGTCAGGATCGCTTCGCTGACCGCGTGCTGGAACCAGAACCCGGCCGATGAGATCACGTACTCCTGCTGGCGGCTGACGTGATCGTGGTGAATCGCGAAGAAGGAAAACGCGCTGCCGGAGGTCTTCCCAAAACGCGGGTTGGCGCCAAGGACGGCGGCGATCGTCGCGTGGCCGGTCTCATGAACCGCGAGGCCGGCGGCGGCGCCGAGTAGAAACGTCGCATGCCTGCGCAGCGCGGAAGACGGCGTCGCGGGCGATGGCGGATCCGCCGGCGGCGTTTGCCCGGCCGCGCCGGCCGGCCACAGCCACACGATCGCGAGCGCCGCCGCCAGAGTGCGCATCAGGTTTTCTTTGGACCGACGATCAGAATGCCGGCCAGGATGATCGCACCGGCGATCAACATGCGCACGTGAAACGGCTCATCGAGCAGAATCGTTCCGAGTGCGACCGCAATCACCGGATTGACGTAGGTGTAGAGCGACACGATGGCGACGTTGAGGTGACGCAGCGCATACGAGTAGGCCGCGAACGCGACGACCGACCCCAGCAGCGTCAAATAGGCGAGCGCGAACGTCGTCTTCGGCGTGAATGAGAGATCGTTCCACTCTCCGAGCGCGGTCCCGGCCAGCAGCATGAACAGCCCGCCGAAGAGCATCTGCAGCGACGCGGCGCCGAGCACGTCACGCGGCATGACATGACGCCGGGTGTAGGCCGATCCAATCGCCCAGCCGATGCAGGCGATTTGCAGCGCGACGACGCCGAAGAAGAAACCGCGGCCGGTGGCGCCCCCGGCGGTGATGTCTGGCCAAACCAGCAGGACGATGCCGAGAAATCCGACGAACATGCCGACCCACTGGCGGACGAACATCTGTTGCCCGCGCGTCACCATCGCGTCGATGCCGACCATCCAGAACGGGCTCGTCCCGACCAGGACGGCAGTCAGCCCGCTCGGCACGTACTGCTCGCCCCAGACGACGCCGCCGTTGCCGAACAGGAACATGAAGAAGCCGAGAATCGCCAGGCCGCCCCAGTCCGATCGCGGCGGCAGCGGCCGGCCCTGCGCGACCAGCGCCGCGGCCAGGACGACACCCGCGGCGGCATAGCGAAGGCCGCCCATGAGAAACGGCGGGATCGTCGCCAGCGCGACTTTGATGCCGAGATAGGTCGTGCCCCAGATGACGCAGACGGCAATCCAGGCGATCCAGGCGCGACGCTGCGTGGCGGCGCCGGCGCTCGCCGCCCCGCTCACGGCCGGGGCGGTTTGAGGAGCACGGTTTCCAGGTAACGCTGATACGACGTGAACCGGCCCTCGGAGTCGTCGTCGGCGATGTGCTTGCGCACTTGGTGGATGGTCGCGTCGAGGTTGTCGGCGGCGGCGAGGATGAATGCCTCGACGGTCATCGGCGTCACCGGCGATCCCAGCGCCTTCTCGCTGTGGTGCGACAGGATCAGGTGCTCGATCTCAAGCGCGAGCTCGCGCGGAAATTCCGGGATCTCACGGACGACATCCCGGACCATGCCGACGCCGATGACGATGTGCCCGATCAGATTGCCGGAGAGCGAGTAGTCGGTCGCGACTTCGTAGTTCAGTTCTTCGAGCTTGCCGATGTCGTGCAGCAGCGCGCCGGCGATCACCAGGTCGCGCCGCGCGCCGTAGGCCTCGGCGGCGAAGACGGCGATCTCCATGATCTTGAGGATGTGTTCGAGCAGGCCGCTGCGGTAGGCGTGATGGACCTGCCGGGCCGCCGGCCAGATCCGCAGCTTGTCCCCGTACTTCGCGACGATGCGGCCGAGCAGATCGGCGACGTAGGGATCCTGGACACTGGCCAGCCGGCCGTCGAGCTCGGCCCACATCTCCGCCAGCGGTCGCGGCGAGGTCGGAATGCAGTCCTCTTCGCGAAACCCGAGCTGGGCGTCGGCGGGAATGACGCGGCGGATCTTGTCGAGGATCAGCTCGAGCCGGTTGTTGTAGAGATTCCCTTTGGCCTGCACGGCGACGAACTCGCCGACGTCAAACTGGACATCGAACTGCTCGACGTCGTTGAACACTTTGGCGCCGATTTCACCGGAGACGTCCTGCAGCAGCAGCGCCAGATAGACGCTGCCGTTCTTCGAGCTGCGGCGATCTTTGCGCGCGCACAGATAGAAGCCGGTGCCGCTCGAATTGCCGTCGATTTCGCTGATTCGGGGAAGGCGCGCCATCTCAGATCTCGAGGTCGAGGAAACCATAGCCGCCTTTGAGCCACTGGCCGCCGTCGACCGTCAACACCTCACCAGTGACATAGGACGCGAAGGGTGAGACAAGGTAGGACACAGCATTGGCGACGTCGTCCGGCTGCCCCCAACGGCGGAGCGGCACGGTGTCGGTGATCGCGTCGATCGATTGCTGCGTTGACCACAGCTGCTGCGCGGCGCCCGGCGATTCAATCGGACCCGGCGCGACGGCATTGACACGAATCTTGTGCGGCGCCCATTCGACCGCGAGCGTCTGCGTCATCGCCAGCACGCCGGCCTTGGCGCAGGCCGAGTGAATCGTGCCGGCGCTGCCGGTCCACGCGTAGTTGGCCAGGATCGACACAATCGAGCCGCCCTTGCCGCGCGAGATCATGTGCCGTCCGACCGCGCGCGAGCAGTAGAAACTGCCGTTCAGAACGATGCCGATCACCGCGTTCCAGCCGTTGGGCGAGAGCTCCTCGGCCTTGCAGATGAAATTGCCGGCGGCGTTGTTGACGAGAATGTCGATGTGGCCGAACGCGTCGATCGCCTGCGCGACCATCCCATCGACCTGCTCCGGCTCGCGGACGTCCACCTGAACCGGCAGGACCGCGGTGCCGTCGCCGCGTATCGCAGCGGCGCCCGAATCCAGATGTTCGCGCTTGCGGCTGGCAATGACGACGCGCGCGCCGAGCTTGCCGAGCGCGCGCGCGATCGCCAGCCCCAGACCCGTGCCGCCGCCGGTCACGAGTGCGGTCTGCCCGGCGAGCACGTTGGCGGCGAACATATCCGGGTAGTGTACTTCCAGATGGTAAGATCGCGCGTATGTCGGCCCTGCAATTTCTGAAGCGCACGTGCGGCGTCGCGTGCATTGCGACGTTGGCGGCGACGTGTTCGGGAACCGCGTCGCGTGAACCGCAATCGGCGGCCGAGACGGCGGCGGCGCAGTCGGCCGCCGGCGACGCGGCCGGCCGGCTCGAACGGCTCCGGTTCATTGCCAGCGATCTGCCGCTGCTGCCGGCGGGAATTGCCACCGCGGCGCGGCCGCCCGAAGTCACCAAGGCGGTGTTCGAATTCGCGGCGCGGCGGCCCGACGTGCTGTCGTACATGCCTTGCTTCTGCGGATGCGAGCGCGGCGGCCATCGCGGCAACCACGACTGTTTTGTCGCCAAGCGGAACGCCGAAGGCAAAGTCACGGCGTGGGAACCGCACGGCCTGATCTGCGAAGTGTGCATCGACGTCGGCCAGCAGGCGATGCAGATGACCCACGCCGGCGCCTCACTGACGCAGATCCGCGAGGCGATCGAAAAGAAGTACGCGGGCGCCACGCACCACACGCCGACGCCGGCGCCGCCGCACAAAGGCGGCACGCACTAGCCGGTGCCTGCTTCCAGTGGGCGCCGCGCCTCGTCGCGCCTGAGCCAGGACGCCTTCGCGCGCCTGTTCGACGGACTGCACGAGGGCGTCTACATCGGACTGGTCGAAGAACATTCCACCGCGACGCTCGCCGCCAACCCGCACCTGCGCCTGATCTTCGGACTCGCCGACGATGCCGCCGAGAATGATGTCCGGCCGTTCGACCTCGAGCGCTTCGTCGACGAGCAGGCCCGCGGCGAATTCCTCCAGCAGCTCCGGCGCGACGGTCACGCGCACAATTACCTGCTCCGCCTGCGCCGCGCCGACAACAGCGCGATGTGGATCGAGGTCACCGCGCGCGCCGAGCCGCTGCCCAACACCGCGACGCTGCGCGTCGAAGCGCTGATGCGCGACGTCACCGAGCGGAAGAAGCTGCAGGACCAGGCGCGCGATCTGTACCTGCAGCTGTCACAGGCCGAACGGCTCGCGGCGCTGGGCCAGACGATGTCGGGCGTGGCTCACGAATTGAACAACCCGCTGGCGACGATTCTCGCGTGCGCCGAACGGTTGCAGAGCCGCCGGCTCGACGAGCTCACCCGGCGCGACCTCGACTCGATCCACAACGCCTCCGAGCGCGCCGCCCGGATCGTCCGCAACCTGCAGACGTTCGCGCGAAAACGTCACACCACGCGCACGACCGTAGACTTGAATCAGGTCGTGCGCGAGACGCTGGCGCTGCGCGCCTACGAACAGCGCGCCGCCAACGTCGTGATCATCGAAGCCCTGGCGGCCGGCCTGCCGCCGGTCTTCGCCGACCCCCACCAGATCCAGCAAATCGTGCTGAATCTGGTGATCAACGCCGAACAGGCGATGATCAGCGCGCATGGCCGCGGCACGCTGATTCTCCGTTCGTGGCAGGACATGGAGCGCGACGCGGTCGTGCTCGAGGTCAGCGACGACGGCCCCGGCGTGCCGGAGGAAGTGCAGACGAGGATCTTCGATCCGTTCTTTACGACCAAAGCAGTGGGCAAAGGCACCGGCCTCGGACTCACGGTCGCCTACGCGATCGCGCAGGAACACGGCGGCCGGATTACCGTCGGCTCGACGCAGGGACGAGGCGCGGCGTTCTTCCTCGAGCTGCCGGTCAGCGGCGCGCACGTCAAACTGCCGGACCAGGCTCCCGCGCACTCGCTGCCCGACGTGCCGAAAGGCGCGCGCGCCCTGGTCATCGAAGACGAACAGGCGCTCGGCGAAGCGGTCGCGGCGGCGCTGACTGACGAAGGATTCCGGGCCGATCGCGCCGCCGACGGCGAAGAGGCGCTCACCAAGGTGCGCGAGCGGCACTACGACGTGATCATCTGTGACCTGAAGATGCCGAAGGTGGACGGCCCGGCGTTTTTTGCGGAAATCTCGGCGACGATGCCGCACGTGGCGCGACGATTGATCTTCGTGACCGGTGACGTCGCCGGAACCGAAGCGGAGCGGTTTCTCGAGGAAAGCGGCTGCCGGTGGGTGCCGAAGCCGTTCAGGCTGCGGGATCTGGTGAAGGCGGCGCGAGAAGTGCTGGGCTAGTCAGGGTCACGCCGAGACGCTGAGGACGCTGAGACGCAGAGAACGAGACCGGAGAATCTTCTCCGCGTCCCGAACGCCTCCGCGCCTCTGTGTCCTCTGCGACTCGGCGTCTCTGCGGGCTACGCGACCGCGCGCAGACGACGTCCGGTCTTCGCGGCTACCGCGGGCTTGTGCGCAATCGGCTTGCGCGACTTCGCGACCAGGCGCGGCGCGCTCGGCGCGGTGTTGGCCATCATCGCCTTGCGGAGACGCTGAATCGCGCGCGCGTGGAGCTGCGAGACGCGTGATTCGTTGACGCCAATCGCATCACCGATCTGTTTCATCGTCGCTTCGCCGAAGTAGTAGAGCGCGACGATCTTGCGTTCACGCGCCGGCAATGTGGCCATCGCTTCGCGGACGCGATCGCGGGTCTCGGTCTGTTCGTAAAGACGGTCCGGAGAGGGCGGTTCGCTCGGGACGAGGACGGCTGGCAGCGTCGACGTGTCGAGCGAATCGAAGTTGGCGAGCGGCGAGGTCGACTCGATCGTGCTGATGCGGACGATGGTCCGCTCGAGCCGCGCTTCGTCGGTGCCGACGCGCTTGGCGAGATCCGCCATCGTCGGTTCGGCGCCAAGCTCACGGCGCAGCGTTTCGCGCGCGGCTTCGAGCTCGCGGCGGACGCGACGGACGCCGCGCGGCCAGGCGTCCCGGCGCAACGCATCGATCATCGCGCCACGTACCCGGCGCTCGGCAAAGGTCTCGAACTTGATGCCGCGGGCCTCGTCATAGCGGTGGGCGGCATCCATCAAGCCGAGCACGCCATCCTGGACGAGATCGCCCAGATCGATGGAATGCGGCATCGTGGACGCCATGCGACGAGCAAGCGATTCGACGAACGGCAAACCTGCCGCGACTCGCTGCTGTTGAGCTTCCGCCAAGGGCAAACGCTGCATCGGAATCCTCCAAGCCGGCGCTGGCCGGTGCGCCTGCTAAGGGCAACAGCGATGCCAGCCCGATTCGCCGACGCCCCTAACCAGGACCTGCTTTGGCGTCTTTTCAGTAAATCGTTTGTTTGTCGCGTCTTACGAGGACTTGACGGGGTGTGAAGCTATGGGAAGAGCCGTGCGGAGGCGTGTTGGAATGGTCAGAATCCTGACATCGCCAACAAATTTGTCATTGTGATGACGGTCCGACGTTCAAAAGACGTCGCAATTCCTGCACTGACGAGATCGCGTCCAGCGCGCCGGTAACGACCTGAGCGGCGCGGGCGCGCTGCTTTTCGTCGGCGATTTTGGCCTCGAGCAACTCGGCGTTGGCGAGGACGACGCCAAGCTGGTTGTTGAGGCGATGGAAGAGCCTCAGTAGATCCTGAGGCGGGAGGGCTTCCACGGCGGCGAGAGGCTGGGCCGTCGCGCGATCAGGCGCCACGGCTCAGTCGCTGACTCCATCCCGGACCGTGGTGTTCTTCCGGACCGCCGCCTTCCGGCTCGCGCCAGAGCGTGTCCACGAAGATGCGCACCGAACCACCCGCGGTTCGAACGTACTGAATCTTGCCGCTCGCGATCCAGTTGTAGAT
>DASUGM010000043.1:0-4054 GCA_036274055.1 Vicinamibacterales bacterium | reverse complement strand
GAGCGCCGTCATGCGCGCCTCGAATGGACTCGCTCATATAATCGGGGGCATGTCGGACGACGCGCGCTCGTCTCAGCCGCACCACGCACCAGGCACACAGCCCCAAGCACCCGCATCGAGCACCCAGCACCCAGCGCCTGGCACCAAGCAAGTCGCGAAGCCGGATGCCTTCCCCTGCGATCGTTGCGGCGCCGAAATGTTCCGCATGCACGCGGTGTGGCGCTGCCCCGCGTGCGGCTACAAGACCGACTGCTGCGGCTGGTGAGCGTGATGGAGATCCTCCCCACCAACGTCCGTCTCGACTCCGACGAATACCGCGCCAACCGAACCAGGATGCAGGCGCTCGTCGCCGAGCTGCGCGAGCGCACGGAGCGCGCGAAAGAAGGCGGCGGCGCGAAATATGTCGAGCGTCATCGCGCCCAGGGCAAGCTGCCGGTGCGCGAGCGCGTCGCGCAGTTGATCGACCCGCATTCGCCGTTCCTCGAGCTGTCGCCGCTGGCGGCGTGGGAGCTCTACGACAACGACGCGCCGGCCGCGGGCATCGTCACCGGCATCGGCCGCGTCAACGGCCGCGAGGTGATGATCGTCGCCAACGACGCTACGGTCAAAGGCGGCACCTATTACCCATTGACGGTGAAGAAGCACGTCCGCGCGCAGGAAATCGCGCTGCAAAATCGCCTGCCGTGCGTCTACCTCGTCGATTCGGGCGGCGCGTTTCTGCCGCTGCAGGCCGAGGTCTTTCCCGATCGCGACCACTTCGGCCGGATCTTCTACAACCAGGCGCGGATGTCGGCCGAGCGCATTCCTCAGATCGCCGTCGTCATGGGATCGTGCACCGCGGGCGGCGCCTACGTGCCGGCGATGGCCGACGAAGCCGTCATCGTCAAGGGCACCGGGACGATTTTTCTCGGCGGCCCGCCGCTCGTCAAAGCCGCGACCGGCGAAGAAGTGACCGCCGAAGAACTCGGCGGCGCCGACGTCCACACCCGCGTCAGCGGCGTCGCCGATTACTTCGCCGAGGACGATGAGCACGCGCTGCAGATCGCCCGGACGATCGTCGCGACGCTCAACGCGCGCAAGCATCTGCCGGCCGACATGACCGCGCCGGAGGCGCCGAAGTACGACCCCGAGGAGCTCTACGGCATCGTCAATCCCGATCCCCGGCATCCCTACGACGTCCGCGAGGTCATCGCGCGGATCGCCGACGGATCGCGCTTCGACGAATTCAAGTCGCGTTACGCGACCACCGTGATCACCGGGTTCGCGCGGCTGCATGGATTCCTCGTCGGGTTCATCGCCAACAACGGCGTCTTGTTCTCGGAGTCGGCGCTGAAGGTGACGCATTTCATCGAGCTGTGCGCGTCGCGCGGCATTCCGCTGATCTTTTTGCAGAACATCACCGGGTTCATGGTCGGCCGGCAGTACGAGCGCGGCGGCATCGCCAAGGACGGCGCCAAGATGGTGCACGCCGTCGCCAACGCCGGGGTGCCCAAGTTCACCGTGGTCATCGGCGGATCGTTTGGCGCCGGCAACTACGGCATGTGCGGCCGCGCCTACGAGCCGCGGCTGCTGTGGATGTGGCCCAACGCGCGGATCTCGGTCATGGGCGGTGAACAAGCCGCCTCGGTGCTCGTCACCGTCAAGCGCGATCAGCTCGCGAGAGAAAAAGGAACGTTGTCAACGGAAGAGGAAGCCGCGATCCGGCAGCCGATTCTCGAAAAATACGACCGCGAAGGCTCGCCCTACTACTCCACCGCCCGGCTCTGGGACGACGGCATTCTCGACCCGGCGCGCACGCGCGAAGCGCTCTCGCTCGGACTGTCGGCGGCGTTCAACGCCCCGGTGGCTGACGCGCGCTTCGGCGTCTTCCGGATGTAGCCGTGACGACGATCACCGTCAGTTCAGGTCCGATCGCGACCGTTACCCTCAACCGCCCCGATGTCAGGAACGCGCTCAACGACGTCACGTTCCGCGAACTGACCGCATGGGCCCGCGGCATCCGCGGCGACGGCGGGATTCGCGCGGTCGTCCTGCAGGGCGCCGGCCCGGTGTTCTCCGCCGGCGCGGACCTGCAGTGGATGTCGAAGATGGCCGGGTACACGCGCGAAGAGAACCTCGCCGACGCGCACGAGGCGGCGATGATGTTCCAGGCGCTCGATGCCGTGCCGGTGCCGGTGATCGGCCGGATCCACGGCGCGGCGCTCGGCGGCGGCGCCGGGCTCGCCGCGATCTGCGACGTCGTCGTCGCCGCGGACGACGCGATTTTCGGGTTCACGGAAGTGACGCTTGGGATCCTGCCGGCGATGATCTCCCCCTACGTCGTGCGCAAGATCGGTGTGTCGGCCGCGCGCGAGTTGTGCTTGAACGGCGCGCGCTTCTCGGCCGCCCGCGCCAGGGAGATCGGCCTCGTGCACGAGGTTGTGCCGGCGACGGAACTCGACGCCGCGGTGGCGCGACACATCGCGCTGTTTGGCAAGGCGGCACCATCGGCAGTGGCCGCGACCAAGCGATTGCTGAACGACGTCGCCGGGCGGCGGCCGGGCGATGTTCTTGCCCTGACCGTCGACGCGATCGCGACACAGCGCGTCTCACCCGAAGGTCAGGAAGGCATGCGCGCGTTTCTCGAACGAAAGACACCCGGCTGGGTCAGCGCGCCCGGCGACGACGGCCCTTCGAAAGCATGATCCGCCGGGTCCTCATCGCCAACCGCGGCGAGATCGCGCGGCGAGTCATTCGCACGTGCCACGCGATGAATATCGAGACCGTGGCCGTGTACTCCGAGGTCGATCACGACGCGCCCCACGTGCGCGAGGCGACATCGGCGGTCGCGATCGGCCCCGCGGCCGCGAGCGAGAGCTACCTCAACATCCCGGCGCTGATCGATGCCGTCCGCAAAAGCGGCGCGGATGCCGTGCATCCCGGCTACGGCTTCCTGTCGGAGAACGCCGCGTTCGCCGAAGCGTGCGAAGCCGCGGGCGTGATCTTCATCGGCCCGCCCGGCGCGGTGATCCGGCGCATGGGTTCGAAAACCGGAACGCGCGCGTTGATGGCGGCGGCCGGTGTTCCAATCGTGCCCGGCGTAGCGCCGAAGGCGCAGGACGACGACAGCATCGCAGCCGCGGTGCGCGAAGTTGGCTTTCCGGCGCTGCTCAAGGCGGCCGGCGGAGGCGGCGGCAAGGGGATGCGGGTTGTCCGCGCCGAGTCCGAGATCGCCGACGCCATCGGCGCCGCGCGACGCGAATCGCAGCGGGCGTTTGGTAATCCGGCGCTCTACGTCGAGCGGCTGGTCGAGCGGCCGCGACACATCGAAATCCAGATCTTCGCCGACAACTACGGCCACACCGTGCATGTGCTCGAGCGTGAGTGCTCGCTGCAGCGGCGGCATCAGAAGGTGATCGAGGAGGCGCCGGCGCCGCGGATCGCGCCGCGCGTGCGCGAGCGGATCCGTACCGCGGCAATTGCGGCCGCGCGCGCCGTCGAGTACGTCAACGCCGGCACATGCGAGTTCCTGCTCGAAGGTGAGGGCGACCAGGCGCGCTTCTATTTCCTCGAGATGAACACCCGCCTGCAGGTCGAGCACCCGGTGACCGAGGCCGTCACCGGCCTCGACCTGGTGCGGGCGCAGATCGTCGTCGCCAACGATCAGCCGCTGCCGTTCACGCAGCAGGATGTCGTCGCGCGGGGGCACGCAATCGAGTGCCGCGTGTATGCGGAAGATCCACGGACGTTGCTGCCGCAATCCGGCCGGCTCTTGCGCTACGTCGAGCCGGAGGGCGATGGGATCCGGATCGACGGCGGCGTGCGCGAGGGGCAGATGATCACCGTGCACTACGATCCGTTGATCGCCAAGGCCATTGCCCATGGCAACACGCGTGAGATCGCGCGCGAGCGATTGATCGGCGCGCTGGGCGGGTTCCTGATTCTCGGGCTGCGCCACAACGTCGCTTTGCTCGCGACATTGCTCGCGCTGCCGGAGTTCGTCGCCAGCACCGCGTACACGACGCTGATGGAAGAGCGCGGCGCCGCGCTGCTGCCGCCGGCGTCGAGCGAAGCG
>DASUGM010000042.1:0-3384 GCA_036274055.1 Vicinamibacterales bacterium | reverse complement strand
GGACGCATCGTGCGAAACCGGCACGTAGGCAGCCGGCGCATCGGTCTGCAGATGGCCGACGAGTTCGACGGCCTCGATCGCAAAGCGGTGGCGGCCGCTGTCGAGCGTGCCGCTGCGGTCGAGCATCGGCGGGCGGAGCATACGCGACATGCCGAAGCCGGCGGCGGACTCGAAGCGCCGGACGTAGTCGTCGTGCATCTCCTCGCGGGACTCCCAGACCTGCGGCGGCGGCGCTTGCAGCGGCTTGAGGTCCTGGGCAGAAAACGCCTTGGCGCCGAGGGTCACGAACAGAACGGCGACTGCGACCAAGATCGCTCTCATGGTCGATAGGACGCCCGCAACGGACGCACGGCCGCGTCAGGATTTGATGAACCTCGCTCGACCTTCGCGCCCCGTCGCGGAACCGCGAGGCTCATGAATCGCTGACATCGCCGGCCCACGGCTATAGTCGCGGGGATGGCTGCTCACGGCGCGCCGGGCTCTCGCCGCCTCGAATCAATCGACGTCGTCCGCGGCGCGATCATGATCGTGATGGCGCTCGATCATGTCCGTGATTTCTTCACCATCCCGGGTCTGAATCCGACGAACCTGGCGGCGACAACCGCGCCGCTGTTCTTCACGCGCTGGATCACGCACTTCTGCGCGCCGGTGTTCTTCTTCCTGATGGGCACCGGTGCGTTTCTATCTGGCCAGCGGCGGACGCGCGGGCAGTTGTCGCGGATGCTGCTGACGCGCGGCCTGTGGCTGATCGTCCTCGAGTTGACGTTCGTCCGCTGCTTCGCCTACCAGTTCAACGTCGACTATCACGTGACGCTACTCCTGGTGCTGTGGGCGCTGGGCTGGTCGCTGGTCGCGCTTTCGGCATTCGTCTGGCTGCCGATGTGGCTGCTGACGACGATTGGGCTCGTCCTGATCGCCGGGCACAACGCGTTCGATTCGTTCCGGCCGGCGAGCGGGTTGTGGAACATCCTGCACGCGCCCGGCTTCGTCGTCACCGGCCCGCCGTTCACGGTGTTCGCGTCCTATCCGCTGATTCCCTGGATCGGCGTCACCGCGGTGGGATACGCGCTCGGGCAGATCTATCGGTGGGACACGGACCGGCGACGCCGGTTTCTGCTTGTCATGGGCGTCGCGGTAACGGCCGGCTTTGTCGCGTTTCGCTGGTCGAACGTCTACGGCGACCTGCTGCCGTGGGCGGTGCAGCCCTCGTCATTGTTCACCGCGCTGTCGTTTCTCAACACCAACAAGTACCCGCCGTCGCTGCTGTTCCTGATGATGACGCTCGGTCCGGCGCTGCTATTTCTGCGTACGGTGGACCACCAGATCCCGCGATTTCTGCAACCCGCCCGCGTCTTCGGCCAGGTGCCGCTGTTCTACTTCGTGCTGCACTTCTTCGTAATCCACGTGCTGGCGGTTGTCGTCTGCTACGCGAAGTATGGCGCCGTCCACTGGATGTTCGAGTCGCCGGACCTTGGCAACTACCCCTTCACCCCGCCGCCGGGCTGGGGATTCTCACTGCCGGTGATCTACGCGATCTGGATCGGCGTCGTCGTCACGATGTACCCGGCGTGCCGGTGGATGACACGGCTCAAGGCGCAACGGCGCGAGTGGTGGATGAGCTACGTATGAGAAAAAGCGACCCGGTCCCTTTTTGCGTCGCCTAGAATTTGCCCCATGTCCTCACGACCGCTCAGGCCGCCCGGCTGGCGGCGCGAAGGCGCCGCACGAGATCGAGCGACGCAGACACGCGCGTGCCGTCCGGGTCCTGTTGTGGGTTGACCGGCACGAACAGCGTCGTGCCTTCGCGACGCGCCAACACGTTGTGCACTACCAGCGCGCGCATCATCCACACGGCGTCGTCGAGGTTCGCGCACCCGACGCCGCGCCAGCCGGTGCCCGCGGCCGGCCCCACGAGCGGCGACGTCTTCGCCAGCGAATCGAACAGGATCGCGATCGATTCCTTCTGCTCGCGCGGCATATGGCCCATCCAGTAATGACAGGTCTTGGCGACGACGGTGATGACGTTCTTGATTTCCTTCTCGAGGCGGAAGCCGGGCGCGGCCGGGAGATCGACCGCGCGTCCGCCAGCCTGAACGGCGACGTTTTCGACGACGATCGCGCGCAGCAGCCAGGACGCCATCGTCTCGCTGTAACACTGGACGCGAATCCAGCCCGAAACCGGCGATGCATCGGCTGGCAGTTCAGTGGTCATGGTCACGCCGCGGCAGATCTCGTCGACGACCTCTCGATAACGGTCGGGAGCGGCTGCAATTTCATCGGCGTTTCCCGGTCCGAGCAGCGCGCCCTTGTGCGGCGGCCCGCCGGCAATCGCCAAATCGCAGAAACTGCCCCAGATTTTGTCCCACGCCACGCTGCCATCGCCTGCGTATTTCAGGCCGGCAGAATTCATCGGCGCCGGCCGCAGCTGTTCGTAGGTCTCCTGGTACTCCTCGGGGAGGATGACCCGTAGTCGAAAATCCAGTTCTTCGAGCGCCCGGCGATCGTCCACGTCAGTCGCGATGATACTCCGCGGCCGATGACGCATAATCTCGACAAGGACAGGCCCATATGAAGCGACTGCTGACCGTCATGACGTTCACGATCGCGACCGCGGGGGCCGTGTTGCTGGCGCAAGCGCCCCTGGTGATCGGGCCCGCGGCGCCGGTGCCGCCCGAGGTCGCGATCGTCCGGCCGACCCCGGAGGAACTGACGCAGGTCAACGCCGCGGTCCGCAGGATGATCGCCGCGGAGCCGCAACCGGGGAGGGCGCTGCTCGAAAAATTCGAGCCGCAGCTGCTGCTTCAGCCGCCGCGTCTGAACATCGCGGCGACGTATACGCAGACGACGCAGCGGCGCGGGCCGCGTCACGAAGGCTTCGTCGAGATCGCGAAGCAGGGCAACATCGACCTGCTGCTCCACGGCGATTCGATCACCGACTGGTGGGTGCAGGGGGACGCCAACAAGGCGATGTTCGAGAAGTACTTCTCCGGCATCAAGACCGCGAACTTCGCGATCGCCGGCGATACCACGCAGGGCGTGCTGTGGGGCCTGAAGAACGGCGAAGGCCAGGGTTTCCAGCCGAAGGCCGTGATGGTGATGATCGGCACCAACAACAGCGGCACGTTCAGCGCCGGGGAAATCGCCGAGGGCATCGGCGCCGTCGTCCTCGAGATGCGCACTGATTTTCCCGACGCGAAGATCCTGCTGCTGGCGATTTTTCCGCGCAGCGTGCCGGGCGATCCGGTGCGCGACAAGATTGCCGAGGTCAACCGGATCATCGCCCGGCTCGACGATCAGAAGAACGTATTCTTCATGGACATCGGCGCGAAGTTTCTCGACGAGCGCGGCTACTTCCTGCCCGACGCATTCCGGCCGGACAATCTC
>DASUGM010000041.1:0-9422 GCA_036274055.1 Vicinamibacterales bacterium | reverse complement strand
CGATCGCGTTGCCCTGCAGCGGCAGCGACGCCGCGAGAATAAAGGTAAGAATGATGCGAAACCCAGTGCGCATGGCCGCGTACTATACGGCAAGCCGACGGCCCTGCGGGCTACTTCTGAGCGGTGCGGCGTCCGGCGCGTTCGAGCCAGCCGGTCAGTTGGTGCGCGGCCTCGTCGGGAGTCGGTCCGTAGAATGGCATCAACGCCGTGGTGCTTCCTGGCGTGTGCGCGATTTGAGCGCGCCATCGATCGTGCCCGACGGGCCGGACTTCGATGACGCACTGACGGCCGTTGATCGTTTCGGTGTATCTGACGGTGTTCACGTTGTCCGGTCCGCGCGGGGAGGACGCGCGGACGGTGATTCTCAGGGACGTGACCGGCGCGCGCAAGCGAAACAGAAACCGAAGCTGCACCACGCGTGGGCGGTACGCCGAGTTTGTTCGCCAGTTGACGAAAAAAAGTTGATGACCGACAGGTGATGCACAGCGCTTCCACGTTCCTTCCACAGCTTTTCCACACTCGCGCGCGCGTCGCATCCTGCGCCGTGTGGATCGTGGTGTGCATCGGGCTGACGCCGCCGGTATTCGCGCAGACAACGCCGCAGGCAGATGCCCCAACCGCGACGCATCGCATCTTCCTGACCAGCGGCGAAGCGTTGCCGGCGTACGGCGAAAGCGCGCGCGTCGACGATCGCATCGCCTTCATGCTCGTGATCGGCGAGGGTGCCGCTCAGCAGCTGCAGCTGATGAGCCTGCCGGTCACGGCGGTCGATCTCGATCGCACCAATCGCTACAGCGAGGCCGTTCGAGCTTCGTACTATGCGATGACCCGCGGCGAGCGCGAGTACCAGTCGATGACTCAGGAGGTCGGGCGCGCCATCGACCAACTCGCCGGCGTCCAGGACAAGAAACAGCGGCTTGGCATGGCCGAGGAGGCCCGCAGCCGTCTGCAGGCATGGTCGCGCAACAGCTACAACTATCGCGCCGACGACGTCCGCGAGCTGAGCGCGCTGTTCGACGAGGTGATCGCCGACCTCAGGACCGCGGCGGGGGAGTCGGCGGTGTCGTTCGAACTTCAGGCCGGGCCGGCGGCGCCCGAATACGAGCCGCCTCAACCATTGCCGTCGATCCGGGCCTCGGTGCAGCTCGCCCTGAGCGCGTCGATGGCGGCTGACCTGCTCGAAGATCGGGTGGCCGTGCTGCGCGCCGCTCAACTCGCGCTCGGCGACGGCGCCGAGGCCGCCGATCTGCGCGCCGCGGTGGCGAACGCTCTCGCAGAAGAAAACAAGGCGACGATCGCCTACGGGAAGCTGGTCTCGACGTTCACCGCCCGCGCTGACGCGGCACGGCGGCGCGCCGATGTCGCGACGATCGAGTCGCTGCTCGGCGGCCTGTCGGCGCGGGACCAGATGCTTGGCCGCCGGCGTCCCGCCGCCATTCGCGAGCTTCGCAACTCGCTGCTCGTCTCGCTCGCCCGCGCCCGCGAACATCGCCTGGCGCTCGATCACTACAATTTCGTTCGGCGGGCGCTGCTCGACTATGAGCTTCAGGTTCGTCCGGTGCTGGCCAGTCTGGATCGGCTTGGCGCCGTACTCCGCCAGGTCCGGCGCCAGGCCAGCGTCGATGTCGCACGGCTTGATGACGGGATACGCACGTTGACGTCGATGCTGAGCGGCCTGGAGAAGATCGCGGCGCCCGACGACGTCGCCGTCGTTCACGCGATGCTCTCGAGCGCGCTGCAGATGGCCCGGGAGGCCTGCCGGCAGCGTCGCCTCGCCGTCGTCACCAGCAAGATCTCGTACGCTCAGGACGCGTCGGCCGCCGCCGCCGGCGCGCTCCTGCTCACCGATCAGGCGCGCCAGACGCTCGTTCAACGATTGTCTCCACCCGCGATTCAGTGAAAGACTGATCGCGTTCATGCAGCGACGCACGCTGATTCGCGCGCGCGGTCTCGCCGGATTTCGATCCGCGCTCGTCGAGCTGGCGATCGCCGGCGGTCCGCGCGCGGCGCGCCGCCGCGCCGTGGTCGTGCCGACGAGAGCGGCCGCCGAATTGCTCCGCCAGACGATCGAAGCCAGCGCGTGGCGGGCCGGGCGCGCCGCGGTAATCCTGCCCGACCTGGTGACGCGCGATGAGTGGGTCGCGCAGCTGCACGCCGCGCTGCCGGGCGCGCCGCGCTGGATGTCACGCGTCGAGCGTGAAGTGTTATTCGAGCGGAGCGCGCGGATGACCGCCGCCCGCGCCAACATGGCGGGCGGGCCCTTCCAGCTGCGGCCGGGTCTGGTCGCCGTGATGCTCGATTTCTATGACGAGCTGCAGCGGCGACAGCGGACCGTGCGCCGGTTTGCGCGCGCGCTGTTCGACGAACTCCGTGTCGAGCGCGGCACCGACCGCGGCAGCGAAGGGCTCATTCACCAGACGGCGTTTCTCGGTTTCGCGTTTCTTGCCTACGAACGCGCGGTCGCGGCGTCAGGCGCGGTCGACGAGCATGCGCTCCGCCGCGCGCTTCTGGCGGCCCAGCCGCCGCTGCCGTTCGATCACGTCGTCGTCGGCGTCGCCGATCATCCGGCCGATCCGCGCGGTTTGTGGCCGGTGGATTTCGATGTGCTCGGCCGTCTGACCGGTGTCGCCGCGATCGACGTCGTCCTGACCGACGAGTCGCACGACGCCGGATTCCGGGACCGGCTCGAGCGGGAGTTGCCGGGCATCAGCGAGCGGCGGGCGGAGGACCGCGGCGGAGTTCCGTGCCTCGAAACGCCGGAGGAACCGGCGGAGGCGCGGGTGTTCGTCAGCCGCGATCGCGAAGAAGAACTCCGCGATGTCGCCCGCGTGATTCGCGGGCGCGCCGCCGAAACCAATCATGTCCTTCGTGAGTCAGCGGCGGTCGTCTTCCACCGCCCGTTGCCGTACCTCTACCTCGCGCATCAGGTCCTCGCCGACGCGCACGTGCCCTATCAGGCGTTCGACGCGCTGCCGCTCGGCGGCGAGCCGTACGCGGCGCTGCTCGACCTCGTCGTCGCGGTTGCCCGGACCGGAGGCACACGCGAAGCGAGCATCGCGCTCTTGCGATCGGCCCAACTCGGCGGCGGCGACGCCGCCGCGGCCGTCGACCTGGACGACGTTGCCGCGCTCGACGAACTGCTGGCCGAGCGCCGATCGATCGGCGGCGCCGACACGTATCTCGACGAAGTCGAGGGCTGGCTGGCGCGGCATCCACGGCGGATCGATGAGGCGGCGCGCGCCCGCCGCGCCGCGGCGGCCGCCGCCGCGGCCGCGACCGCGCTGGCGCCGTTCAGGGACGCCGATTGCGCCTCGGCCCAGATCGGCACGCTCGCGTCGTTTCTGCGCGCGCATGAGCGCGTGCCCGGCGCCGACGATCCGTGGCGCGATCGACACCGGCGCGCCCGCGCCGCCATTCTCGGCGTGCTCGACCACCTGTCGGCTGCGTTTGCGCGCCATGACGATCACCGCCGCGAGCCCGAGGATCTGCTGGCGCGGCTCCACCACGCGATCGAGGCGCAGACGTTCACGCCGCGGCGCGGCCGGGACGGCGTGCATCTGGTCGATTCGGTCGGCGCGCGCTTTGGCGAGTTCGATCACGTCCATCTGGTCGGGCTGGTCGAGACCGACTGGCCCGAGCGGCCGCGGCGCAGCATTCTGTTCACCGGCACGCTGCTGAAGTCGCTCGGCTGGCCGCAGGACACCGACCAGGCGCGGGCGCAGCAGGCGTCCTTCCGCGATCTGCTCGGCCTCGCGGCGAAGACGGTGCGCCTGCATGCCTTTCAGCTCGAAGGCGACGGGATCGTCGCGCTATCGCCGATGGCCGACGCGGCGCGTGAGTTGACCGCGCATCCGGTGCCGCCGCCGCCGGCCCAGCGTCTGTTTGCCGACGAAGTGTTGACGATTGCGGACATCCCGATCGCCGGGCTCGAGCCTGAACCATCGGCGTGGCTCGAACTGCGGCGCCGCCGTCCGGACCTGTTGCAGCCGCACTACTCCGGATTTGTCGCGCCACTGCCGGCGGCCCGTTACCGCGTCAGCAAGGTCGATCGATACGTGGACTGTCCGTTCAAGTACTTTGCCGAGAGCGTGCTGACGCTGCCCGAAGAGCGCGAGGAAATGTCGGGTCTGACGCCGCTCGAGCGCGGCACGCTGCTGCACGAGCTGTTCGAGCGCTTTTATCGGGCCTGGCATGACCAGCGCCGCGCCGCCATCACTGCCGAGTCGCTGCCGGACGCGTTGGCGATGTTCACGGCGCTGACGCATGAGGCGCTGGCAATGCTGCCGCCCGCCGACCGCGCGCTCGAGGAAGCCCGGCTGCTTGGATCGATCGTCGCCCGCGGCGTTGCTGAGCGCGTCTTCGAACTCGAGGTCGATGCCGGCGGCGAGATCGTCGAGCGCCGGCTCGAACAGGAGTTGCGCGGGCCCTTTGCCTTCCCGCTGAGCTACGGTCTCGCGTCGCGGACGATCGAAATCATCGGCAAGGCCGATCGCATCGACATTTTCAAGAACGGATCGCTCCGCGTCATCGATTACAAGCTCGGCAGAATGCCCGACCTCGAGCGCTCGCTCCAGGCCGCGGTCTACGCGCACTGCGCTCAGCAGACGCTCGAGCGCGAGGACGGGCGGCCGCATCTCGTCGAGGCCGCGATGTACCTCGCCTTCGGTGACGATCGGCAGCTCGAGGGCAAGTTGGGGAAGAGCAGCGAGCCGGCGGCGATGGCCGTCCAGCGCCGCGCCTCCGAGTTCGCGATCGCCGTCGATCACATCGAAGCCGGCGAGTTTCCGCCGCAGCCGGCACGGCAGCAGGACTGCAGCTGGTGCCGCTACGCCGGCGTCTGCCGCAAGGAATACCGGATCGACGACGATCACGAGGAGGGACCGGGCGATGAAGCAGCCGACGCTGTTTGATCTGTCGGAGTCCGATCCGGCATCGTCGCCAACGGCGACGGCGTCCTCCGCGCCACCGCCACCCGATCAGGCGGCGCGCGAGTTCGCTGTCGATCCCGCCAACGACGTCGTGCTCGAGGCCTCGGCCGGGACCGGGAAGACCCGGGTGCTCGTCGACCGCTACGTTCGTTTGATCGAAGCCGGCGTCGATCCGCGCCACATCCTCGCGATCACGTTTACCCGCAAGGCCGCCGCCGAGATGCGCGATCGCGTCCTGGCGTCGCTGCACCGCCGCGCCGACCAGCGGGCATTCACACCCGCGCGCTGGCGCGAACTGCGCGACCGGATCGCCGACATCCAGATTTCGACGATCGACGCCTTCTGCTTTGGTCTGCTGCGCGAATTTCCGCTCGAGGCCGACGTCGACCCGGCGTTCGAAATCGCCGACGAAACCGAAATGGCGCGCTTCGCCAACGAAGCGCTCGACTTGACGATGCGCGCGGCGCGCGGACTCGTCATCGACGACGAGCGCGTGCGGTTGCTGTTTGCGCGGGTCAAGCTGCCGATCCTGCGTGACGCGCTCGGGACGCTGCTCGATCGCCGGCATGTCGCCCAGCCCGCGGTCGACAGCTTCGTTCGCGACCATCGCGGGCCCGCGACCGCGGCTGATGCCGGCGCGGCGTTCGTGGCGCGCGTCCGCGAGCTGCTCGCCGCGGCGCCTGGGCGCGCGGCGATCGTCGACGACGGGCCGGTGCGCGTGCCGGAGTTTCGCTGGCTGCACGGCGACCTCACCGCGCTCGATCGCATTGACGCCGGCAATCCCGCGCGCGTCCAGCAGTTTCGCCGCCGGATCGAGCGCTATTTTCTGACCAAGCAGGGCGAGCCGCGGAAGAAGCTGACCAGGCCGTACACGCCCGATCAGTTTTCGAGCGCCGACGCGAAGCGCCGGCACGAGCAGGCCTTGCAGGCGATCGCGCCGGCGCTGAAGACCGCGCTCGACGAGCTCGACCGTGACGTCAACGGCTTGCTCGCACGCGGGCTGCAGCGCGTGCTCGCGATCGCGGTGCGGATCTACGAAGAACTCCTCGAGGAGCACGCGTTGCTCGATTTTGCCGGCATGCTCGAGCGCGCGGTGACGCTGCTGACGCGTCAAGAGGAGTTCGCGCGCAGCCGGCTCAAGCTGCAGTCGCGCTATCACCACGTCCTGGTCGATGAGTTTCAGGACACCAGCCGGTTGCAGTGGCGCCTCGTCGACCTGTTGATCGAGGCGTGGGGCGAAGGCGCCGGCGCCGCTGACGCGCCGATGTCGATCTTCGTCGTCGGCGACCGGAAGCAGTCGATCTATCGGTTCCGCCACGCCGAAGTCACGCTGCTCGACGAGGCCGCCAGACGAATTGCGGCGCTGCGACCGGGACGGGCAGTGCGCCAGGCGATTTCGACCAGCTTCCGCGCCGTCCCGGAACTGCTCGCGTTCGTCAACGCGCTGGCGTCGGAGATGCCCGGCGAGGCGTCGTTGCCCGAGCGGTTCGATTACCGCGACGAGGACCGCTTTCCGGTCGCGGCCGTCGCGCCCGGCGCGCGCCGCGATGGCGAGCCGGTGCTCGGCATCATCGCGCAGCCGACGATTGCCGCATGCGCGAGTGCCGCGGCCGAAGAAGTTGCGCGGCTGCTGGCCTCACCAACCGCGACCGTTCGCGACAAGATTGGACCACCGCGGCGGCCGCGGCCCGAAGACATCGCCATCCTGTTCCGCGCCCGCACCGGCCACCGCTATTTCGAAGAAGCCCTCGAGACGCGCGGCATCCGGACCTACGTCTACAAGGGCCTCGGATTCTTCGACGCGCCCGAAGTGCAGGATCTTCAGGCGCTCCTGCGCTACCTCGCCCAGCCGGAGTCCTCGCTGCGCGCCGCCGAGTTCCTGCGCTCGCGGTTCGTCCGGCTTTCGGACGTCGCGCTGGCGATCCTTGCCGAAAAGGCGTCGGGTGGCTTTTTCGCCACAGTTGCAGAAAACGAAAAAGCCACCCGGCGGCATTTTGCAGTTTTTGCACACGTGCTGCGCGCGCCCAAGCTGGACCTCGACGGGCTTGGGCTGGATCCCATCGATCGCGCGCTGCTCGAGCGCGCGCGTGAAGGGGTGGCGCGCTGGCTGGCGGCGGCGGATCGGGTGACGCCGAGTGAGCTGCTCGATCAGGTGCTTCGCGAGTCGGCGTATGCGTTCGAAATGCGCGGCCGGCGGCTCGATCAGGCACGCGAGAACGTCAAGAAGGCGCGCGCGCTGGTCCGGCGCGTCGAGAATCGTGGCTACGCGACGATCGGCCGCCTCGCCGCGTATTTCGAGACGCTCCGGGCCGGCGACGAGTCGAACGCCATTCTCGAAGCCGCCGGCGCGGTGAACCTGATGACGATGCACGCGGCCAAGGGGCTCGAGTTTCCGATCGTCTTCCTCGTCAATCTGCATATGCCCGGCCGGGGACGGCCGGCCGGATTCTCGGTCATCGATCGCGGTCCAACCGGCGAGCCGGAAGTCGCGTTCAATCCCGGCCCGGCCACCGAGCTCGAGGATCGGCGCGACAACGAGGAGCTGCGCCGGCTGCTCTACGTCGCGGTGACGCGCGCGCGCGATCGCCTGTACGTTGCCGGTGAGCTCGACGACAAAAGCCGATTGCGTCGAGGCAGCCGGAGCCTGGCGTCGTTGCTGCCGCTGGGCTTCCACGATCTTTTCGCCGCGGCGGCAGCGGCGGCCGACGGCGCCGAGGTCGAGTGGACCTCGATCAGCGGGCGATTCGCGTGGCGCGTCTGCCGGCCGCCTGCCAGTACAGTGCGCGCTGCCGTGGTCCCGTCGGCGATCGATCCCGCCAGTATCGACGTCACCCCGATTCGAACCGAGAGCCGTCGCCACCAGTTGCCGGCCACCGCGGCCGTCGGTCCGCCCGTCGCCCGCCCGCACTCCTCGATGCCCTGGTCCGTTGACGCCGTCGATCGGCTGACCGGGGCGCTGGTGCATCGGCTGTTTCAGTGCCGCGCCGATCACACGTCGCCGCGAGAGGTCCTCGCTTCGCTCGCGTCGCAGCTGGTGCGGCCCGAAGAACTGGTCGACGTCGCCGATAGCCGCACGCTGGTCGCCGAGGCCGTGGATCTGTTCGTCGCCCTGCGCGGCCGGGAGGATCTCGAGCGGCTTCTGCGGCAGGGCGATGTCTTTTACGAGGTCCCGTTTTCGTGGGCGCCTGCGGACCGGCCTGACGAGCTGTTTCGGGGCCAGGTCGACTGCCTCGTGCTCGGAGAGGACGGCCGGGGCACCGTTCTCGAATTCAAGACCGGGGCGCCGAGGCCCGAACACGCGGCACAGGCCCGTATTTACGCGTCGGCGGTCGCGTCGGCGCTCGAAATTGCTCAAATTGACGTGCAAATCCTCTATTCGCGCTAGGGAATGCGATACACTTGTGAATTGGGCCCGATCGCATGGGCCGTAACGGAGAGCGATTTGTCGTTGACGTGTCCGAACTGCGGGAACGGTGAGAACTTCCTCGCGAAGACGCTGCAGATGCAGCTGCTCCGCGTGACCGACGGTCAGTTGCAGCCGCCGCAGGAGGAAGGTCGTCCGGCGCTCGTCGAAGTGCTTTGCGACGAGTGTGACAGCACGGTCGATCTCGATGCGTTGGACGAAGTGACCCGGCGCGAGTTGCTGGCGACGCTCGGCGCGCGCTAGCTGGCTCCACCCTGCGGGCGCCCGGCCGCCCCGCGCTTGACTTCCCCGCGCGCCATTCCTATCGTGGCGCTAGCCGTGCACGATTTCTTCGAGATTCTCGGCGTGTCCGACGACGCTCCCGCGAGCGAAATCCGCCGCGCGTGTGCCCGGCGTGAACGGCGCTCGCATCCCGATTTCCGTCAGGGCGAGACCCATGCACGTCCCGTCCCGGCGGCGCCGCGCACCGACGCCGCCGTTGATTTCGTCGATATGGCCGCCATCGTCGAGCGTATGCAAGGAGCGTTCTTCGGTCCGGCGCGGTAGACTCGCCACCCCGCGTCGCATGCGCCTGCATCTCGACGTTCTCGGCTGGCTCCACGTCATCTGGGGCGCGTTCGGCGTGCTGAGCGGCCTGGCGCTCGCTGTCCTCGCCGCCGGCGCCGCCTCCGCCTTTGTCGACCCGCTCTCCGCTTCCGGTTCAGGACACGCCGTCGTCTGGACTTTCGTCGTTGTTGGCAGTGTGTTCGGGTTAGGTGGCCTGGCGATGATCGCCGCCGGACGCGGCCTGCTGCGGCGATCGTCGGCGGCGCGCGCCGTCACGCTCGTGCTCGCCCTCGTCAATCTGCTGGCGGTGCCGTTCGGCACGGCGCTCGGCGTCTATGCTTTCTGGGCGCTGCTGAATGATGACGCCCGGCGCGAGTTCGGCAGGCCGCCGCGGACGCCGGCCGACGGGCGGGCGTTGGAGCGCATATGACCGGACCGCCCACACCGCGTTCCAGCACCGGTCTCGACGAGAATCTGGCTGCCGCGCTGAGCTACGTCGGCGGCGCGGTCACCGGCGTGCTCTT
>DASUGM010000040.1:0-2533 GCA_036274055.1 Vicinamibacterales bacterium | reverse complement strand
CCGGTCTTGAGATCCTGCAGGTTGTCATTCGAGATCGTCGCGCACGCGAAGACGATGCCGGTCACGAACAGCGCGAACGCGACCAGCGCCGGCCGCAGTTCGGGTGTCGGCGCGACCGCCAGCGTCAGGATCGACGCGCAGGTGACGATGCCGAGGATGCCGATGCCGGAGATCGGGCTGTTGGACGCGCCAATCAGGCCGGCCATGTAGCCGGCGACGCCGGCGATCAGGAAACCGACGATGAACACGAAGGGCACCGCGATCATCGC
This sequence comes from Vicinamibacterales bacterium, assembly GCA_036274055.1. Classification (GTDB taxonomy): domain Bacteria; phylum Acidobacteriota; class Vicinamibacteria; order Vicinamibacterales; family SCN-69-37; genus DASUGM01. The sequence continues at coordinate 2,264 of DASUGM010000040.1, read as the reverse complement.
CAGCGTGGTGGCGTGCGCGGCGAGCGGTCCCGCTGCGGCAAAGCGGTAGGCGAGGATGCCGGCGATCGCGAGACAGACCACCGTCAGGCCGGCGATCCACGACGGCGGGATGTCGCGATCGCGGTCGTCGCCGCCGTGTTGCTGCGACGATCGGATCGTGCTGATCAGCCCGCCGACCACCGGCCCCGACAGTTTCGCCAGAGTCCAGATCGCCGCCACCGCGATCGTCCCGGCGCCGATGAAACGTACCTGCGTCCGCCAGATCGTCAGCGTGTGGACCGCGAGGTCGGCGCCCGCCGCCGCCGGCTGCAGATAGGTGAGGACGGGCACGGCCACGCCCCACGCGATGATCAGGCCCACGAACATCGACATGCCGACCGACAGTCCGACGAGATGGCCGGCGCCGAGCAGCGCCAATGACCAGGCCATGTTGTAGCCGCTCGTCGCCACCGGCGCGCCGGTGCCCCAGGTGCCGAACGCAAAGAAGCCCGAGATCTCGGCCGCCACCAGCCGCGTCGCCGCCGCGATTGCCAGCCCGGCCGACGCGATCGTGCCGTAGACCACTGCCATCAACCCTTCGCGCGCCTGGCCCGCGTCCACCTTGGTCTCGCCGCGCGTCTCGGAGCCGACCTTCAGGACTTCGGCCGCGGCGACGCCTTCCGGATACGGCAGATCAGAGTTCGTGACCAGCGCGCGGCGCAGCGGAATCGTGAACAGCACGCCGAGCACGCCGCCGCTCACGCAGATCAGAAACGATTCCCAGAACGGAAAACCGGTCCACCAGCCGACGATCACCAGCCCGGGCAGCACGAAGATGATTGCCGACAGCGTGCCGGCCGCGGACGCCACCGTCTGGACGATGTTGTTCTCGAGAATCGACGAGTCCTTGACGGCGCTCAAGATCGCCATCGACATCACCGCGGCGGGAATCGACGACGCGAACGTCAGCCCGATCTTGAGGCCGAGATAGACATTGGCGGCGGTGAAGATCGTCGTCAAGGCCACCCCGAGCAGGAGCCCGCGGATCGTCAGTTCTCTAACCTTGACCTTGGCGTCAACCTTGGGTGCCATGGGCGCGCATGCTAGCACCCGACGCGGCTAACCGGCGGGACCAATCAGCGCGAGCGTGTCCTTGCGGGCGCCGCGCACGGCGGTGAGCGGGATGCTCCGATCGAACGTCGCCAGACAGCCGCGCCGGCGTTTGGCCAGCCCGAGCAGATAGATGTCGGTCAGCTGCTGGTGGCCGCGTCCGGTGGACAAGTCGAACAGCTCCGGATCGCGGAGTGAGATCTCGTCGGACCAGAACTGATGGCCCGGAGTCGCGCAGAACTTCCGGAGCGAGTCGAGCGCGGCCGCACCGTCAAGGATCTCCGGAGGATTCTGTAGGAGAGTGGAGGCCCTTCGTTGGGATTTGGCGCCCCAGCGTCTCCTCCATGCTCCTCAAGAATCCTCAAAAGGTCCTTCATGGTGCTGTGGAAGTGCTGTCGAACTGCTAAACTGTGAAGTTTGGGGCACGAGCACCGGCCCCGCCAGAGACTCCCATGGCGCACGACTGGATTGCCGTCCGCGGGGCGCGCGTCCACAACCTCAGAAACATCGACGTCGACCTGCCGCGCGACCGCCTGGTCGTGATCACCGGCCTGTCCGGATCGGGGAAATCCTCGCTCGCGTTCGACACCATCTACGCCGAAGGGCAGCGCCGCTACGTCGAGTCGCTGTCGGCCTACGCGCGGCAGTTTCTCGAGCAGATGGAGAAGCCCGACGTCGATCTCATCGACGGCCTGTCACCGGCGATCTCGATCGAGCAGAAGACCACCGCGTCGAACCCGCGCTCGACCGTCGGCACCGTCACCGAGATCTACGACTACCTCCGGCTGCTGTTCGCCAACATCGGCATTCCGCACTGCCCGAACTGCGATCGCGAGATCCAGTCGCAGTCGCTCGAGCGGATTCTCGACATGGTGATGCTCTATCCGCCCGACGAGCGCATCAACGTGCTCGCGCCGGTAGTGCGCGGCCGCAAGGGCGAGTTCAAGCGCGAACTGCTGGCGTGGCGGCAGAAGGGCTTCACGCGCGCGCGGATCGACGGCGAGTTCGTCGCGCTCGACCAGGATCCCAAGCTGGATCGCCGGAAGAACCACACCATCGAAATCCTCGTCGATCGCCTGATCGTCAAGACCGGCATCGAGCGGAGGCTGTCGGATTCAATCGATATCGCCCTCAAGCTTGCCGACGACATCGTCGTCATCAACACGCTCGACGGC
>DASUGM010000039.1:0-5142 GCA_036274055.1 Vicinamibacterales bacterium | reverse complement strand
AGCGCGCGAGCGCGCGAGCGTGGCTACCGTAGCGCCGCGAGCGCCGCGAGCGCGGCGCGCACGCCGGCCGCGAGCTGCGCGGCCGGTCCGGTGCCGTAGTAGTGCAGAAAGACCACCGTCGGCTCGACGCCGGTCATGTGGTGATGGATGGCGACGACGCTGAGGTTGTTGGCCCGGAGCGCCTTCAGCACCGGCGTCAGTTCCGCCGGCAGCATCGCAACGTCACCGGCGACCATCGCATCGTCGTTGGTGCCGGCGAATGCCGCCCAGGTGTTGAGGCCCATCCGCGCGTTGATCACGGCGCCGTGCTCTCGGAGCGCGATATCGGGCCGGCCGATCGTGATCTTGTAGACGGGCCCGTTCTGCTCACCGGGCGCGCCGATGATCTTCGAGAGCGCCGCGCCGTCGATCGAAGGCGGCGCCGCGGCGGCACCGGGCGCCGGCGTTGCGGCCGCGGCACGCGCGACGTCGCGGTCGATGAGAGCGATCGCCGGCTTGGCGCGTTTGGCGAGATCCGCGGCGGCGCCCATGCCGTGCACGTGCATGTAGAAAATCCGCGGCTGCTCCCAGAAAAAATGATTGTGCAGCGCGGTCACATCCAGCCCGTTGTCGAGCAGCGCCGACATCACCGGGTTGACTTCCGCCTCGGTCAGAACGAGATCGCCCATCATGACGTCGATGCCGCCGTCGCCTTTGGTCAAGGCCAGCCAGCCGCCGAAGCCGAAAGGAACCGGCGCCGATCGGCCGGCGATTGACACGCGGAGATCAGCTCTCGGGATGTTGACCTTGAGGACGGCGTCCTTGAAATCGCCGGCCTTGCCGAGAGTCGCCAGCACGCCCTTGTAGTCGGCAGGCATCTCCGGCGCCTGCGCGGGTAGAGCGGCCGCCGACAGCAGGACCACCACAGCGGCAGCAAACGTTGTTCGTCGCGACATGTTCAGCCCCCGATCTTTCTCGTTTTCTCGAGCACGCTTTTCGGCACCCGCGGATTCTTGAGGTTGGCGAGCGTCTTCGACGTTCGCACGTTGACCTGCCAGCTGTACTCGAACTCATACGCCATCGATCGTGCCAGCCCGTCGAGCCCGGGAAACAGCGTCGCCTGGGTGATGTTCATCGAGTACAGCGACGCCATCGCTTCGGCCCGGACCTTGGCGGCATCGACGACGAATTTGATCAGCAGCGTCCCTTCCCCAGGATACTTTGCCAGAATCTCTTCGACGTTGAGGCCGAGATGGCTGAGGACCAGGAACGTTCCCGACTGGGCGACGACGCGCTGCGGCATCTTGAACGGATCGCCCTGCCAGACGAACGCGTGTCGATTCGGAAGATAGAGCCGGCGAAACGCCTGGCGATACCGCGGATCCGCGCGAAGGACGTTCACGCGGCCGATGAGATGGCGATCGTGAATCTGCCAGAGCAGCGGCAGGTTCAGCGCCCAGATCGCCGCATCCTTCTCGGCGCGCTCGAGGGCGAAGAACGCCGCGACGTACGGCGAGAAGGTGAAGTCGAGCAGCCGGGTCGGCGCGCCATGGTGCTGCATCAATGCCAGCCACTCGAGTTCGTCGTTGGATGGCCGGTCGCTGAGAAACAGATGCGATTTCCGCTCGAAGATTCTGCGGATCCGTTCCTCCTGCAGCCGCCAGGCTTTCGGCGAGACCTTGGACACCTCGATGTGCCGGGCGAGAGACGGTTGCAGAAACCAATCGGCCTTGCCCTGACCGCGAAAACACCAGTTACGAAATCCCGGCCATCCCTGGATGATGTCCACGAACTCCGACCAGCTGTCGATCGGGCGAACCGCAACGCGAGGGCGGGCGCGCTTTGCCATCGTGATGGAATTATGCTTCGAGATCGCGCTAGCCGGCGCCGGGAATGGGCAAGCCGCTCAGCCAGGCGGTGATCGCGAGTACGAGCACGAAACCGAGCGCGGCCTCGGTGACCGCGACGTTGACGAGCCGGACGCGCCCGTCCTCGGACGTCGCCCGCGGTCCGAATACTTTCCAGTTCAGATAGCCAAGCGCAATGAGATCGAGGACGACGAAGATCTTCACGAGCAGCGTGATCCCGAATGCAGTTTCGACAACCGAGGCGAGCGACGGAAGGTGCTCGAACGCAAGAATCACGCCGGTGGCTATGGCGATCGACGCGCCCGTGAGCGCAACCGGCGACAACGAAACGAGTAGCGGCCGCAGCACCTCAGCGCGGGGTCTGACCCCAATCGTGCGTAACAACACCCCGAGCGTGCCGATCCACAAGCCGGCGCCGAGCAAGTGCGCGGCATGCAGCATCCACACGACCGTCCCGTGGCTGCCGCCGTGACCGATGAGCGGCGAGATCACCGCCACGGCGCCGGCGCTGCCGAAGAGCGCCAGGACCGACAACGGCGGCGCGACCCGGGCGGCGATGAACAGCGCGAGCACGCCGCACGACCCGATCGCCGTCCATTGCCAGCCTTGTCCCCACACCGTCCCGCCGATCATCACGCCGATGTTCTCGCCATCGAGCATGCCATCAGCGCCGAACCACGCGAACAGTTGAATAGCGAGTGTGCAGATGACCGACGCGCACCACAGCCAGGCGCCGAGCCTCGCCGTCCGCTCGATGCGCGCGAACAGGATCGATCTGACGACGGCAACGGCCGTCGCCGTCGATGCGCGCGCGACCACGACGTGCGCACCCGCGCCGCCGACAATCAGGAGAACGGAGAGATACGTCAGCCAGCGGGCACCGGCCAGAAGCAGACTGGTGAGGTCAGGCACGACTCGTCGCGCCCGATCATCGCACTACTTGGCGACGACGGTGAATTTCACTTCGCCGGTCGAGACGTGGCCATCGTCGCCGGCGCCGCGCCACTTGGCGACGTAGTCACCGGCGGTCAGCGGCTTCAGTGGCTCCACCGTCATCGACTTGCCCTTGGGATCGATCACCGGCTTCTTGAGTTCGACGTCCATTTCGCCGTGTTTGAGAGTGATCGTGCTCACGCCGGCGGCCGGCGGCTGCGAAAACCACATTTGCACTCGCGCCGGAGCGGCGTCGAGCTTCTGCCCCGCCGTTGGCGAAGATTTCACGAGCTCGAAGTGGAAACGGGGGGCGGCCAGGGTGCCGATCGAGAGCGACAGCAGCAGGGCGGTGGCAAAAGCGACGGAGCGCATGTTCAAAGTATAGGCGTTCGCTCGCGGACAGCCGCCTGCGGCAAATTGCCGCAGGCGCGCCGCCGCAAACGCGGTAGTTTCTAGCTGCTCATGACTTCGCCGGCGACCGAGACCGATCGCGTCGGTCTAACCTGGCTCGCGACCGTGCGGTGGACGACGCTCCTGGCTGCCGTCGGTGCCGTCGTCGCCGGCCGATCCGGCGTCGACACCACGGCTTCGCTCACGCCGGCACTGTCGGTGCTGGCGCTTGCGGCGCTGTCCAACATCTGGTTCACCTGGCGGGTCAACGTCGGACGAATCGCGGCGACGATGGCCGGCTGGCTGATCTGCCTCGACGTCGTCGTGCTCTCGTGGCTGCTGCTCCACTTTGGCGGCGTGCTCAACCCGGCGAGCGTTTTCTACCTCGTGCAGATCGTCGTCGCCGCCCTGGTGCTGGGGCGCATCTGGACGTGGGTCGTGACGGCGCTGTCGGTGAGCGGCTATGCGCTGCTGTTTCTCGCGCCTCCTGACGAGTTGCGCAGCGCGCAGCTCATGCACCCGGAGATCGCGGTGCATATGCGCGGAATGTGGCTCGCGTTCGCGCTGACCGCATTGATCATCGGCGTGCTCGTGGTGCGGCTGGCCGTCGCCGTCGAGCGCCGCGACCGCGCCCTCGCGATGTTCCATGACCGTGCCGCGCGGGCGGCCAAGATCGCCAGTCTCGCCACGGTGGCGGCTGGCGCGGCGCACGAACTCGGTACGCCGCTGGCGACGATCGCCGTCGCCTCGCGAGAACTCGAGCGCGGACTAGCTGACAGCGGCGCGGCTCAGGCGCTGCGCGACGACATCACCTTGATTCGCGCCGAACTCGACCGCTGCCGCGTGCTGCTCGATCGAATGGCGGGCCGGACGTCAGAGCCGCCTGGCGAAGCGCCACAGCCGACGACGGTCGCCGAGGTGATTCGCGAAGCGATCGCCCAGTTGAACGACGCCGACCGCGGACGGGTCGCGTGCGGCGAGGACACGGGCATCGTCGTCCAGTGGCCGCCGCACGTTGTCGCTCAGGCGCTGGTCAACGTCCTGCGCAACGGGTTGCAGGCGTCGAATGGGTCGTCAGTGGTCCACGTACAGTCGACGCGGGCCGAGCGCGATCGCGTGCGGATCGAGGTTGCCGACCGCGGGCGGGGAATGAACACGGAAGAACTGGCGCGCGCCGGCGAGCCCTTCTACACGACGAAACCGCCCGGCGTCGGCACTGGATTGGGCCTCTTCGTCACCAGGTCGGCGGTTGACCAACTCGGCGGCACGATGACGTTGTCGTCGCGCCAGGGCCAGGGCACGACGGTGACGATCGTCCTGCCGCAGAATGTCGCGACCGGCGAGGCGACAGGCAGAGGCGTTGCGTGATGACGGAGCGGCCGCTGGTGTTGATCGTCGAAGATGACGCGCCGCTGCGAGAGCGGCTGGCGCGGGCGTTTCAGGCGCGCGGTTTCGAGGTCCAGGCTGCGGCGACGTCCGCGGAAGCGCAAGCGCACATCGCGCAGGACGCCCCGGAATTTTCAGTGGTCGATCTGCGAATCAACACCGATAGCGGGCTCGACCTGATTCCGATCCTCAAACGCGCCGACCCGGCGACGCGCATCGTCGTGCTGACCGGTTTCGGCAGCATCGCCACCGCGGTCGAAGCCGTGCGCCGCGGGGCGGCGCACTACCTGACGAAACCCGCGGATGCCGACGAGATCCTCGCTGCCCTGACCCGCGGCGGTCCAGCCGACGTCGAGATTCCGGTGCAGCCGATGTCGCTCGACCGCGTCGAATGGGAACACATCAACCGCGTGCTCGCCGACTGCGATGGCAACATCTCGGAGGCCGCCCGCGTACTTGGCCTGCACCGTCGATCGCTGCAGCGCAAGCTGTCGAAGTACCCGTCGGCGAGATGAAACAAAAAGGAGGTCGGGTGTCCTTTATGCATCGGATGCATAAAGGACACCCGACCTCCTTTTTCTAAAAC
>DASUGM010000038.1:0-19483 GCA_036274055.1 Vicinamibacterales bacterium | reverse complement strand
AAGCGATCGATGTCGGTTTTCGCCCAGTCGCTGTTCTTGACCGCGGGCGGCGCGCCGGCGTGAATCGGCACGAACGACCAGAACGCGCGCTGCTCGCCGGTGATCGGTTTATCGGGAGCCGGCGGCGGCGCCGCGGCCGAGGCGGGAAACGGCGCGCCGATCTTGATCCACTCGGCCAGCGTCGCAATGTCGGCGTCGGACAGCTTCGGCCCGTTCTGCGGCATCTGCAGACTCGGACTCACGCGGCGGACCGCATCCATCAGCAGGCTCTTGTCGGGATCGCCCGGAGCAATCGCCGGCCCGGAGTTGCCGCCGAGCAGAATCGCCTCGCGGGAATTCAGCTTGAGACCGCCCTCGTCCTTCTTGCCATGGCACTCCTGGCAATAGGTGGCGAGGATCGGACGCACTTTGGCTTCGAAGAATTCGATCGCGGCCGCGGTCGGCGGCGGTTCCGGTGGCTTTTGAGCCGAAACGACGCGATGGGTACCAACGGCGACCAGGACGACGACGGTCGACGACAGTGCCAGGAGAGGAATCTGGCGGACCTTCATGAGCGAAGGGTATTATCGGCCCGGGACGAGGCCGCATGCGCATATTCGTGATTTCCGTGGTTTTGGTCGGGTTTTCAGCCCTGGCGATGGCCATTTCGCCCCAGAACCCGCCGCGTCAGCCGCCGCCCCCCAAACCCGGCATCAAGAACGCCAGCCTGCGGATCTCCGCCGAGCTGCTCAAACCCGACGCCGTCTTCGAGATCGGCGGCAACCCGGACTGGATGGCGATCGACGAGCACGTCTGGATTTCCAACGAAGGGAAGAACCAGATCACCCGCATCGATCCGAAGACCAACAAGATCGTCGAGCACGTCGCCACCGGCGGGCCCTGCTCCGGCCTTGCGGCGGGATTCGGCACGTTGTGGGCGCCGAACTGCCGCGACAAGAAACTCGAACGCATCGATCTCAAAACCGGCAAACCGACCGCCACGCTCCCGCTCGCCGCGCCGTCGAGCGAAGGCGGCGTCGCCGTCGGCGCCGGATCGTTCTGGATGATGATCGACGACAAGGGCACGCTCGCGCGCGTCGATCCGGCGACCAACAAAGTCGTCGCCGAAATCTACGTCGCTCCCGGCTCCTTCGCGGTCGCGTTCATGGACAACGCGGTCTGGGCGACCAGCACCGAAAAATCCGTCGTCACCAAAGTGAACGCGCAATCGAACGTCGTCGAAGAGACAATCGCGGTCGGCCCGAAACCCCGCTTCCTCGCCACCGGCGAAGGGTCGGTGTGGACGCTGAATCAAGGCGACGGGACGATCACGCGAATCGACGGCAAATCGAACAAGGTCGTCGCCACGATCGAAGCCGGCATCCCCGGCGGCGGCGGCGAGATCGCCGTCGGTGAAGGTTCGGTGTGGGTGACGGTGTTCCAGTACCCGCTGACGCGCATCGACCCGAAGACCAACAAGGTCGCCCAGCAGTTCTATGGTCCGGGCGGCGATTCCGTGCGGGTCGGCCACGGCTCGGTGTGGCTCGCGGATCTGCGCGCCGGCAAGCTCCTGCGGCTCGATCCGAAAAGGATCGAGGCGACCGCGGGCGAGAAGTGAGACCGGGCCGCGCGACCAGATAGTGAAAAGCACTTGTCAAGAGCGGATTCACACTTGGTTTTCTCGTGCTTCTCCCTGTGAATCGCTCTTGGCAAGTGAGCCTCACTCATCTCGCCTCAAGTGTTAAACTCCGCCGCGTCCAGTCACTCCCAGGAGTCCCGCTTATGCGTTCCATTCATCGTTTTGGCCTCTGCCTCGGTGTGCTCGCCCTGACGACGCTGGCGTTTCGCGCGACGCCGGCGGCTCGCTCGGCGGAGTTGATGGGCTTTGGCGCGTCCGTGCTCGTCGGCGACGGCGAGATCTTCGTCGGCGAGGCGGCCAATCAGTTCCGACCGGGGCGGGTTTACGTTTACCGCAAGGCGGGCGCCGGTTGGCAGGCGGCGGCGACGCTGACCAGACCGGACGCGGTCGTTGGCGATCGCTTCGGCTCGTCGCTGACGCTCGACGGCAACCGGCTGTTCGTCGGCGCCGGCAGCGACGCCATCCATCAATTCGAGAAGCAGGCGGATGCGTGGACGCACCGGGCGGTGATCGCGACCAACGCGGTGACCGGCGCCGACAACGTCCAGTTCGGCGCCGTCGGCGCCGCGGGCGACTGGCTGCTGGTCGGCCAGCAGGTCATCGCCGCCGGTCGCGGCGGCCGCGGCGCGAACACGCCGCCTCCGCCGCCGGGCAAGGTTTACGCGTTCAAACGCGGCGGCGACGGCGCCTACGCGTTCACCGCGACGATCCTCTCGCCCGAACAGGATCCCGCCGGCGACAACTTCGGATCGGCGATCTCGATGACGCCGGCCGCGGCGCTGATTGGCGCGAGCGGTCAGTCGAGCCGCGCCGGGCTCGTCCACGAATTCGAACTCGACGCCAACGGCGCGTGGGCGCGGACGCGCAGTTTCGCGCCGCAAGGGATCGGACCGAACGAGGCCTTCGGGTCGCGCATTTTCCTGAGCGGCACGGACGCGGTCATCACCGCGCCGAACGACGCCGGCGGCTATGGCGCGGCGTACGTGTGGCGCAAAGTCGAACAGGCCGCGCGCGGCGGCGGCGCGGGCGCGGCGCAGCCGGCGACACCTCGTCCCGGCGGCAACTTCACCTGGCAGGAAGTGACGCGGCTCGCGCAGGCGGCGGGCGGCCGCGGCGCCGGCTTTGGCACCTCGATCGCCGCCGACGGCAACGAGATCTGGGTCAGCGCGCCGCGCGCCGGCGGCGCCGGCGGCGTCTTCGTCTTCACCCACGACGGCCCGACATTCCCGGTCGAGAGCGCGAAGTTCATCGCGCCGGCGTCGATCGCGCCGGCGGCCGCGGCCGGGCAGGCGATCAGCGTGCGCAACGGCGTCGCCGCGGTCGGCGCGACGTCGCTCAACGTCGGCGGCGGCGGCGTGGTCATCTACGAGCGCGACGCCGGCGGCGCGTGGAAAGAACAGCCGATCATCACGCCGGTGCTCGACGAACTGCCGGCGCTCACCGGGGAAGAACGCCGCTGCAACAGCCAGGGCAAGGTCGAGATGTTCGACTGCGCGAGCACCGAGCTGACGGCTTTCCTGCCGCCGTCGAAGCTGACGCACGACGGCCACTACATTCAGATGAACGACATCTGGGGCTGGACCGATCCGCGCGGCGGCAAGGAGTACGCGCTGGTCGGCCGGCGCGACGGATCGACGTTCGTCGACATGAGCAATCCGCTCAAGCCGGTGCCGCTCGCCGACCTGCCGTTGACCGAGGGCGCGCGTCCCGCAGCCTGGCGCGACATCAAGATCTACAAGGACCACGCGTTCATCGTCTCGGACGGCGCCGGCCAGCACGGCATGCAGGTGTTCGATCTCACCCGTCTGCGGACGATCACGCCGCAGCCGAACGGCCAGCCACGGAAAGTCGACGCCGACTACCTCTACAAAGAGATCGCCAGCGCCCACAACATCGTCATCAACGAGGAGAGCGGGTTCGCTTACGCCGTGGGATCCAGCGCCGGCGGCACGACGTGCGGCGGCGGCCTCCACATGATCGACATTCACGAGCCGAAGCTGCCGAAGTTCGCCGGCTGCTTCCAGGACAACCAGACCGGCCGCGCCGGCACCGGCTACTCGCACGACGCGCAGTGCGTCACCTACAAGGGCCCGGACAAGCGCTACAAAGGTCACGAGATCTGCATCGGCTCGAACGAGACCGCGATCTCGATTGCCGACGTCACCGACAAGAAGGCGCCGAAGGCGCTGTCCCGCGCCGGCTACCCGAATGTCTCGTACACGCATCAAGGCTGGTTCACCGACGACCACAAGTACTTCTACGTCGACGACGAAGGTGACGAGACGGCGGGCCTGGTCAAGAAGACGCGGACCCTGATCTGGGACCTGACCGATCTCGAAAATCCGAAGCTCGCGAAGGAGCACCTCGGCGTCGAGGCCGCGTCCGATCACAATCTCTACATCGTCGGCGACTACATGTATCAGGCGAACTACAAGTCGGGCCTGCGCATCCTGAACATCAAGGACCGCGAGAATCCGCGCGAAGTCGCCTACTTCGACACCGCGCCGTACGCCGACAACAGCCCGGGGTTCCAGGGCGCATGGAGCGTCTATCCGTACTTCAAGAGCGGCGTGATCATCGTCAACAGCATCGAGCAGGGGCTGTTCCTGGTGCGGCCGAGCGACCGGCCGATCAAGCGGGAGAAGTAACGTGCGCCCTCTCCGAGCGGTAGTCGCCACCGCCCTCGTCGTCGCCGCATCTGCGGTGTTGACCACGGCGCAGAGCGCTGCCCTGCTCTACGTCTGCGTCCAGGACGACGCGAAGATCGCGATTGTCGACATGGCGAAGGCCGCAGTCGTCAAGACGATCGATCTGACCGCGCTTGGTCTGCCCAACACCGCAAAGCCGCACTTCATCGTCGTCGAGCCGGACGGCGCGCATTGGTACGTGTCGCTGATCGGAGCCAATCGCGTCGCCAAGTTCGATCGCGACGACAAGCTGGTCGGGCATTTCGAAATGGAGACGCCCGGCATGCTGGCGTTCGCGGGCGCCGACAAGCTGGTCGTCAGCCGGTCGATGAGCGCGGTCAACCCGCCGAAGCGCGTCGCGGTGATCGACCGCACGAAAATGACCGGCGACGAGATCGACATCCTGTTTCCGCGCCCGCATCCCGTGGCCGTGGTCGGCGCCTATGCCTACACGGCCAGCCTGGGCGTCAACCAGCTCGCGGCGATCTCACTGGCCGACGAGAAAGTGAACATCGTCGACGTCGCCGGGCCGACGCATGCCTTCGTCCAGTTCGCGGTGTCGCCGGACAAGAAAACGCTGGTCAGCTCGACCGAAGTGTCAGGGCAACTGCTGGTCTTCGACCTCGCCATGCCGGCGAAACCGTCGCTGAAGACAGCGATCGACCTCGGAAAGATGGTGTTCGATCCGGTCTTCACCAACGACGGCAAGTTCGTCTGGGTGCCGGTGAAGATGAGCAACGAGATCGCGGTGATCGACACCGCGACGTGGAAAGTCGCGGCCCGGCTGACCGATCCGGCGTTCAAGCAACCGCATCAAATCGTGTTCTCGGCCGACGGCAGGACCGCATTCCTGACCAACAACAACAAGATGGACCACATGGCGGATCCCGCGCATGCAGGACACACGATGCCGGGCGCGGACGACGGCCTGGCGCCGCTTGTCGTCATCGATGTCGCGACGCGGAAGGTCACCAAGTCGCTGCCGCTCGGGAAAAACCTGACCGGGATGGGCACGCGGGCAAGATAGCGAGACGGCCGGTGCGACCGCGAAATCTCAGCCTCCGCGCAACTGCGCTTCTCTGCGTCTCTGCGTGGCTCATTGGCAGCGACGCCGCAGCTCAGAGACCGGCGTCGCGCTCGATCGCCGGCGTCTCGTTCGAACGGCAAGTGGCGCCGTTCCAGGTCCAGCGTCCTGACGGCCAAGTCTACGCCCTGCCCTTCCTCGGCGGCCTCGACGTCCCGCGCCCGCAGTTCGCCGACATCGACGGCGACGGCGATCTCGATCTGTTCATCCAGGAGTACTCGAACGCGCTCTGGTTCTTCGAGAACACCGGGTCGGCGAGGGCGCCGCGTTACGAGTGGCGCACCGATCGTTTTCAGAATCTCGAGATCGGCGAGTGGTATCGCTTCGTCGATCTCAACGGTGACGGCCTGCTCGATCTGCTGTCCGAGTTGCCGGTCAGTCACATCCGCCACTACCGCAACACCGGTACGAAGGCAGCGCCGAAACTGACGCTGGTCGGCGAACTCAAGGACGCCACCGGCGCGGCGATGTTCATGGATCGCCAGAACATCCCGGCGATTGCCGACCTCGACTGCGACGGCCGCCTCGACATCCTCGTCGGCCGCGTCGAAGGCGTCGTCGATCGCTACGAGGCGACGGCGCCCAACGCCGAGACGTTCGGGCTGGTCGCTGAACGATATGAAGGCATCGAGATCATCGGCGGCATCGGCGGCGGCGGGTTCGGATTCGCTCCGCCGACGATGAGACACGGCGCCAACGCGCTGGCGCTCGGCGACTTCGACAACGACGGCGACCAGGACTTGTTCTGGGGCGACTTCTTCGAACCGGCGGTGCTGCTGATCGAAAATGTCGGTCGCACCTGCTCAACGCCGTCCTTTCAGGCCGATCCGGTGACGCTGCCGTTCGCGAAGGACGTCCGCACCAGCGGCTACAACGTGCCGGCGCCCATCGATCTCGACGGCGACGGCGATCTCGACTTCCTCGTCGGAGTGATCGGCGGCGCATTCAATCCGATCAAGACCAACGAAGACAACTTCCTGTTCTGGGAAAGGGTCGCCCGCGACAAGTTCGAGTTGCGGTCACGGCGCTTTCTCGACGACATCGACATCGGATCGGACGCCGTCCCGGCGCTGGCCGACCTCGACGCCGACGGCGATCTCGATCTGGTTGTCGGCGCCAAGATCGACGCGCGCACCAATGGCGCGGCGCCACTCTACGTCTTTCGCAACGACGGCACCGCCACCGTGCCGTCGTTCCGCGCGCCGGAGACGCTCACGCTCGCCGATGCGTTCAACCAGGCGCCGGCGTTCGGCGATCTGGACGGTGACGGCGATCTCGATCTGCTGCTTGGCACCTGGAATCACGACGTGCTCTATTTCCGCAACGACGGCGGCGCTCGCGAACCGCGCTGGGTTGTCGACGCTGCGAAGACGATCAAGCCGCCGCGCATCAGCCACGCCGTCCCGGCGCTCGCCGATCTCGACGGTGACGGCGATCTCGACCTCCTCCTCGGCCAGGCCAACGGCGCGATCGCGTTCTACCGCAATACCGGCACGGCGAAGTCAGCGCAGTTCACGCTGGTCAGCGACAAACTCGACGACATCAAAGCCGGCCGCCGCAGCACGCCAGCCGTGGTCGACGTCGACGGTGACGGGCTGCTCGACCTGGTGATCGGCCACGAGGACGCCGGACCGCCCGCGGTCTATCGCAATGCCGGGACGAAAAGCGCCCCCAAGTTCGTCGCCGCGCCAGCGCTCACGATCGCGCTGCCGCCATCGTCGTCGCCGGCGTTCGCGGATGTGAATGGGGATGGTGTGCTGGATCTCCTGGTCGGAACCACGAGCGGAGGCGTCCGCTTCTATCGGGGGAAGCGAGATAAGTAAAAAGCGCTTGTCACAAGAGCCTTCAACATGGAGAAAACCGGGGTTCTTCTTTTTGGAAACCCTTGCGAGATGCGTCCTGCATAGAGAGCCAGTTTTCGGTGAAGCGCATGGAGAGCACTCAGTCACAACGACCTGATCTTCTCCATGCCCTCCATCGAACCAGTCTCGCTGCTCAGTACGCATCTCGCAAGGTTTGCCAAAATGAGGAACCCGGTTTTCTCCATGTCCTCCATGTTGAAGGCTCTTGTGACAGATGCTTTTCACTCAGCTCACCGAGCGATAAGCTCAGGACGATGCGCCGAGGCTTCCTCATCGCGATGATCGTGACCACCGGCTGCAGCGCGAGTCCGCCTGCGCCACCGCCCGTTCCCGCCGACCACGCCGCCACCGTCCAGGCCTGGCGTGACAAGCACGAAGTCGACTATCGCCGGGATTGGGTGAGCATCGCCGGACTCTACTTTCTCTCGCCCGGCCGGCACACGATTGGCAGCGATCGCAAGAGCAACATCGTGCTCGGTCCGCACGCGGCGGCGCAGCTTGGCACGGTCGTCGCTGGCGCCGATGGCGCTGTCCGGTTCGAGGCGGCGCCAAAGATCATCGTCACACAGAAGGACGTCATCCTCCGGAATCCGATCGTGATGAAGGAGGTCGGCAAACCGCCGACGGCCGATATCAACATCGGCGACATCCGGCTCGTCGTGCACGAAAGCGGCGATCGTCTGTCGCTGCGGATTCGCGATCCGCAGGGCGAACTCGCGCAGGGCTTTCTCGGCTTCACATGGTTCCCGATCGATCCGGCGTACCGTGTCGTCGGCAAGTTCATCAAAGACGCCGAGCCGAAGAAGCTGCAGGTGCTGAACACCTTCAACGACATCGATACGTATTCCACCGAAGGCGTGGTCGAATTCACACTGCAAGGGCAGACGCTGCGGCTCCGTCCGTTCACGACGCGGCCGAAACGCTTCTACTTCGTCTTCCGCGATGCGTCGGGCGGCCACGAGACTTACAAGACGGCGCGGTTCTTCTATTCCGACCTGCTCGACGACGGCAGCGTCGTGCTCGACTTCAACGAAGCCTACAACCCGCCGTGTGCGTTCAACCCGTACACGACCTGCCCTATCCCGCTGAAGGAAAACATCGTGCCGATCAAGATCCTCGCGGGCGAAAAGGCGTATCCCCTCGAGGTCAAGTTTCCGAAGTGACGAAGGTCCTGTTCGTCTGCATGGGCAACATCTGCCGGTCGCCGGCGGCGGAGGGCGCGTTTCGCGATCTCGTCGACAAGGCCGGCTTGAGCGACGAGTTCATGATCGACTCGGCCGGCACCGGCGCGTGGCATGAGGGCGAGCCGGCGGATCGACGGATGCGGCAGGCGGCACAACGACGCGGCCTCACACTGACGAGCCTGGCCCGTCCGGTCCGGCCCGACGACTACGAGCACTTCGACGTCATCCTGGCGATGGACACCGACAATTTGCGGACGCTGCGCAAGTGCGCGCCGGCCTCGCATCATCACAAAATCCGGTTGTTCCGCGATCTCGACCCCGAGGAGCCAGGCCTCGATGTGCCGGATCCCTACTACGGCCCCGACGGCGGCTTCGAGGACGTGCTCGACATCGTCACGCGCACGAGCCAGGCGCTGCTCGACGAACTGCGCCGGGCAAAGTAATGGCCCGTCTCGGCGGCGGCTCGATCAACGTGGTCGAGCGCGTCGACACCGCCAGCGGCACCGTCATCCGCAAGTCACGCCGCGACGCGCCGCCGGGGTTTTTCCGCGCCGAGGCCGACGGCTTGCGCGCGCTCGCGGCGAGCGGCACGCCGCTGATCGTGCCTGCGGTCATCGATTGTAGCGGCGATGGCGACGCATTTCTCCTCATCGAAGACCTTGGCGAGGGCGCCCGCGCGCACGACTTCGACGCGCGGCTGGGCGCGGGGCTTGCCGCGCTGCATCGCGCGACCGCGTCACGATTCGGTTTCGACCACGACAACTTCTGCGGGCTGACCCCGCAACCAAACACGTGGACCGATCGGTGGATCGATTTCTATCGCGACCAACGCCTCGGCCATCAGCAGTCGCGGGCGATGCACCGCGACTTGCTCTCATCCGCCGAACTGGCGCGCCTCGATCGCCTGCGCGCGCGCCTGGGCGATTGGATCGACGAACCCGCGACCGGTCCCTCGCTGATTCACGGCGATCTCTGGTCGGGTAACGTCCATGTCACCGGCGACGGCGCGCCGGCGCTGATCGATCCGGCGGTGTCCTACAGCCATCGCGAAGCCGAGCTCGGGATGATGACGCTGTTTGGCGGATTCTCGCCGCGCGTTTTCGACGCCTACGCCGACGCGTGGCCGCTCGAGCCCGGCTGGCGCGAGCGCCTGCCGATCTACGAGCTCTATCACCTGCTCAATCATTTGAACCTGTTCGGCGGCGGGTATCGCGGACAGGTGATGGCCGTGGTCGATGGTTTTGTGTGATTCAGTTTGCAGGTCCGGCGCGTTCTGTTGAACGACGGGCGCGATTTCCCACAGGGAACGGCCCGAGTTGTCCCAATCGACTGTTAGATTTCGCCTCGTTGGCGAGACCATCTGTATCGTGAGCCAAGGACCGGACTGCAAGGCGCGATTTGCGGACCTCATGCGAATCTATGAGGGGCCGATTCGCCGTTTGTGTGCGGCGTATGCGAGCGGCGCCGACGGCGAAGACCTTTTTCAGGACGTCTTCCTGGCTGTTTGGCGCGCACTCCCCGCGTTCCGGGGGGACTCGAGCGAGCGCACCTGGCTATATCGCATCGCGCACAACGTGGCGCTGACGTGGCAGACGCGCGACCGTCGCCGGCGGTCCCGCGAGACCGCTCTCGATGACGACGTCCGAGCGGCTGGAGACATGAACTTGCGGAATCTGGCACTCAATCAGGCCATCGCGGCGATGAGCCCGGGGAACAGGACACTCACGCTCCTGTGGCTCGAAGGCTTGTCCGGCGCGGAGATTGAGGACGTTACGGGTATCAAGGCCGCCACGGTCGCCGTCCGCCTGAGCCGCATTCGCAAACAACTCAGCCCCGTCGAGGTCACAGTATGAACAATGAGGATGCCCTGCGGGCGATGTGGACCTCTTCTCAACCAGCCACCAGCGAGGTTCTCTTGGCAACCATCGACGCCGTACTTGACGAAGACCGCGCCGCTCGAGAGAAGGATCGATTAGTTCGCCTGGCGGCGCTGACCGCGATGGCGCTGTTGTGTCCCGCGCTGTTGTGGTTCGCTGCCCATGGCAAAACGCCGCTCGTGCGTGGCGGCTATGCCCTGATGGCGCTGGGCGCGTCACTGATGCTCTTCGCGGAATGGATGCATCGCACCTGGTCCCGGCAGGCCTTGCCAGGACCGGCAGATGCACGGTCTCAATTGCAGAAGACGGCGCTATCGCTGTCGCGTCAGGCCAGCCTGTTCAGGACGGCAGCGTTGTGGTGTGCTCCCATTTTCGTTGGCGCCGCGCTCATTGGCGCGTGGATCTATCAGGAGCGCAGCCACGCCGGGGCCTATCTGCTGTGGGCGAGCATCGGCGCCGGATGGTTGATAAGTGCAGTGACTGGCCGGTCGAAAGGCAAGAAGCTCGACACCCGACAATCGAAAATCGAGCAACTGCTGAGCGACCTGAGATAGTCGGCCGCGCCAGCGCGGACTCACGCCCGCACGTCGGCGTACTTCGCGGGCGATCGGTTGAAGACGGTCTTGACGAACGGACAAATCGGCACGATGCGCCGCTGATGCTGGCGCGCCCACGCGACCGCGGCGTCGACCAGCTTCTGGGCGATCCCGGCGCCGCGTAGTGCCGGATCCACGAAGGTGTGATCGATCGCCATGGTCCTCGCTGACAGGTCGTAGGTCAGCTCGGCGATGCGCGCCTTGCCGCGCATGACGACGAACTCACCGCCTGTGCGGCGGCGGACGTGCCGGATGCGGTCAGCGCCGCTTCTCAAGGCCTGCCCTCATGCTCGTCTCGGCCTTCTCCCTCTTGCTCGGCTCTTGGCAAACGCATTCACTCAGCTCGCCTCAAACCCCAGTTTATCCGGCCATTAGTGCCACGCGAGCCGTGTCGCCGACCCCCGTCCCCGTCTATACTCGGCCTCGGTTTCCCATTGAGGCTCCTATGAAAACGAGATTCGTGGTCTGGACTGGTCTGGTCCTGGTCGTCGCGCTGCAGTTCATCGTTCGCCCCGTCGCGCAGGATGCCGGCGTGCGCGCGCTCTACGATCGCGCGGAGAGTCTCAACCGGCGGACGCAAAATCTGATCTACAACGTCGCCGAGACGCCGCAGTGGGTGCAAGGCGCGCCGAACCTCTTCACCTACCGCAAATCAGTCAAGGGCGGCAACGAGTTCGTGCTCGTCGATGCCGCGGCGAAGACCAAAGCGCCGGCCTTCGATCACGCGAAGCTCGCGGCGTCGCTGTCGACCGCCGCCGCCGCGAAGTACACGGCGATCACGCTGCCGTTCAATACCTTCACCTTCGTCGACAACCGCCAGGCGATCGAATTCGCGATCGGCGGCGGTGGGCGCCAGGGCGGCGGAGCCGCGGGTGGACGTCAGGGCGGCGGCGGGCCCGCGGCGCCACGATGGCACTGCACGCTGACGGACTACACCTGCACCCGCGCCGCGGCGTCGCCCGCCGGCCAGGCCGGCGTGGGCGCCGGTCAAGGCCGTGGCGGCGGCCAGGGCGCGGGACGCGGCGCCGGTGCCGGCGCCAACGCGACCGAAAACGTGCGTGCTTCACTCGACGGCAAGTGGGAAGCGCTGATTCAGAACTACAACGTCTTCGTGCGGCCGGCCGGCGATGCCCGCAATGGCTTCATGCTCAGCACCGACGGCTCGGAAGGCAACGCCTATACCTTCAGTTCGCTGCGCTGGTCCCCGGACTCGACGAAGCTCGCGATCATGCGCCGCCGGCCCGGCTACGAACGGCTCGTGCACTACGTCGAGTCGTCGCCCGCCGATCAGCTCCAGCCGAAGCACTCGACGAATTTTTACCGCAAGCCCGGTGACGTCGTCGATTTCGATCAGCCGGTCGTGTTCGACGTCGCCACGAAGAAACAGATGCTCGGCGACATGGCCCTGTTTCCCAATCCGTACGCGAACAACCAGCTCGCCTGGCGCAGCGACAGCCGCGCGGTCACATTCGAATACAACCAGCGCGGTCACCAGCTCTATCGCGTCGTCGAGATCGACGCCAACACCGGCAAGACCCGCACGGTGATCGAAGAGGCCAGCAAGACGTTCGTCGAGTACTCGGGCAAGAAGTACCGCAACGACGTCAACGACGGTAAAGAGATCATCTGGGCGTCCGAGCGCGACGGCTGGAACCACCTGTATCTCTACGACGGCGTCACCGGCCAGGTGAAGAACCAGATCACCAGGGGCCAGTGGGTCGTCCGCGGCGTCGACGACGTCAACCCGACGACCCGGCAGATCGTCTTCCGGGCCAGCGGCATGGATGCCGGCATGGATCCGTATCTGATTCAGTACTGCCGCATCAACTTCGATGGCACGGGACTGACGCGGCTGACCACCGAGGACGGCAACCACGCGATTACCTGGTCGCCGGACAAGCAGTTCTACTTCGACACCTGGTCGCGCGTCGACGCGCCGCCGCAGTCGGCGCTCAAGCGAGCCAGCGATCAGACGATCGTGATGCCGCTCGAGAAGGCCGACATCACCGATCTGCTCGCGACCGGCTGGCGGGCGCCGGAGGTCTTCACGTCGAAAGCGCGCGACGGCCAGACCGACATCTGGGGCGTGATCATTCGTCCGACCAACTTCGATCCGGCGAAAAAGTATCCTGTGATCGAAAACATCTACGCCGGGCCTCAGGGATCGTTTGCGCCCAAGACCTTCAGCACGCAGGCGGGAATGCAGGCGCTCGCCGAGTTCGGGTTCATCGTCGTCCAGGTCGACGGCATGGGCACGTCGAATCGCTCGAAGGCATTCCACGACGTGGCGTGGCAGAACCTCGGCGACGCCGGCTTCCCGGATCGAATCATCTGGCACAAGGCGATCGCGGCCAAGTACCCGTACTACGACATCACTCGCGTCGGCATCTACGGCACCTCGGCGGGCGGACAGAACGCCACCGGCGGACTGCTCTTCCATCCCGAGTTCTACAAGGTCGCGGTCTCGAACTCCGGCTGTCACGACAACCGGATGGACAAGATCTGGTGGAACGAGCAGTGGATGGGCTGGCCGATCGGGCCGCACTACGGCGCGTCGTCGAACGTCGATAACGCCAAGAACCTGAAGGGCCGGCTCCAACTCGTCGTTCCCGAGATGGACACCAACGTCGATCCGTCGTCGACGATGCAGGTGGTCAACGCGCTGGTCCGCGCCAGCAAGGACTTCGAGCTCGTCGTGATTCCCGGCGCCAGCCATGGCGCCGGCAGCCCGATCACGGCGCGGAAGCGCAACGACTTCTTCGTCAAGCACCTGCTCGGCATCGATCCGCCGAACTGGAACGCGGCGGAAGTGAACGCGGCCGCCGGCAACGGCGACGACGCGTTCCCGGAGCCCGACTACTTCGAACTCGAGCGCGCGCCGTTCTTCCCGGACGACGTACGCTAGACGGGTGATCCGCCCCTGGCTGCGGCAGACGCTGGCCGCGCTCGCGATCGTTCTCGGCGGGATTCAGCTCGGCGCAGCGGTCGAAATCGCCCGGAAGACCGCAACGGTCCGGCAGATGGCGGACTTCCGGATCTTCCACCGGTCGGCCGCCCGAATCGTCTCCGGTGCCGGCGATCCGTACGCGCGCGTGACCGTCGAAGACGGCACCGTCTTCAGTGG
This sequence comes from Vicinamibacterales bacterium, assembly GCA_036274055.1. GTDB lineage: Bacteria > Acidobacteriota > Vicinamibacteria > Vicinamibacterales > SCN-69-37 > DASUGM01. Next base: position 5,451 of record DASUGM010000038.1, on the reverse strand, counting down.
CTCGGCCAATCTGAATCCGCCGGTGGCGCTGCTGTTGATGGCGCCGCTCGGCTGGCTCAGCGCCGGCGCGGCCCTGGCCGTCTGGACGATCGGCAGCCTGGCGTCAGCCGCATGGGCGATTGCGATCGTGATCCGCGAACTCCGGATCCGGGTGACCGCGGCGAACATCGGGCGCATTCTGCTGCTGCTCGTGTGCGCCGCGCCGACCGGCACGGTGCTGCTGTTCGCGCAGATCTCGTGGCTGTTGTGGGGACCGATCACCTGGGCCTGGCAGTCGGCCCGGCACGGCAAGTGGATCAGGGCGGCGATCGTGATCGGCGCGTTGGCCAGCATCAAGCCGTTCCTGGCGCTCTTCGTCGTCGTCTTCGCGATCGGCCGGCGCGGCCGCGAAGCGGCAGCGGTGATCGGGACGATGATCGCCGGCGTCGCGGCCGGAGTGCTGGCGCTGGGCGTGCAACCGCTGCGCGACTGGATCGCGATGCTGCGATCCGTGTACTGGGCCGAGCACACGTTCAACGCGTCGATCTACGGCGTTCTCGAGCGGCTGTTCACCGCCCGTGACACCGGGTCGGCGTGGTTTCAGGCTCCGCTCGCGGAGATCCCGGCGATCGTCGTGCCGCTGTGGATCATCGCAAGCCTGGCCGTGGTCGCGATCACGCTGCGCGCACTCGAACCGCGGCGCGACGCCGATCATGTATTCGCCGCGACGATTGCCGCGGCATTGCTGGTCTCACCGCTCGGCTGGATCTACTACCTGTTTTTCCTCGCGGCGCCGGTCGCGGCGCTGCTCGCCAGTGACGCCAGGGCGATCCGCTCGGCCCGCGGGATGGCAATCGCCGCGGTCGTGGCGCTGGGCCTCTGTCTGAATCCGCTCGCGGTCACCGTCGGCCAGCCCAACGGCTGGCTGACGCTCACGTTGGGGTCGGTGTACGCGTGGAGCCTCATCGGAATCTGGTGTTACACGGTCGGTGGCGAGAGTGAGCGGGGTTGAAACCCGTGCGCCGGTGCGCCAAGTGCGCCGGTGCGCCAGTGCGTGTGCACCGTGCGCTTCTTTTCGGGGCAGATAGCTACCGAGAGGATCGATGCCAGTCGTGAGGTTGGTGCCCGCAGAGAGGAGCACAGTGCACAGGCACGGCGCACCGGCGCACTTGGCGCACAGCGCACGGGGCTGCGGCCGTTCCTCGCCGTCTGGACGGCCGGCCCCCGACGGCGTAGGATGACCGAAGCGCGTCGTCCACTCCGTTCAGGGAGCCATCCGTATGGAAACGCCGCACACACCTGATCACCAGTCCCAGATCATCTGGGGCGTGCTAGTGCTTCTCGGCGCGGTCCTGGCCGTCGCCGGCTGGTACAACTGGGCCACCTAACCGCGGCGCGGTTCACCCGCGCGTGTTGGCTGCATAAAGCACCGCGATCTTGAAGATATTCACGACGGTCTGGCCGAGGTGTGGCCAGACGAGGCACGCCAGCGCAAATAGGCCAATACCGGCGGCCCAGGCGAACGTGTATTTCCCGCGTAAGACGAGCGCTGCTGTGGGCATCTGTGCCTCCAGCAGGCGTGGCGGGACGAGAATACGCAGGCTGGGGACGAGACGCAATACCCCCTTGCAGATCCGTGCGCCGTGCGCCAAATGCGCCGGTGCGTCGTGCGTGTGCACCGTGCACCGCGCACGGAGAGCGCTTGCCAAGGCCCCGCGCCGCCCGTATGATACCTAGAAGCTTAAGGGGTCATACACGAATGGCGTCAGCGTCCGGCTCGCTCCCGCAAGGCACCCTCGATCTGCTGATTCTCAAAACGCTCGCCACCGGTCCGCGTCACGGCTACGGATTGGCCCGCCGCATCGAAGACACGACCGACGACGCGCTGAGCATCGAGGAGGGGTCGCTCTACCCTGCCCTCTATCGCATGGAACGACGCAAGTGGATCAAGGCGTCGTGGAAACGATCGGACCTGGGCAAGGACATCAAGGTCTACGAGCTGACCGACGACGGTCGCGCCGAGCTGCGCCGACGGATCGCTGACTGGGGCGCGCTCACCAGCCTGGTGTCGAAAGTGTTGCGCGCGCGCTGACGGCTCGCTCGAATCATGACCTCACATCCGCCGCCACGTCGCGACGAAGACGTGGACGCCGAACTGGCGTTTCACGTCGAAATGCAGACCCGCCGTTACGTCGACGCCGGGCTCGACCCGGCGGCAGCACGCGTCAAGGCGCTCGAGCGCCTCGGCAACCTCGAAGCAACGCGGCGCAGCTGCCGCGCCATCATCACGGCACAGGAGCACGAGATGACGCGAACGGCGTGGTTCAACGGGATCGGACAGGACGTCTCCTACGCGCGGCGGGTGCTGCGCCGCGCGCCGCTGTTCACGATCACTGTCCTGCTCACGATTGCCGTCGGCATCGGCGCGACCACCGCCATCGTCAGCGTGTTGAAGTCGGCGATGTTCGATGCCGTGCCGTATCCCGACGCCGGCCGTCTGCATGTGATCTGGAACGAGTACGCGACTCTTCCTCAGGCCGCCGTGTCGGCGGGAGAATTCGCGGATATCAAGGAACGCAATCGCGCCTTTGACGCGGTCGCGGCGATCCGGCCGGCACCGGGCAATCTGACTGGCAACTGCAGCGGCGGCGCCGAGTGCGAGCCGGAGCGCGTCAGCGCCTATCAAGTGTCGCCGAACCTGTTCGAGGTCCTCGGAGCCGCGCCGGCGATCGGCCGCGCGTTCACAGCGGCCGACGGCGTCACCGGCGCGCCCGGCGTCGTCATCCTCAGCGACGCGCTGTGGCGGCGCCGCTTTGGCGGCGATCCCGGCATCGTCGGGCAGACGATCACCTTCGCGGCGGTGCCCCGCACGGTCGTCGGCGTGATGCCGGCGTGGACGCGCTTTCCGGACGCGCCAGTCGGCTATCTGCGGATGCCGGCAGAATTATGGGTGCCGTTCGACCATGTGCAGAATCGCAACACCGGCCGTGGCAATCAGAATCTTGCGGTGATCGGGCGCGCCCGCGCCGGAGTGGCCACATCGCAGGTGCAAGCCGACCTCGATCGCATTTCTGGCACGTTCCGGACCGATTTGCCCGATCGCTATGCCGGCGCGGCGCAAAAGTGGCGGTTGGCGACGTTGACGCTGCGCGATCAAGTCGCTGGCGATGCCAAACCCGTCCTGCTGATGCTGCTCGGCGCGGTATCGCTGCTCCTGCTGATCGCGTGCGCCAACGTCGCCAACCTGGTGCTCGCCCGCGGCACCGCCCGATCGCTGGAAATGGCGGTGCGGAGCGCGCTCGGCGCCGATCGGCGCCGTCTCATTCGCCAGCTCTTCGTCGAGACGGCCCTGGTCGTCGCGGTCGGCGGCGTACTCGGCATCGGTATTGGCGTCGCGCTGCTGCGCGCGCTTGTCTCGCTCGATCCCGGGTCGCTGCCGCGTCTGGATGCCGCGTCGATCGACGGCGTGGTGCTCCTCGGCTCCTTGGCGACGACCATGGCGACGGGCCTGCTGATCGGTCTGGTGCCGGCGCTGCGGGCGTCGCGCGCGGATCCGCAAGCCGCGCTTGGCGCCCAGACGCGCGGCGCGGCAGCGGCACCGGCACGCCGTCACGTGCGCCACGCGCTGGTCGTCATCGAAGTGACGATGGCGGTGATCGTTCTCGTCGCCGCCGGGCTGGTGGTCCGCAGCCTGACCCGGCTGACGCAAGTACCCACCGGCTTCAACGCCGGCGCAACGGTCAGCGCGCAGATTACGCTGCCGCGCGCCACCTACAACAGCGCCGACAAGGTCTACGGGTTTCAGCGCGACTTCACCACACGGCTGCGCGCGCTGCCGGGCGTGAGTTCGGCATCCGGCGTCTACCCGCTGCCGATGAGCGGCGAGGGCTGGAGCGGCACGCTCGGCATCGAAGGATTCCAGGAAGCGCCGGGCATTCCGGAGCCGCACGCGGAGTTCGCGGTGGCGCTGCCCGGCTACTTCGCAACGATGGGCATCAGCCTGCGCGAAGGACGCGATTTCGCCGACAGCGATACCGCGGCGACGCCGCCGGTGGTCGTCGTCGACGACGTGCTGGCGACGCAGTACTTTCCGAACCAGAGCGCGATCGGCAAGCGCGTCAACTTCGGCGGTCCGATCACCGACGGCAAGACGCCGTGGTCGACCATCATCGGCGTCGTCGATCACGTCCGCAACCGCGGACCACGCGCGTCAGGTGAAGGCCAGTACTACATGGCGGCGCTGCAGAAGTCGGAGTTCACGATCTTTTTCGTCACCCGCCCGGCGGCCGCGGACACGCCGATCGCGCCGGCGATTCGCAACGCGGTGCGCGAGATCGATCCGCGGCTGCCGATCGCGCGGCTCGAGCCGATTGATGCCATTGTCACTCGCGCGACCGCCCGGGAGCGGTTCGCCGTGTTGCTGCTCTCGGGATTCGGCCTGGTCGCGCTGGTGCTCGCCGGGATCGGCCTCTACGGCGTGATGTCGTATCTCGTCGGCGAGCGAACGCGCGAGATCGGCGTTCGTCTCGCGCTCGGCGGCCGCCCGGGACACGTGCTCGCGCGGGTCCTCGGCGAAGGCATCACGCTGACGTTGTTCGGCCTTGCCTTCGGCCTCGGCCTCGCCTACCTGCTGTCGGAAACCGTCTCGACGCTGCTCTTCAATGTGACGCCGACCGACCCGCTGACCTACGCGGCAATTGCAGGGCTGGTCCTCGTCGTCGCAGTCGTCGCCGCATTCCTGCCGGCGCGTCGTGCGACCAGGGTGGATCCGCTGAGCGTGCTCAGGGCTTAGGACAGGACGTATCCTGTCCTGAGAGATGCGTTTTGCCGTCCTGAGCGCCCTGATCTGTCTGTGCGTGGCGACGCAGAACGCCCAACCGCAGTTCCGCGCGCGCACCGACCTCATTCGGCTCGACGTCTCGGTGCTCTACCCGGATCGGCAGCCGGTCCGCGGCCTGGAGATGCGGCATTTCGTCGTTCTCGAGGACCGCGTCGAACAGCCGATTGAGACCTTCGCTGAGGTGGCGCTCCCCGAGCCCGAGCCGTTGCCGGATGGCTGGCGGCGCGACACCGCCGCGGACGTCGTCGATAACACCGACGCGCCGAACGGCCGGCTCGTCGCCATCGTCTTCGACGACACCGACCCGAAGATGACCACGGCCGTCGCCGACGCAACGCGGGATATCGGGCGCGATATCGTGGCCCGCCTCAGCCCGGGCGATCGCGGCGCGATCGTGTTCGCACGACAGCGTCGCTTTGGCAGCGTCGTCACCAGCGACCGCGCCCAGTTGCTCGCTGCCATCAAACGCCTGGAGGTCGATCACAGCTCGTTCGCCGCGCCGGCCGCGCAGTTCTCGCTCGCCAGCGCCGTCCAGAGCGCCGCGGCCGCGCTTGGCACCGCCAGCGATCGACGGAAGATCGTCGTCGTGGTCACTCCGGGCGTGCCGATCGACATGACGAAGGTGCTCTACG
>DASUGM010000037.1:0-8382 GCA_036274055.1 Vicinamibacterales bacterium | reverse complement strand
CGCCGGGAAGTACTGCCCGTAGATCTCGTTCATGGCCGCGAATTCGCCCATGTCCGAGAGATAGACCGTGGTCTTGACGACCTTGTCGAATGACGTGCCTGCCGCCGCGAGCACCGCCGCAAGGTTCTTCAACACCCGGTGCGTCTGGTCGGCGATGCCGCCCTGAATCAGCGTGCCGCTGTCTGGGTCGAGCGGAATCTGCCCGGAACAGAAGAGGAACCCGCCAGCCTTGATCGCCTGGCTGTACGGCCCGATCGCGGCCGGGGCGTCCTTGGTCGAAACCTGCTCCTTCACGCCGGTGGTCCCTTACGCCGCCTTGACGACCTTGTTGGAACGGATGCAGCGCGTGCACACGCGGATGCGGCGGATGCCGCCGTTGATCATCGCGCGGACCAGCTGGAGGTTGGGCTCGAACCGGCGGGGACGGACGTTGTTGGCGTGGCTGTGGATCCGGCCCACCACGGGCGTCTTTCCACAAACTTCACATTGCTTAGCCATGATGGACCTCGAAGACCACGGGGCGAATCTTTTGCCGCCCCGGAAACATCCAAGTATAGCAAAAGGGTACGAAGAACCCACTCAGCCCGCCGTGACGTCTAACGGTCAATGGCGACCACAGTGGTCGGATGTGGGTAACCACCGGACGGGCAAGCACTTGAGCCGGTCCGGGCAAAAAAAACGCATCTAGGGAATGAACGGTTGCGTAGTGAAGTAATGACACTTAGTTGGATACCTGAGGGCGGCCCGTGGGGCTTTACACTGCAATTCGACTAGGGTATTCTTGGCATTTTATTTGCTTAGCGGAAAGCCATCATAGGGACCACGCGGCAAGCGGAAGCGGGGCGAAGGGAGACGGTCATGAGTAAGCGCATCCAGACGGCGACCTTAGCGCAGGGGCGCTACGTCGAGTTGAAGCACATCCTCGAAGAGCGTCGTCGAGAGATCCTGAGCGAAGTTCAGGAGAAGATGCGGGACGTCCGCGCCGAAGGCGCCGCGGGCGAAGGCAAGGGCGTGCTCGACGCCGCGGAGGCCTCGGAGGCCGACATTCAGGACGACATCGAACTCGCCCTGATCCAGATGAAGACCGAGACGCTGCACAAGATCGAAGAGGCGCTGTCGAGGCTCGAAGAGGGCACCTACGGCAACTGTTTCGAGTGCGGCGACGAAATTTCCGAACGCCGCCTGCGGGCGCTGCCGTTCGCGGTTCGGTGTAAGGATTGCGAGGAAGCGCGCGAGATCGCGGAACAGCGCGAACGCACCACGCGACGCGGTTCCGGCTTCCTGATCGATTTGAGCTAGTCCGGCGTTCCTCCGCAGCACCGTCTCGCGCAGGCTCGCCGACACCGGCGGGCCTGCGTGGGCAACCCCACACAGAGCACCCGCCATCAAGGGGGTTCATATGAGCGACGAAACCACACGCGTGCAAACGGGTGGAGACCGCTCCTTTACCGTGCCGTCCGAAGTGCCGGTGTTGCCGTTGCGTGACACCGTGCTCTATCCGAACTCGTTCATGCCGTTGGCCGTCGCCCGCGAAGCCTCGGTCAAGCTGATTGACGACGCCATCGCCGGCGCCAAGGTCATCGGCGTGTTCACCCAGCGCGACCCGACCCAGGAAGAGCCGGGACAGGCCGATCTCTTTCCGATCGGCACGCTGACCCACATCCACAAGATGTTCAAGCTGCCGGACGGCAGCCTCCGCCTGATCGTCCAGGGGCTTGCCCGCATCGAGCTCAAGGCGCTGTCGGCAACCCGGCCGTACCTCCGTGCCGAGGTCGCCGAAGTGCCCGACGTCCTCAAGGACGACGATGCGATCGAGATCGACGCGCTGCAGCGGAACGTGCGCGCCAACTTCCAGCAGGTCGTGCAGCTGTCGCCGGTGCTGTCCGACGATTTGACCGCGCTTGCGGCCAACATTCCCGACGCCGGCCGGCTCGCGGATTTCATCGCCTCGAGCCTCGGCAGCATCGGTACCGCGACGCGCCAGGAACTGCTCGAGCAGGCCGACGTCCGCGCCCGGCTCGACAACCTGAATCGCATCCTGACCAAGGAACTCGAAGTCCTCGAGCTCGGCTCGAAGATCCAGTCGCAGGTCCAGTCCGAGGTCGGCAAGGGCCAGCGCGAGTATTTCCTGCGCGAGCAGATGAAGGCGATTCAGAAGGAGCTCGGCGAAGGCGACGAGCAGGCCAAGGAAATCGACGAGCTGCGCGGGAAAATCGAAGCCGCCGGCATGCCGGACGACGTCAGGAAGGAAGCGCTGCGCGAGCTCGACCGGCTGTCCAAGATGCCGGCCGCGGCCGCGGAGTACACCGTCGCCCGCACTTACATCGACTGGCTGATCGCGCTGCCGTGGAACAAGCGAACCGACGAGACCATCGATCTCGTCAAGACCAAGCAGGTCCTCGACGACGATCACTCCGGCCTCGAGAAGCTCAAGGACCGTATCCTCGAGTACCTCGCGGTGCGGAAGCTCAAGCCGGACGTCAAGGGCCCGATCCTGTGCTTCGTCGGCCCTCCGGGCGTCGGCAAAACGTCGCTGGCGAAGTCGATTGCCAATTCGCTCGGACGGAAGTTCGTGCGCATCTCGCTCGGCGGCATGCGTGACGAGGCCGAGATCCGCGGCCATCGCCGGACCTACATCGGCGCGCTGCCCGGCCAGATCATCCAGGGGCTGCGCCGCGCTGAATCGCGCAACCCGGTGTTCATCCTCGACGAGATCGACAAGCTCGGCAACGACTTCCGCGGCGACCCCGCGTCGGCGCTGCTCGAAGTGCTCGACCCTGAGCAGAACAACTCGTTCCGCGATCATTATCTCGACGTGCCGTTCGATCTCAGCGAAGTCCTGTTCATCACCACCGCGAACGTGATGGACACGGTCCCCGGGCCGCTGCGTGATCGCATGGAAGTGCTCGAGCTCGCCGGCTATACCGAGGAGGAAAAGCTGGCGATCGCGCGCGACCACCTGGTGGCGAAGCAGGTCGAGAACCACGGCCTGACGTCGGGGCAGGTCGCGTTCACCGACGACGCGATTCGCGTCATCGTTCGCGGCTATACACGCGAGGCCGGCGTCCGCAATCTCGAGCGCGAGATCGGGTCGGTCTGCCGCAAGGTGGCGCGGCGCCTGGCCGAAGGCCAGGTCAACGCCGTGATCGTCACGCCGGACGTGATCACCGACATGCTCGGCGCGCCCCGGTTCCTCGACGAGGAGATGAAGGACCGCACCAAGGATCCGGGCGTGGCGACGGGGCTGGCGTGGACGCCGGTCGGCGGCGACGTGCTGTTCGTCGAAGCGTCGCGGATGACCGGCTCGAGCCAGCTGACCCTGACCGGGCAGCTCGGCGACGTGATGAAGGAGTCGGCGCGAATCGCGCTGTCGTGGTTCCGGGCCCACGCCTCGAACTACGGCGTCGATCCGACCTTCTACAAGGATGCCGAGCTCCACCTGCACGTCCCGGCCGGCGCGATCCCGAAAGACGGTCCGTCGGCGGGCGTGACCATGGTGACGGCGCTGGCCTCCGCCCTTTCGGGCCGGCCGGTGCGACCGGACCTGGCGATGACCGGCGAGATCACCCTCTCCGGCCGGGTGCTTCCGGTCGGCGGGATCAAGGAAAAGGTCCTCGCCGCCAAGCGCATGGGGCTCAACACCGTGATCCTGCCGAAGCAGAACGAGAAGAACATCCGCGAGGATCTGACGCCGGAGTTACGGCGCGATCTGACCGTCCACTACGTCGATCAGATGGACGACGTGCTCAAGATCGCGCTCATGCCGGCGACGCGCGCCGCGGTCACGGACACGGCGCGCCGGCTGGCATAGCGGCTTCGCGGAACGTTCTCTCGTTCGGAACTTCGGGCGTTCGGGCGTTCCGTTCTTGGCGTGCTTCGTTCGCAGTCGCGCTCGGGCGATCTTGCGAACGGGCGCGCGCAAGCACGCGAGAACGGAACGCCCGAACGCCCGAAGTCCCGAACGAAAGAACCCTTCGTGTCTACTTGCCGACCGGGGCCGTCCGGCCCGGAAGGCCCATGGCTTTGACTTCGGCGGGCCGTGGCAGCGCGTGCTTCACGCCGCGCAGACGTTCCATGTAGAGAAAGAACACCGGCGTGATGTAGAGCGTCAGCGTCTGCGAGACCAGCAGGCCGCCGACGACGGCGAGGCCGAGGGGGCGGCGCGATTCGGCGCCGGCGCCGAGGCCGAGCGCGATCGGCAGCGTGCCGACCAGCGCCGCCATCGTCGTCATCATGATCGGACGGAAGCGCACCATGCACGCCTCGTACATCGCCTCGACCGGCGACTTGCCGTCCTTGCGCTGCGCCTCGATCGCGAAGTCGATCATCATGATGCCGTTCTTCTTGACCAGGCCGACGAGCATGATGACGCCGACGAACGCGTAGAGGTTGAGGTCGACGCGGAACAGCAGCAGGGTCAGCAGCGCGCCCAGGCCCGCGGCCGGCAGGCCGGAGAGAATCGTGATCGGGTGGATGAAGCTCTCGTAGAGAATCCCGAGGACGACGTAGATCACGAAGATCGCCATCAGCAGGATGATGCCCAGGCCGCGGGTCGAGTCCTGGAATGCCTGCGCACTGCCCTGGAAGCTCGTGAGGATTGACGCCGGCAGCGTCGCCAGCGCCGCCTGCTCGACCTGCGCGACGGCGTCGCCGAGCGCCACGCCCGGGCGGGTGTTGAAGGAAATCGTCACCGACGGCACCTGCCCGGTGTGGTTGACCGACAGCGGGCCGACCCCGGTCTCGACGTCGGTGACGCTCGAGAGCGGCACCTGCTTGCCGTCGGCCGCCTTGACGTAGAGCAGCGACAGCGCGGTCGCGTCGAGCTGGTATTCCGGCGCGACCCGCATGATGACTTGATACGCGTTGTTCGGCGCGTAGATCTGCGCCACCTGGCGCGAACCAAACGCGCTGAACAGCGCGCCCTCGACGCTGTCGGCGGTCAGGCCGAGCGCGGCAATCCGATCGCGATCGAGCGCCACGTTGACCTGCGGGTTGGTCAGCTGCAGATCGCTCGAGACGTCGATGAGACCGGGAAGCTCGCGCATCCGCGCCTCGAGCTTGCCGGCGTTCTCGTAGAGTTCGTTGGTGTCGCCGCTCTGCAGCGTGAACTGATACTGGGCGACGGCACGGCGGCCGCCGATGTTGATGACCGGCGGATTCTGCAGGAACACGCGGACACCGGGCACCGAGGTGAATTTCGGCCGCAGCGCCTCGATGACCTGATCGGCGGACAGGTTGCGTTCGGATCGCGGCACCAGGTCGATCGTCAGCCGGCCGCCGGTGGTCGCGCCACCGCCACCGCCGACGCCGATGTTCGAGGTCAGCGACTTGATGTTGGGATCGGCGCGCAGGATCTTGACGATCTCCTGCTGCTTGGCGATCATCGCCTCGAAGCCGAGGCCCTGCGCCATCTCGGTGTTGCCCTGAATCTGCCCGGTATCCTGGCTGGGAATGAAGCCCATCGGGATGATTCGGAAGCAGTACACCGTCGCGACCACGAGCAGCGCCGAGACCGTCATTGTCGCGAAGTGGTGGGTCATCGTCTTGCGCAGCGTCCAGCCGTAGAAACGCAGCGCGGCGTCGAAGACGCTCTCGATCGCGCGGTAGAGGAACCCATGACGGTCGTGGTTGTGCGCGCGCAGGAATCGCGCCGACAGCATCGGCGTCAGCGACAGCGAGACGAAACCGGAGACGAGAATCGCCACGCCCATCGTCACCGCGAACTCATGCAGCAGCCGGCCGACGACGCCGCCCATGAACAGCACCGGGATGAACACCGCCGTCAGCGACAGCGTCATCGACACGATGGTGAAGCCGACTTCCTGCGAGCCCTTCAGGGCCGCGGTAAACGGCTCCTCGCCCGACTCCATGTGCCGGACGATGTTCTCGAGCATGACGATCGCGTCGTCGACGACGAAGCCGACCGCCAGCGTCAGCGCCATCAGCGACAGGTTATCGAGGCTGTAGCCGAGCAGGTGCATCGCCGCGAACGTGCCGATGATCGAGGCCGGCAGCGCCAGGCTGGGAATCACCGTCGCCGAGATGTTGCGCAGGAACAGGAAGATCACCGCCACGACCAGCACGACGGTGAGCACGAGCGTCAGCTTGATGTCGTGGACGGAGTCGCGGATCGCCTGCGAGCGGTCGCTGCGCGGATTGAGCGCCAGCGAGGCCGGCAGCTGCGCCTGAATCGACGGCAGCAGCGCCTTGATCGAATCGACGATCTCGACGGTGTTGGTGCCGGGCTGGCGGTTGATGGCGAGGTAGATCGTCCGCGAGTCGTTGTACCAGCTGGCGGTCTTGTCGTTCTCGACGCCGTCGTAGACGTTGGCGACTTCCTCGAGCCGGATCGGCCGGCCGTCCCGATAGGCGACCACCAGCGGCCGGAAGGCGAGCGCGTTGGTCAGCTGGCCGTCGGTCTTGACCGCGAAGGTGCGGTCCGGGCCGTAGAGCGTGCCGGTCGGGCGATTGACGCTGCCGCGCGCGATCGCGGTGGCGACGTCCTCGATGCCGAGCTGCCGCGCCGCCAGTTGCCGCGGATCGATGTCGACACGGACGGCGAACTTCTGCGCGCCGAAGATCGAGACCTGGGCGACACCCTTCAGCGTCGAGATCCGCTGCGCGACGTTGACCTCGGCGTACTCGTTGATGTCCGACAGCGGCATCGTCTGCGACGCCAGCGTCAGGAAGATGATCGGAAAGTCAGCCGGGTTGACCTTCTGGAACGACGGCGGCGACGGCATGTCCGGCGGCAGCGCCCGCGTCGTCCGCGAGATCGCGACCTGGATGTCCTGCGCGGCCGCGTCGATGTCGCGATCGAGATCGAACTGGACCGTGATGTTGGTGCTGCCCTGGCTGTTGCTCGAGCTGATCGCGGTGATGCCGGCGATCGACGCGAATGCCTTCTCGAGCGGTGTCGCCACCGCCGACGCCATGGTCTCGGGGTTGGCGCCCGGGAGGCTGGCGCTGACGGAAATCGTCGGGAAGTCGACGGCCGGGAGATCGCTGACTGGCAGCGCGGAGTAGCCGAGGATGCCGAAGATGACGATCGAGAGCTGGATCAGCGTCGTCGCGACCGGCCGGCGGATGAACGGGGCCGCGACGTTCATCAGGGCGCTCCCGCTTCGGAAGTGGTTGCCGGCTTGACGGTGATGCGCGACCCCGGGGCGAGCCGGAGCTGGCCGTCGATGACGATCGTTTCGCCCGGTGTGACGCCGGTCGAGATCACGCTCTCCGTGCCCTCCGTCCACGCCACTTTTACAGGCCGCGCTTCGACGGTCTGATCGGATTTGACGACGTAGATGAAGAGACCCTGCTGGCTGGGCTGCACCGCCACGGTCGGGACGACGATCGCCTTCGACGTCACCGACAGCCGCATCGTCACATCGACGAACGCGCCGGGCCAGAGCCGCCGATCCTTGTTGGGGAACGAGGCCTTCAGGCGAATCGTATCGGTCGCCGGATCGACGGCGTTGTCGAGGAACGACAAGGAGCCCTCGGAAACCACGGTCGCCTCGCCCGACGGCGTCGCGGTGACCGAGAGATCGCGGCGCGCGCCATTGCGCAACTGCGGCAGCAGTCTGGCCGGCACCGCGAAACTCACATCGATCGGCGACACCTGCTTGATGACGACCATCGGCGCCGCGTCGTTGACGCGCACCACCGCGCCCTCGTGCACGAGCAGCGCGCCAGTGCGGCCGGCGACCGGTGCGACGATGCGGGTGTACTGCAGCTGCAGCTTGGCGTTGTCGACGGCGGCCTTGTCCGCGGCCATCGACGCCTGCAGCGCCGCCGCCTGGGTGGCGACGGTGTCGTAGTCGGCCTGGGAAATCAGCCCGTCCTTCAGCAGGTTCGCGTAGCGCGTCCGCTGCGCCTCGGCGTTTTTCTGGTTGGCGGTATCGCGGGCGAGCATGGCCTCGGCCTGCTGGACCGCAACTTCGAACGGCCGCGGATCGATCGTGAACAACAGATCACCGACGGCGACGTCGTCGCCTTCACGGAATTCGGTCTTGAGCAGTTGCCCGGTGACGAGCGAGCGCACGTCCACGGTTGACGAGGCTTCGACGTTGCCGACGACGCGGATGTTGACCGGCATCGATTTCTCGAGAACCGTCCCGGTGGTCACCGCGACCGCGCCGCCGCCGCCCCGTCCGGCACCGCGGCCGCCGCCGTCGGCGGCGGGCCCGCCTTGCGCCGGCGGTGTCGCGGCGCCAGAGCAGGATGTCAGCAACAGTATTGTGGCGAGACCCAGGGTCAGCCGCTTGTGGATGGGACGGACGAAGGTGAGTGCCGTCATCGGGCGCGGCTGGTTCGGGCGGACCGGCCCGACACGCGGCGGTCCGCTCGTTGAATCAAGACTAATCCGAGAACGGTCTTCATGTC
>DASUGM010000036.1:0-8723 GCA_036274055.1 Vicinamibacterales bacterium | reverse complement strand
CGTCGAACTCCCACGTGTCGGCGAACAGGGTCGATCCGCCCGGATCACCACCACCGAAAAGCACGAGGCGTTGCCGCTGCGGATCGTACGCGGCATCGGTGAGATAACGCGCGCCCGGGCCGCTGGCGGAGGTTAGCGATGTCCACTGCTCGCCCTGACGAGCGAGCAGGTTGAGATCGGTCCCGGGGAAACCGCCGAACGCGAGCAACGATCCGAGCCGGCCATGGAAGGCCATGCGCAGGTGCGAGCGCGCGGGACCGCTACTCGCCTGCTCCCACGTCGTGCCGTTCCACGTCCACGTCTCGCCGAGTGCCGCGCTGCCCGGGACGAATCCTCCGTACATCACGGTGCGCCGTGCCTGCGCATCGTACTGCAGCGCGTGATGCACGCGACCGGCGGGTCCTGACGTCGCCGCTCGTTGCCATCTCGTGCCGTCGAACTCCCACGTCTCCCGAAAGGCGACGTTCGGATTCGTGCCGCTGCCGCCAAACAGCACGATGCGGCCGCGATCGGCGTCGTACGCCATCTGCGTGTGATCGCGCGCTTCCGGTCCGTCGCCGGCGACCTGCCGCCAGCTGCCGCTCCATTCCCAGGTGTCGCCATAGATGTGCGTGGCGTCGTAGCTGCCACCGAACAGCACCAGCACGTTGCGCCGCGAATCGTAGGCGACGCCGCCGAGATTCCTGACCGGCGGTCCCGACGAGTCGAGCAGGCGCCACGCGGTGCCGGTCCAGCCCCAAATCCTCGTCGGCGTGGACGCCGCGGGCGACGTCATGCCGCCCAGGCCGGCATTGACCAGCACGACCATGCCGGCATGGTTCGCGTAGACCAGGCTGTGGCCGGCGCTGGCCGGCGGCGCCTCACCCTGCGGCGACGTCGGCGTTTCATCCGGTGTCTGCGGGGGTGTTGCGCCGCACGCGGCCACGACCAGGAACACGGCGACGAACAAACGGACCGCAGCGCCACCGGCCGTGGCTTCTGTAGACATTCGACAAGTGTAGCGCACTTACATTCGGTTGTGAATGTATTGCCGACGCGCGCGATCAGGTGAGGTAGGGCAGGAAAATCGTCGCTAACCCGAGAAACGACAGGAACCCGAAGACGTCGGTGAGCGTCGTGATGAACACCGACGAGGCCAGCGCCGGGTCGATTTTCAACGCGCGGAGCCCGAGCGGAATCAGCGTGCCCGCGGTCGCCGCGACGAACATGTTGATGACCATGGCCAGTCCGAGCACGACGCCGAGAATCGGATTGCCCCTCAGGGCCCAGGCGACCAGCGCGGCGACGAGCCCGAGCGCGATGCCGTTGCCGAGGCCAACGAGCGCTTCCTTCGCCAGCGCCGACCGCGCGTTGCTCCAGGTCAGTTCGCCGATCGCCAAACCGCGCACGACCACCGCGAGCGTCTGGGTCGCGGCGTTGCCGCCCATGCCGGCGACGACGGGCATGAACGCGGCCAGGGCGACGACCTTGGTAATCGTCCCCGAGAACGCGCCGACCACCGCCGCGGCAAGGAACGCCGTCGCGAGGTTGACGGCGAGCCACGGCAGGCGCCGGCGCAACGACTCCTGCGGCGGCGTGTTGACGCCGTCCTCGATCGACACACCGGCGAGGCGATAGACGTCCTCGGTCGCTTCGTCCTTGATGACGTCGATGACGTCGTCGACGGTGATGACGCCGACCAGCTTGTTCTCGGCGTCGACGACCGGAATCGCCAGCAGGTTGTACGACGCGACCATGCTCGCGACTTCTTCCTGATAGGTGTCGACCCGCGCGCTGTAGACCTCGGTGGTCATGATCCGCTTGAGCGGCGTGTCGGGCGGCACCAGCAGCAGCCGGCGCAGCGAGACGACGCCGACGAGGTGGCGGCGTTCGTCGACGACGTAGAGATAGAACACCATTTCGACGTCGCGGGCGTTCTGCAGCGCGGTGATCGACTCGGCGACCGTCAGCTCTTCGGCCAGCGCGAAGACGTTCGGGTTCATCAACCGGCCGGCGCTCTTGTCGGCGTACTCGAGGAGTTCGCTGACGCCGCCGCCGGGTTTCGGCCGAATCAGTTCGAGGACCGCGGCCTGCAGTTCGTTCGGCAGGTAATCGATCAGGCTGGCCGCGTCGTCCGACGGAATCTCCTGCGACAAACGCGCGATATCTTCGGCCGATCGCAGGGCCAGCAGCTCGGCGCCCTTTTCAGGGCCGAGCTCGGAGAGCGCCTCCATCGCCAGCTTGCCGTTCTTCTCGACGAGGGTGTTGAACGCCGCGTGCCGCTCGCGCTCGCCGAGCTCCGAGAAGACTTGCGCGAGATCGGCCGGATGCTGCTTTTGAAGAAGGTTGAGGAGGTTGGGCGTCGCGCCCATCCGCAGCAGACGGCGGACGGATTCGAGAATCAGATCGATACGACGCTGCGCGACCGCCACACGCAACACCGTACCACGGGCGTTGCGATTTGTGATTTGTAATTTGCAATCTGGTATTGCATTGGCGATTGGCTATTCGGCGATGGCTATTGGTTGTTGGTTATTGCGCGCGCCTGGTGAATGATGCCCGAATGCGGGTTGGGCTGGTGGCAGCGGTTCTCTCGGCTTTGTTTGCCGCGACGGCCTGTGGACGCCAGACTCCGCCGGAGCAGGCAGCCACCGCCCCACCCAAGCGCGTGTTTACGCCGCGGCCGCTACGCGACATCACGGTCGCGCGCACGCCCGAGCGCGTGGCGCGCGGCAAGTATCTGAGCGAAGGCCTGCTGCAATGTTTCGTCTGCCATTCCGAACGCGACTGGACGAAACCCGGGGCGCCGCCGATGGCCGCGACCAAAGGCGCCGGCGTGGTCTGGCCGGGGCGGCCGTGGCTGGTCGCCCCCAACCTGACGCCGGATCGCGAGACGGGCATCGGACGCTGGACCGACGACATGCTGCTCCGCGCGATCCGCGAAGGCATCAGCCATGACGGACGCGTGCTGCACAAACAGATGTGGTACTCGGCGTTTCGCGCGCTGCCGGACGATGACGCCGAAGCGATCGTCGCTTACTTGCGATCGCTGAAACCGATCCGCCGGCCGCTGCCGGCGACGGCCATTCCGGCGGAAGAGGCGAGCAAGCTGACCGTCCCTGAGCCGCTGACCCTGCCGGTGGTCCGGGCGCCGGCGACCGAACCAATCCAGCGCGGCAGTCGACTCGCGGGTCTCGCCGATTGCGCCGGCTGCCATACGTCCTGGTATACGCCGCGCAATCCGGGACTATTCGGCGGCGGCAATCTGATCGGACGAGGCGATCACCAGCGCTACAGCCCGAATCTGACCAGCGATCCCTCTGGCATTCCGCACTACGACGAGGCGTTCTTCCGCGAGGTGATGCGCACCGGCCGCGCCAAGGGCCGGGAACTGGACGGCCTCATGCCGTGGACGGTGTTCAGGAATCTGAATGACGACGACCTGAACGCGCTGTTCGCGTACTTGCGCGCGCTTCCGCCGGTCAAGCACGTCATCGACAACATCGACGCGCCGACGAAATGCGCGATCTGCGGCGGCACCCATCCACTGGGTCAGTACAACCAGCCGGCGCCGCGGACGCTGGTGGCCTTCGACGCCGGCGAGCTCGAGACGGCGGCCGGCACCTATCGTTTTGAGAATTCCTACGAGCTGACGATCTCGATCGATCGCGGCAAGCTGTGGATCGGGAGCGATCCGGCAGATCGCTGCGAGCTGGTCACTGAAGATCGACGGACGTTCTACTGCGATGGCGACATCGATCGGATTCAGTTCCTGCGCGGCGCCAACGGCGCGGTGACGGCGATTATCAACATGAACACGGAGCGGGGGGAGAAGATCAAGTAACTTCAAAGTTACCGGTGTCTTCTCCGCCCAAGCCCGATCTCATCGAGGATCCGCTCGTCGTCGCGCCAGTCCTCGCGCACTTTGACGTGCAGCTCGAGGTAGACCTTGCCGCCGAGCATCGCTTCGAGATCCTTGCGCGCCTCGGTGCCGATGCGCTTGATCATGTCTCCGCCGCGGCCAACGACGATCGGCTTCTGTGAGTCGGCATCGACGACGATCGACGCGAAAATCCGGGTCAGCGTCGACGGCGGCACCGCCTCTTCGAACGCGTCGATCAGCACCGCGGTCGTGTAGGGCAGTTCGTCGCGCGTATGGGCGAGCACTTTCTCGCGGACCAGCTCGGCGGCCAGCGTCCGTTCGGTCTGATCGGTGAGATAGTCCTCGTCGTAGAGCGGCTCGCCTTCGGGCAGCGCCGCGAAGATCTCGTGCTCGAGTCCCGCCACGCCGTCACCCTTCACCGCGGACAACGGCACGATCGCGGCGAAGTCGAGCGCCTTGGCATACTGACCGATCATCGGCAGCAGCGCGTCCTTCCGCACCAGATCGACTTTGTTCAGCGCAAGAATGGTGGCCACTTTCGATCGCTGGATCAGGTCGAGAACAAATTGATCGCCGGCCCCCGGCTTGACCGCGGCGTCGACGACCAGCACCGCGACGTCGACTTCGCGCAGCGTGTCGATCGCGATGTCGACCATGCGCTGGTTCATGCGGTGCATCGGCTTGTGGATGCCGGGCGTGTCGATGAAGACAATCTGCCCGGCCGGCGCGTTGTAGACGCCGGTGATCCGATGACGCGTCGTCTGCGGCTTGTCCGAGACGATCGCCAGCTTCTGGCCGGCGAAACGGTTGAGCAGTGTGGATTTGCCGGCGTTCGGGCGGCCGACCAGGGAGACGAAGCCGGCTTTCATGCTTCGCCGTCGTCGGCCGGCGGTGACTGGCGGCGGATCCGGACCTTGTGGATGCGCCGGCGATCGGCCTCGACGATCTCGACGTCGAGCCCGTCCGAACCGAAGTGTTCGCCGACCACCGGGACGCGGCCGACCCGCGTCAGCACCCAGCCGCCGACGGTCTCGAACTCGCCTTCGTCGATTTCGACGCCGAGCCGTTCGGCCATCTCGCTGATCGCGACTTTCCCGCTGAAGATGAAGGCGTGATCAGCCTCGCGCACGACCAACTCGGCTTCGCTGTCGTATTCGTCGCGAATCTCGCCGACCAGTTCCTCGACGACGTCCTCGACGGTGACCAGTCCGGCGGTGCCGCCGTACTCGTCGACGACGATCGCGAGCTGGAACCGCCCGTTCTGGAACTCGCGGAGCAGATCGGCGACGCGCTTGGTCTCCGGCACGAACGACGCCGGCCGCATGATCGTCGAGATCTGCGCAGTGCCGGCCGGCATCTCCTTCATCTGAATCAGGTCTTTGACGACGATCACGCCGGCGATGTTGTCGAGATTCTCGGTGAACACCGGCAACCGCGAGTACTCGTGCTCCTGGACCAGGCGGCGGAGGTCGTCGATGGTGCTCTCCGAGGCAATCGCGACGATGTCCGGCCGCGGCGTCATCACTTCGCGGACCAGGGTGTCGCCGAAGTCGACGACCGATCGCAGCAGCCGGCCTTCGTCGCGCTGCTCGCGTGACGCCGGCTCGGACGACGGCACGAACGCGGCCGCCGGCGTGCCGTTGGTCGATTCGTGGCGGGCGCGCGGCTCGGCCGATCCAATCCAGCCGATGATCAGCGCCGTGAGCGGCGCGATCAGGTTGGCGGCCAGCGTGAATGCCGGGAGCAGATACTCGAGCGTGCGCTCCGGCGATCGACGCACCATGATCGCCGGCAGCAGCTGCCCGAGCCCGATCGAGATGCCGATGCCGCTGGCGAGGAGCACGAGCAGGCCGCTGACCGTGCGATCGGTTGGCTGCGCCAGCAGCGCGACCGCGACGACCAGGAGCGAGCCGCGCATCACGCGCGACGGAATGAAGAAGGTCAGCGGATCGGCGAGGTAGCTCTGCAGCGCCTCGCTCTCGCTCTCGCGCTCGGCTTCGAGACGCTGCGGCAGCCGCATCAGCAGACCGAATGCGGTTTCGACCAGCGCGAAGAACAGCAGGCCGAGACACGCCAGCACGACGAAGACGCCAATCATGGCAGGGTGCGGCCGCGGGGCGTCCGCGCGATCAAACCCGCCGGCAGGCGCCCGCGCCGCCGCAGGCGCTCTTCCAGCCGTCGCATCTGCCCCTGGTCCGCCTCGTGATCGTA
The DNA here is from genome assembly GCA_036274055.1 of Vicinamibacterales bacterium. GTDB lineage: Bacteria > Acidobacteriota > Vicinamibacteria > Vicinamibacterales > SCN-69-37 > DASUGM01. The sequence goes on along the minus strand of DASUGM010000036.1, from coordinate 2,650 downwards.
GCCCAAGAGGTGCAGCAGGCCATGCAGGGCTAGAATCCGCACCTCCGTCGCCAGATCGTGGCCGTATTCACGCGCTTGCCGCCTGGCAACCCCCACGGCAATCGCGAGATCGCCCAGATCAGGCCCAAGGCCCACGGCCCCGGGCCCACGCGCGGGGAAGGACAACACGTCGGTCGGCCGGTCCTTTTTCCGGTAGGTCGCGTTGAGCTGGCGCATCCGCTGATCGGTGATCAGCGCGACGGTGACGTGGCCGCGGGCGCGCGCCGGCGCCGCGCGTCGCAGCCACGCCGCCAGTCCGCGGACGCCGGCCGCCGCGCGGCGGGGCGCAATCACGTCGACCGTCAGCCCCCGCCGGGCTGTCATCGCGCCGGCTTGGTTGACGCGGTGAACGCGTCGTACGCCTTGACGATCTGCTGCACGAGCTGATGACGGACGACGTCGCGCTCATCGAAATGAATGACGCCGATGTCCGTGATGTCGGCGATCACCGTCAACGCCTCGACCAGCCCGGAGGTGCGGCCGATCGGCAGATCGATTTGCGTGACGTCGCCGGTGACGACCGCTTTCGATCCAAACCCGAGCCGGGTCAGGAACATCTTCATCTGCTCGGAAGTGGTGTTCTGCGCCTCGTCGAGGATCACGAAGGCGTCGTTCAGCGTCCGGCCGCGCATGAACGCGATCGGCGCGACCTCAATCACGCCGCGCTCGAGCAATCGCTCGACGCGCTCGGCGTCGAGCATGTCGTAGAGCGCGTCGTAGAGCGGCCGGAGGTACGGATTGACCTTTTCCTGCAGGTCCCCCGGCAGAAAGCCGAGCTTCTCGCCGGCTTCAACCGCCGGGCGGGCGAGGATGATCCGCGAGACCCGCTTCGCGAGCAGATAGGCGACCGCTTGCGCCATCGCCAGGTAGGTCTTTCCCGTCCCCGCCGGGCCGACGCCAAACACGATGTCGTATTGATCGATCGCCTCGAGATAGCGCCGCTGCATCACGCTCTTCGGCGTGACCTGTTTGCGGCCGGCGGCGCGCGGCGCGCCCTTGAGAAAGTAGTCCTGCAGTTCGACGCCGCCGTTCTGCGCGATCAGCTGCGCGGCGGTCCTGACGTCGCCGCGGGCGAAGCGATACCCCTCGCGCAACAACGCCGCGAGCTGCGCAAACACCCGCTCGGCGCGCCCGACTTCTTCGGCATCCCCCTCGACGACGACGTCGTGGCCGCTGGTGCGCAGCGTGACGCCAAGCGCCGATTCGAGATGCCGCAGGTTTTCGTCGAGGGGGCCGAACAGCGTTTCGATGCCCTCGTCGGGCATCGCGATGCGTCGCATCGAAGTGGATGGCATTCGTTGTACTCAGTATAGCGGCTCAGGGCTCACGGCTCAGGGCTATGCGCCTGGGGCCAGAGTCGGGCCGCGCCGCGCACGCCGCTCGCGTCCCCGTGAGTGGCCGGTAAAAGTTTTGTGACGACGTGGTCGGAGAATACCCACTGTGTCCACTGCGCCGGCACGTCGCGATAGATGTGCGCAAGTCGCGACAGTCCGCCGCCGCAGACGATGACGTCGGGATCGAGGACGTTGATGATCGTCGCGAACGCGCGCGCGAGCCGCTCGGTCCAGGCCGTCAAAGCCCCGACCGCGCGCGACTCCCCCGCCGCTGCCCGGGACACGACGTCTTCCGCCCGCGCCGTTCCGCCGCCACGCCGCGCGTAGTCAGCGGCCAGGCCCGGCCCGGACAGAAACGACTCGATGCAGCCGGAGCGGCCGCAATAGCACGCCGGCCCCGGACGCTCGTCGTCGCGCGGCCAGGGCAGCGGGTTGTGTCCCCACTCCCCGGCGATCGCATTCGCGCCGGTCACGATCCGGCCGTCGATGACGACACCGCCGCCGGTGCCGGTGCCGAGAATCGCGGCAAACACGACCGCGGCTCCGGCCGCCGCGCCATCGGCGGCTTCCGACATGGCCAGGCAGTTGGCGTCGTTGGCGAACCGCAGCGGCCGCGCGAGGCGCGCCTCGAGATCCACGTCGAGCGCGCGGCCGTTGAGCCAGGTCGAATTGGCGTTCTTGACGACGCCGGTGGCCGGCGAAATGGCCCCGGGCATGCCGATGCCCACCGAACACCGCGCCCCCACGGCCCGTTCGCCGGCATCAACCAGCGCGCCGATCGCGGCCACGGTGGCGTCGTAATCCTCGCGCGGCGTCGGCACGCGGTCTTCCCAGACCACGCGGTCGTCATCGCCAAGCACGATGGCTGCGATCTTGGTGCCGCCGAGATCGATGCCTAGGCGCATCTTGAAAGATCAAGAGCCTTCAACATGAAGGGCATGGAGAAAACCCTACTTCTTTGGAAAGACTCGCGAGATGCGTCCCGAGACAAGAACACCCGATTTCGGATGGAGCTCATGAAGGAGAGCGCGGATCGGCAGTCATCAGCGCTCCTCCATGATCTCCACAACCCCTGCGTTCTTGTCTCAGCACGCATCTCGCAAGGTTTCCAAGAAAATGAGATCTTCTTCATGTCCTTCATGTTGAAGGCTTTTTCGACATGAAGGCTGGTGTGACCCGCGAACTCAGCTCGACTTGATATGCAGCTCCCGCAGCTGCTTGGCATCGACTTCCGACGGGGCGCCCGCCATCAGGTCGACGGCTTGTGCGGTCTTCGG
>DASUGM010000035.1:0-18943 GCA_036274055.1 Vicinamibacterales bacterium | reverse complement strand
CCATGGCGAGCCCGAGCACCTGATGTCCCAGGCAGATGCCGAACGTCGGCACACCCGAGTCGATCATCGTCTTCGCGTTGGCGATGGCGTAATCCAGCACCGCGGGGTCGCCGGGGCCATTGCTGAGGAACACGCCGTCGGGCTTCGTCGCGAGCAGATCGGCGGCTGGCGTGGAGGCCGGGTACACACGCACGTCGCAGCCGTGCGCGACGAACCGGCGCAGGATGTTCCACTTCATGCCGAAGTCGTAGGCGGCCACCTGCAGGCGGCGCTTGCCCTGCCGCGCCGGGACCACGAACTCGCCGCCGTTCAGGGCATCGGCATCCGTGAACGCGAAGGCCTCGGCGCACGTCACGCCCTTCACGAGATCGGCGCCCTCCATTTTCGGGATGGCACGCGCCTTCTCGACGAGTTCGTCCGGGTCCTGGCGTCCGGTCGCGATGACGCCGCGCATGACGCCGGCCGACCGCAGCACGCGCGTCAGCGCCCGCGTATCGACGTCGGAGATCGCGACGACGTTGTTTTTCGTCAGGTAGTCGCGCAGCGTGCCTTCGGATCGCCAGTTGCTCGCCATCGGCGATTCGCTGCGGATGATGAAGCCGGCGACCTGCAGCCCGCGCGACTCGACATCTTCGCTGGTGACGCCGTAGTTGCCGATCTCCGGACAGGTCATGGTGACGATTTGTCCGGCGTACGACGGATCGGTGAGGACTTCCTGATACCCCGTCATGCTGGTGTTGAACACGACCTCACCGGCCGCTTGACCGTGCGCGCCCGCAGCCTTGCCGCGGAGCACGGTTCCGTTTTCGAGCGCGAGTACAGCGTCCACTCTGTGGGTGCCTTCCTTCTTGGCCTACGACTTACGGCTTACGGCTTACGGATGGGAATGAGCGTCAACTTTACTGCCGCCCGTTTTCCACTTTCGACGGTCACGTTCGTCGTCGACGGACGATAGCCGTCACGTTCGATCGTCACCGTGTGCACGCCGGCCTTGATCTCGGAAATGCGCATCGGCGTCACTCCGCGGCGTTCGCCGTCGATGATCACGCGCGCGCCGCGCGGCTGGACGTCGATGTCCAGCGCGCCGGTGCCGGCGGCGCTCGTCATCGCGCGCCCCGCCGGCGCTGCCGGCCGCGAATCGCCGGTCTGCGACAGCCCAGGCGCGAGCGTCAACGTCAGCGTCGACTCCGGTGCCGTCGGCGTCAACGTGACGCGTTCGCTTCGCGGCACGAACCCGGGCCGCGCCACCTGGACGACGTGCGTGCCGACCGGCAGGTCGCGGACGGTCACGGGCGTGTTGTCGTACATCCGCCCGTCGATGGTCACCATCGCACCCGCGGGCGACGACCGCACGACGATCTTGCCGGACGCCAGCGCGACCGGCGTCGCGTCGTTGCTGCGGCGGCCTGCGGGCGAGGCTTGAGCGGGACGCGCGGCGGCCGACTTGGCGGGCGTCGACGCCGCCGAGGGCGGCGCCACCGGCACGCTGGTATCGGTCGCGTGCGGGGCGGACGCACCGGCGCCAATCTTGACTTCGGTATCGGTCGCGCCCTGCGCTGACGCCGCGGCGGTCGGCGCCGCGATCTCTCCGGTCGTCGGACCTCGGCGCCAAAACGTGTATACGAGCGCGCCGCCGGCGACGAGCGCCACTGTTGCCGCGACGCGGAGGCCGAGCCGGCGCTTCGACTCCGTGGCCGCCGGCGACGTCGTGTGGGTGCCAAACAGCGGCAGCGATCCGAGCGGTAGCGGCGTGTCGACCGGCCGCCATGGTGACGGCGGCGGATCGATCGCGAGCGGAGGATCGACCACAGGCGGGTGATCGACAGTCTCGGCAACCGGCGTCGCTTCGCGCGCGACCGACTCGGCGACGGGCACGGGCTCGTCCACCGTGGCGACGGGCTCGGCGATCGTGACTGGAGGCGGCGCGGCCGGCGCCTCCGCAACGACTTCGGCTTCGTCGGCGACGGCCGGCTGGGTTTCGGCGACGAACTCTGAAGGTGCGCGCGGATCGGAGGCGTCGATTGCGGCCACCGGCGGCAGCATCTCGGGCTCGAACTCAGGGCCGGCCGCGAACGGCAACGCCGACTGGGTTTCGACTTTCATCGCCGCCAACGCGTCGACGAACGCGACCGCCGTCGCGTATCGATCGTCGGGCCGGTCGGCCAGCCCGCGCGCCATCACCCGGCGAATCGCGACGCGCTGCGGCGGCGTGATTTCCGGCGAAAAGACGCCGTCCTGTTCACGGCCATTCGCCGGCCGGCGGCGCGTCAACAGCTCGTGGGCAATCGCCGCGATCGAATACACGTCGGCGCGTCGATCCCAGGTTGCGCCGGCGCGCTCGGGCGCGGCATACGGGCGACGCGGCGCGACCTCAACCCCCGCGCTCCGCAGCGCCGCGACGACACCAGCGCCGGTCACTCGCAGTTCGTCGGCGGCTTCGCCGACGAAGACATCGCGCGGATGCAGCGCGCCGTGGCCGCCGATCGTCTCCCAGCTCGCGTCGACGGCCGCGGCGAGCGGCCGCAACAGCTCAATCGCGCGGGACAGCGGCGCCGATGCGACCATGCGCAGCGCGATGTCCAGCGTGTCGCCGGTGACGCACTCCATCACCAGGAACGGTGTCGTCCCTTCGAAGCCGGCGTCGATCAGTTCGACGAGCGCAGGATGCGGCCGCGGCGCCGCGGCCAACTGCCGCAGCGCACTCGCGACCGCGGTCACCTGCTCTGGCAGCAGATCGAGCTTGAAGGCTTTGACGGTGACGAGTCGATCCCGCTGCTGGTCCCACGCCCGAAACACGGGTCCGAGGACGCCGCTTCCAGTCTGATGGAGGACGCGAAACGTGCCGAAGGCCGGCGGTGAGCTGGACCCGGAGGCGTCGTCGAATGGCAAATCAAGCAAGAGAATATCAGGAAGTTTTCTCGAAATGACCTCCCCTTGGTAGATTGATGGCCGTGCCTGCTCAGCCCGACGCGTCCGAGATCGCGACCGTGGTCCGGGACGCCATCGATCTCCGGCGCTTTCCCTGGATCCGGCCGCTGGTTACCGCCTTCGCCGCCGATTTTGCCAGCGTCGCACCGCTCTTCGCGGGAAATCCCGGCGATCCGGCGGCCTGGCGCGAGACCATCGCACGCGTCCAGCGCGGCTCACGCGACCGCAACGGCATCGCCGACATCCTTGGCCGCCAGTTGAACGCGCGCTCGGCGCCGCCGGCCGCAGTCGCGGCCGCCGAGCGGCTGCGCGAGCCGGCGACGGTTGCTGTCGTCACCGGCCAGCAGGCCGGGCTATTCGGCGGCCCGCTCTACACGCTGCTCAAAGCCGTGACGGCGATCCAGCTGGCGCGGCGGGTCGAAGCCGAGCACGGAGTCGCGGCGGTCCCGGTGTTCTGGGTGGACTCGGAAGATCACGACTGGGACGAGATCAAGTCGGCCAGGGTGCTCGACCGCGAGTTCGCGCTGCACCAGATCTCCCTGGCCAATGTCGCGGGCGCCGGCACGCAGCCGGTCGCCGCGCTGACGCTCGACGCCGGCATCGGCGATGCGTTGGCGGAACTGGCGGCCGCGCTGGCGCCGTCGGAATTCACGAACGAGACGCTCGACGCCCTGACCCGGCGCTATGCCGCCGGCACACCGGTCGCCACCGCGTTTGCCGGCTGGCTCGATGACCTGCTTGGCCGACACGGGATGGTTGTCTTCGACGCCGCCGACCCGGCGGCCAAACCGCTGGCCGCCGACATCTTCGCGCGCGAACTGCAGAATCCCTGTCGCACCGCGAAGCTGGCGCGCGACGCTGGCGCGCTGATGCAGCAACTCGGCCACGCCGCGCAGGTCGAGCCGGCCGAGGACGGCGTCGCGCTCTTCTACCTCGACGGCAGCGGCCGGCGGCCGATCAAACGCAAAGACAGCAAGCTCATCGTCGGCGACGACATCTACGACGAGTCGGCGCTTCGCGCCGAAGCCACAGCGCAGCCTCAGCACTTCAGTCCAAACGTCCTGCTCCGTCCGCTGGTGCAGGATCGCCTCTTCCCCACTGTCTGTTACGTGGCTGGCCCCAGCGAGCTGGCCTATCAAGCGCAGCTTGGCGGCATCTACAAGGAGTTCGGCGTCGAGGCGCCGTTGCTCTACTCGCGCGTCAGCGCGACGTTACTCGACTCGGCGTCGGCCCGCTTCCTCGAACGACATCAGGTCGCGCTCGAGTTGCTCCAGGCGCAGGACGAGGCCGCCCTCAACAAGCTCCTCGAAGACCAGCTGCCGCCGGCGCTCGAACGCGCAATGACCGAAACCGCGGCGCAGTTGACCGCGCAGGCCGAACGGATGAAGGACGCCGTGCGCGGCCTCGATCCGACGCTCACCGGAACGGTGGACACGACGCTCAAACGGATGCGCGAGGCGCTCGACGGGCTGCAGGGAAAAATCATCCAGGCCAGCAAGCGCAAGGACGACACGCTGCGCCGCCAGTTCACGCGCACGCGCATGCTCGCTTTCCCCGGCGGCACGCCCCAGGAGCGCGTCCTCAACGTGGCGTTCTTCACGAATCGCTACGGGCTCACCGTCGTCGATCGGCTCCTGGAAGCCCTCCCGGTCGAGACGGACAAGCACTACGTGATTACACTGTAAATCCGGCAATGGGTGAGTGGGTGAATGGGTGAAATGCCATCAATGATTGAATGAATTAGTGCATCCGCCTGAGTGGCTGAGTACTTGTGTCGCGGTCAGAGCCGCCCGCGAAACGTCGACCGCGCCTTCGAGAAGATCGCCCGCAGTTCCTTCGCCTCAGCCAGCAGCGTGTCTGTCGTTGGCTTGAGATGAACGGGCACCGACGCCTCTGCTACCTCCAGCCAGAGCACGGACTCATCGGCTTCTTCGCAGACGATCTGCAGCTTCGCGGCAAACTCGCGGTTCGATCTCGATCTTCGCATCGCCCGGTGATTCGCGGCGACGCTGCCGCTCGCTTTTGAGAGCTGAAATGCAGCGTTGCGTAACCCAGGCGCGCGCTCCAGGTCAGCGCAGTACGGCACGCAGTCGATCGCGAACTGCTTCGTCCGCCCTTCGAGCTTCTCGATGAATTCACGCATGCCCTTGGCAAGGCAACAAGCATGCCCGGTGGCTTCAGGCGCATTTCCGCAGAGCGCCTTTCGCCGTACGCAGTTTCTGCAATCTCCAGACGCATCGCTCAGTGAACGAATTGCAACATTCCCACTAAGTCATTTCATTCATTCACCCATTCACCTCATTGCCCCATTAACAGCTTCAAATGTCCTCGACCGCCCGCCGCAACTGCCTCGCCGCCGCCGCAAGCGCCTCCCGCCTTGCCGCGAGCCGCGTCCCGTCCTCCGCGAGCGCTCCCCGCGAGATCTCAATGGCCCGCGCGGTCACTTCCGGCGACGGTCCGCCGTGCGTCCGCCGGATCTCCACGAAGCGTTCCGGGCTCAGCACCTGCGCCAACTCGTCGTCGCGCATCGACAACGGATGCCCGGCATCGCGCGACGCGTCGGCGAGCAATACCGACAGCGGTTCGCCCGGGCGGGCGCGAGCGGCGCGCACGAGGCTGGCCGCAATCGTGTGGGCGGTCTTGAACGAGAGGCCGCGATCGCGCGCGAGCGTGTCCGCGAGCTCGGTGATTGACACCCAATTCTCGGTCGCGCGCTGACGCATCAGCGCGACGTCGATCTCCGCGCCGGCCATCGCCGCCGCGACGAGCTCGAGCGATCGCGCCGCATCACGGAAACCCGACGCGACCAGCGGCTGGAGATCGTCTTCGCTGTCGACGATGTCGCCGAAGGGCGTGTTGTGGAGAGCGGTTGCCAGGCCGGCAAGCTGCGCGAACGCCTTCGACGCCAACGACCGCGCGTGCTCGAGCGAGACCGGGTTGCGCTTCTGCGGCATGATGCTGCTGGTCTGGACGAAGCCGTCGGGCAGGCGCAAGTAGCCGACTTCCACGGTGCACCACAGCAGCATGTCCTGCACGAAACGCCCGGCGCCCACCAGCGTGGTCGCGGCCGCGGCGGCGGCTTCGAGCAGGTAATCGACGGCGGCGATGCTCCCGTAGGTGTTGCCGGTCGGACCGTCGAAACCCAACAGCTGGCTGGTCCGGTCGCGATCGATGGGAAATCCGGTGCCGGTAATCGCGCACGCGCCGAGCGGGTTGCGATTCACCGTTGCGTACGCGTTGAAGAGACGGCCGGTGTCGCGCTCGAGCTGTTCGATGACCGCGAGCAGGTAGTGCGCGACCGTCGACGGCTGCGCCGGTTGGGTATGCGTGTGCGCGGGAAACACCGTCTCGCGATGGCGCGCGGCCAGCTCGATCAAAGATCCGCGGAGCGCGATCACCGCGGCCACCAGGTCGAGCACGAACACCCGAATCTGCATCCGATACATCGTCATGTCGATGTCGTTGCGGCTGCGCGCGGTATGGAGCCGGCCGGCGGCGTCGGGACCGCATCTGTCCGCAACCAGACGATCGACATAAAAGAAGAGGTCTTCGCACGAGCCATCGAACTTCGCGGCGCGCACGGCGTCGAGGTCGATGGCGTCGAGCGCGGCGCGGAGCGCGCGGGCGTCCTCACGCGTAATGATCTGTTGCGCGACGAGCATCGCGAGGTGCGCGTAGTGCACGGCGATCAGCGGCGACAGCAGCAGCGCCTTGGCGTCCTCGAAGTTGTCGTTGAGGACAAGGCGGACGTAGTCGGGTGAGAACATGATGGGTGTTTAGTCGTCGTCGCGCGGCCTGTCAAGGGCGGATCGGGCCGCGAATGCCGTACACTGCGGAGGCACGATCATGGCCACGCGTCCGCCCACTCGTCAGCCGCGAAAACCGGCGGCCAAGCGTCCGGCGGCCGCCGCCCGGACGCGACTCGCGCTCAAGTTCCGATGGCCGCCTCGCCGCTGGATGCGCCTCGCACTGCTCGCATTTTCGGTGTGCGCGGTGCTGTTCATCGGCGTCTTCACCTACTTCTGGATCAGTTACGGACGTCTAATCGACGCCCGGCTCCTGGGCGAACAACGCGTCGTGCCGCGCATCTTCGGGCGGCCGTTCGAGATTCGCGTTGGTCAGGGCATCACGCCTGCCCTGCTCGTCTCGCGGTTGAACGACGTCGGATATGCCGGACGGCCCAAGGCCGAGGCGCCTGGCGATGTCAGCGTCGCCGGCACGACCATGACGGTGATTCCGCGCGACGGCGCGTCGCCTCAGCCGGTGCGGATCGACTTCAACAAGGCCGGGACCGCCGTGACCAGGGTCACGATGGCCAACAACAAACCGACCGACCGGCTGGTGCTCGAAGCGCCGCTGCTCGCGGCGCTGGCCGCGGGTGAGAAACGACGCTACATCCCGCTCAAGAGCCTGCCGCGGCACATGGTCGGGGCCGTGCTCGCGATCGAGGACCGCCGGTTCTACGACCATCCCGGCGTCGATCCGATTGGCGCCCTGGGCGCGATCTTCACCAATCTGAAAGGCGACAAGCCCTATCTCGTCGGCGGCAGCACGCTGACGCAACAGATCGTCAAGAACACGTTTCTCACTCCGGAAAAGACGCTGCGGCGCAAGCTCCAGGAGCAGCTCATGGCGCTGGTGCTCGAATCGCGGTTCAGCAAGGACCAGATTCTCGAGCTCTACCTGAACGACGTCATCCTCGGGCAGCGCGGGCCGTTTGCGATTCACGGCGTCGCCGAGGCATCGCGCATCTTCTTCGGCAAGGACGTGCGCAACGTGACGATTGGCGAAGCCGCGACCATCGCCGGCGTGATTCAGTCGCCGTCGCGGCTGTCGCCCTTCCGCAACACCGAGCGGGCCCGGGAACGGCGCAACGTCGTCCTCCGGGAAATGGCCGACGAGAAATACATCACGGCCGCCGACGCCGACAAGGCCAGCCGGGAACCGCTCACCGTTTCGTCGCGCGCGCTCGAAAACGAAGCGCCGTACTTCGTCGACTACGTCAGCCAGCAGGTCGAGAACGGCTACGCCGGGCTGCTCCGCGACGACGCTGCCGTCGACGTCTACACGACGCTCGATCTCCAGCTCCAGCGCATCGCGCAGGAAACCGTCGGCGAGGGCGCCGTGGCCGTCGACAAGCTGCTCGCGGCCAGGAAGAAAAAAGGGACCGCGCAAATTTCGCTGGTCGCCGTCGATCCGAAGACCGGCGAGATTCTCGCGATGGTGGGCGGCCGCGCCTACAGCTCGTCGCAGTACAACCGCGCGATCGCCGCGCAGCGTCAGCCCGGCTCGGTGTTCAAACCGTTCGTCTACCTGTCGGCCTTCGACGCGATGGCCCAACAGGGCCGCGGCGACATCACGCCGGCCACCGTCGTCGTCGACGAGCCGACGACGTTCGCCGACGGCGACAAGGAATACGCGCCCGGCAACTACCAGAATGAATACGACGGCCCGATCACGCTGCGGCGGGCACTGGCGCTCTCGCGCAACATCGTCGCCATCAAAGTCGCCGAGGCGGTCGGCTACGACACCGTCGCCAATCTCTGGAAGAAGATTGGCGTCGGCACGCCAGCCAAGCCCTACCCGTCGATCGCTCTCGGCGTGTTCGAAGCGTCGCCGGTCGAGATCGCGCAGGCCTACACCGTGTTCATGAACGACGGCGCCGAGCGTCCACTGCAGGCATTGACGCGGATCGTCGAAGGCAAGAAAGTGCGCCAGATCGAGCGGCCCGCGCCGAAGCCGGTCGCCGATCCGGCGGCGACGTTCCTGGTCACCAACATGATGCGCAGCGTTCTCAACGAAGGCACCGGCGCGGCCGCGCGCGGCGCCTACGGCTTCACGCTCGACGCCGCCGGCAAGTCCGGCACGACCAACGATCTGCGCGACGCCTGGTTCGTCGGCTTCACGCCGGATCTGCTCACCGTGGTCTGGGTGGGCTTCGACGACAACCAGCCGATCGGCCTCAGCGGATCGCAGGCGGCGCTGCCGATTTGGGCCAGGTTCATGAAGGCGGCACTGGCCGGCCGCAAGAGCCAGAGTTTCACCGCGCCCTCAGGTGTTGGCTTTGTCGACATCGACCGTGACACCGGCCAGTTGGCGACGCCCAATTGCCCGCCCTCACGCGTCATCAACGAAGCGTTTCTGGCCGGCACCGAACCGCGCGACCACTGCGAACTGCACGGCGGTCATGGCATCGCCGGCGGCGTGAAGTCGGTCTTCTCGGGCCTCGGCGGACTGTTCAAGAAGATCATTCGCTGACGTGGGGCTCGCCCTTCGCAACGCCACCATCCTGACGATGAACGACGCCGGCGACGTCGTGACCGGCGATCTGTGGATCGAGGGCGGCCGAATCGCCTCGGTCGGCGCGATTCCCGCCGAGGTGACGCCGGAGACGACGATCGACGCCGGCGGCGCGCTGGTCCTGCCCGGGTTCATCCAGACGCATGTCCATCTCTGTCAGACGCTGTTTCGCGGCGCGGCCGACGATCTGCCGCTGCTTGCGTGGCTGCGCGATCGGATCTGGCCGATGGAGGCCGCGCACGACCAGGCGACTCTCGCCGCCTCGGCGCGGCTCGCGGCCGCGGAACTCCTGCTCAGCGGCACAACCACGGCGTTGACGATGGAGACGGTCCACGACACCGATGCGGTGTTCGAAGCGCTGGCATCGACTCATCTGCGCGCCACGATCGGCAAGTGCCTGATGAACCGCGGCGACGGCGTGCCGCGCCGGTTGTTTCAGTCCACCGCCGCCGGCATCGACGAGTCGCTCGCGCTGCATCGCCGCTGGCACGGCGCGGCTGGCGGCCGGCTGCGCGCCGCCCTGGCGCCGCGGTTTGCGCTGTCGTGCACCCGCGACCTGCTCGAAGCGACGGCGGCCGCGTCTGCGGCGCACGGCTTGCTGGTCCACACCCACGCGTCCGAACAGCGCGCCGAGATCGACCTCGTCCGACGCGAGACCGGGATGGACAACATCGCCTACTTCGCGGCCGTCGGGCTCGGCTCGCCGCGGCTGTGCGCGGCGCACTGCGTCTGGCCGACCGAGGCCGAGTTGCAGTTGATCGCGGATCAACAGATCAAAGTCCTGCACTGCCCCGGTTCGAATCTCAAACTGGGTTCCGGCGTGGCGCCGATTGTCGACATGCGGGCGCGCGGCATCGACGTCTCGCTCGGATCGGACGGCGCCGCCTGCAACAACTCGCTGGACATGTTTCACGAGATGCGGCTGGCCGCGACCCTGCAGGCGATGCGCGCAGGGCCGGGCGCGCTCCCAGCGCGCGACGTCGTCTGGATGGCGACGCGCGGCGGAGCCCGCGCGCTCGGACTCGATCGCGAGATCGGCACGATCGCCCCCGGGTACAAGGCCGACCTCATCGTCGTCGAGAACCACAGCGTGCATCACCAGCCCGGGCGCGATCCCTACGCCACGCTGGTCTACTCCGCGCGCCCGACTGATGTCCGCGTCACCATCGTCGACGGCGAAGTCGTCGCCCACGACGGCGAGTTATCCTGGGCTGACGTTGACGAGATTCGACTCAACGCCGCCGACGCAGCCGCACGCCTGCTGGCGAGGGTCTAGTAGGGGTCAAACACGGGTCAGACCCCTTTGAGGTGTCCTGCTATACTGATTTAGCAGTCTCCTGCCGAGACTGCTAACAGTGTCATGGCGGAACTGACCGAGCGGCAGCGGCGCATTCTCGCCCGCCTCGTCGCCGAATACATCGAACAGGGTGAGCCGGTCTCGTCGGCCTGGCTGGCTGCGCACAGCGCGCTCGGCCTGTCGTCCGCGACGGTCCGCAATATCCTGGCGCGGCTCGAGGAGCAGGGCCTCGTCCGCCAGCCGCATACCTCGGCCGGCCGGATGCCGACCGATTCCGGCTACCGCCTCTACGTCGATCTCCTCCTGACCGGCCGCAAGCGCGTCAAGCCGGTGCCCGAAATCGAAGCGCGGTTGCGCCGCTCCGGGACGGTCAGCGATCTGCTCGAACATGCGTCGCACGAAGTCTCACGAGCGTCGCATCAGATCGGCTTCGCGATGGCGAATACCGGCCGGACGACGCGACTGCAGCACGTCGATTTCGTCAACCTCGACGGCCAGCGCGTCCTCGTCATCGTCGTCGCCACCGGCGGCGCGATCACGCACAAGGTGGTCGAAACCGACGAGCGCTGCGACGCGGCGATGCTGTCGCAGGCCGCCAATTACATCAATGCCGAGTTCGTCGGCTTGACGATGCACGAGGCTCGCGCCGCGATCCTCGAACACCTGCGCCAGGAACGCGTGCTCTACGACGTGCTGATGGCGCGCGCGCTCGAACTCGCGCGCACCGGCCTGGCCGACATTCAGGACAACGAATCGCTGCACCTGCAGGGTGCGTCGTTTCTCATCGACGAGCTGGCCGGGGAAGCCGAGGATCGGCAACGCACGTTCGAAACGTTGCGGGCGCTCTTTCGGATGATCGAAGAGAAGCACCAACTCGTACAGCTCCTGACCCGCTCGATCGACGCCAGCGGTCTTACCGTCGTCATCGGTTCGGAGCACAGTGTTTCCGACTTGCATCCGTTCAGCCTGGTGGCGTCGTCGTTCCAGGACGGCGACCGCACCGGCACCGTCGGTGTGATTGGGCCGACGCGAATGCGTTACCAGCGCGCGATTTCCGTCGTCGACAGCGTGTCGCAGACGATGGCGCGGCTGCTCGAAGGGCAATGACCAGAACCATGTCCGACAACGACGTCTTCGAAGGCGACGCCGGTCCTGCCGAGGCCGAGGTCGCGCTCCAGCGCGAGCGCGACGATCTCCAGGATCGGCTGCTCCGCACTGCCGCGGAGTTCGACAATTATCGGAAGCGAACCGAGCGCGAGAAGCGCGAATGGTCCGACGCGACGACGGCCGAAGTGCTGCGCGAGGTGCTGCCGATTCTCGACGACCTCGAGCGCGCGCTGGCTGCGCCGCCGGCCGAGGACGGCGCCGATGCCGGTCTGCGCGCCGGGCTCGAGTTGATCCGGCGGCAGTTTGGCGAGGCGCTGAAACGCCGCGGCGTCGAGCCGATCGAAGCGGTCGGCCAGGACTTCGACCCGATGTTGCATGAGGCGGTCGCGCATCAGCCCGCAGACGGGCGTCGCGACGGCGAAATCACCGACGAACTTCGACGCGGTTATCGCATCGGCCAGCGGCTGCTCAGGCCCGCGCAGGTCCGGGTGGCCAAAGCGTGAGCAAGCGGGACTACTACGACGTGCTCGGCGTCGCGCGCGATGCAAGCGAGCAGGACATCAAGAGCGCCTATCGAAAGCTGGCGCTGAAACACCATCCCGATCGCAATCAGGGCGATTCGGCCGCCGAGGAGAAGTTCAAGGAAGCGGCGGAAGCCTACTCGGTGCTCGCCGACGACGACAAGCGCGCGCGCTACGATCGCTTCGGGCACGCCGGCGTCCAGGGCGCGGGCGGGCCGGGCGTCAATCCCGACATCTTCACGGATTTCTCCGACATCCTCGGCGACTTCTTCGGGTTCGGCGGGGGCGGCGCACGACGCGGCGGCCCGGCGCGCGGCGCCGACTTGCGCTTCGATCTCGAGATCTCGTTCGACGAGTCGTTCACCGGCACGGAAACGACGATTCAGATTCCGCGCGAAGAGAACTGCGACACCTGCAAAGGGTCCGGCGCCGCGCCGGGAACGTCGAAGGAAACCTGCGCGCAGTGCCGCGGCACCGGACAGCTCCGCTATCAGCAGGGGTTTCTCGTCGTCGCCCGCACCTGCGGCAACTGCGGCGGCAGCGGCCAGGTCGTCAAGACGCCGTGCCCGGCGTGCCGCGGTCGCGGCCGCGTCGCCAAGGATCGCCGCGTCACCGTCAAGATTCCCGCCGGCATCGCCGAAGGCCAGCGTCTCCGCCTCCACGGCGAGGGTGAGCACGGCACGCACGGCGGCCCGACCGGTGATCTCTACGTCGTCGTGCACGTCAGGCCGCACGACATCTACCAGCGCGAAGGCGACGACTTGTTCGTCGAAGTGCCCGTGCCGTTTCCGACGATGGCGATGGGCGGATCGTTCGACGTCGACAGCCCGGGGGGCGCCATTCGCGTCGACGTCTCGGCCGGGACCGCGAGCGGCACGATGCTCAGCTTCCGCGGCAAGGGCATGCCTTCGGTGACGGGCCGCGGCAAAGGCGCCTTTCACGTCCGGGTTGTCGTCGAAGTGCCGCGCAAACTCAGCAAGGAACAGAAGAAGCTGGTCGAGCAGCTCGGCCAGACCATGCCGGTGCAGAAGCTCGAAGCCTCCGGCGTCGACGCCGATCGCGACAAGCCGTTCTTCGAGAAGGTCAAAGACCTCTTCGGCTAGCCGAAATCGCTCTAAGCCATGCGCACGTTTCCGGGTCTGTTGGTCGACTGGCCCGCGCCGCCGGACGACGACGCGCTCGGCCGGGCCATCGCCGCGATCGACGACGTCCATCCCACCGCAATCGACGACCGCGACGCCGGGTTGCGCGCGTTCTTTTCGAGCTCTACCGATCGCGACACCGCGGCGAGATTGCTGCGTGCGCACGACCCGTCGCTCACGATCGTCGCGGTCGACGTTCCCGACGAAGCCTGGGCCGAACGGAGCCAGGCATCGATCGGCGCGGTCCGAGTCGGGCGCATCGTCGTCGCGCCGCCGTGGATTCCGCGGCCCCCCGACGACGCCGAGACGATCTGGATTCCGATCCTGCCATCGATGGGCTTCGGCACCGGGCACCACGCGTCAACGCGGCTGTGCCTCGCGTTGCTGCAGGACTTCGACGTCCGCGGCAAGAGCGCGCTGGACATCGGCACGGGCTCGGGCGTACTGGCGATCGCGGCCTGGTGTCTGGGATCGCCCCGTGTGCTCGCGATCGACTACGACGACGACGCCCTGGCCTCAGCGCGCGAGAACGTGGCGCTCAATCACGCCGAAGAGGCCGTCGATCTGCGCGCGTTGGACCTGGAACGCGCGCCCGCCAGCGTGCAGTTCGACGTCGTGCTCGCCAACATCACCGGCGCGATGCTGCGCAAGCATGCCGTCGCGATCGCCGGCCTGGTCGCCCGCCATGGCAGCGCGATTCTGAGCGGCTTTCAAACCGACGAAGCCGACGACGTCGCGCGCACGTTCGCCGACGCCGGGTTGGCAGAAACCGCGCGCCGCGAGGAAGAGACGTGGGTCGCGCTGCGGCTCACGTCCAGCCCCATCGCGCCCACAACAGACTGAGGGCGACCGTCGGAGCCAGCTCGGCGCGCAGCGTACGCGGTCCGAACGTCAACGGTTCGACGCCGGCCGCGATCGCCTGCTCGACCTCCTCGGCTGACCAGCCGCCCTCCGGGCCAATCAGGAGCGTGGCCCGCGCCGGCGTGGTGCCGGCGTCCGGCCGCGGCGGAACCACCGCGCCGCGCGCCGGCTCGACCGCGATGACGCCGGCCGAATGGCCCAGTTGCGGCAACAGCACTGCGAACGCGGACGGTGGTGACACCGCCGGCAGGACCGCGCGCCCGCACTGTTTGGCCGACGCCAGCACCACCCGCTCCCACCGCTCGAGCGCTTCCGGCCGTCGCCACGCGCGTTCCGGCACCGTGACGTGCGCGGTCGCCAGCGGCACAATCGCGGCGACGCCAAGCGACGTCGCGTCGCGCATGACCGTGTCCATCTGATCGCCTTTGAGGATGCCGATGGCAAGCGTGACGTGCACTGGCGGCTCAGCCGCCGCTGCCGCCCTTGCGATCAGTTCGACGGTGGCCTCGCCGCGTGCCACCGTCGCGACACGCGCATCCCATTCGGCGCCGTGGCCGTCGAAGACGCGGACCATCACGCCGGGCGCGAGCCTGAGCACGCGCGCGAGATGATGCGCTTCGACGTCCGGCAGCGCAACGACGGCCGACGCGCTCGACGCGCCCGGCGCGTAAAACCGATGCACGCGCGCGATTGTATACTTCCGGCTCAGATGGTTTTTCGCGGCCAGACGCTGGGCAAGTACCGGATTCTCGAACCGCTCGGCAGCGGCGGCTTCGGTACCGTGTACCTCGCCGAGGACACGTGGATCGACAAGCGGGTCGCGATCAAAGTCCCGCATCGCCAGAATCTCGACTTCAGCGAACTGCTGCGCGAGCCGCGGCTGCTCGCGTCGCTCAACCATCCGAACATCGTCACCGTCATCACCGCCGAGAAACAGGACGGGACGTTCTTCATCGTCATGGAGTACGTGCCGGGCGAGACGCTCGAGCAGATTATCGCCGCCAAGGGCGCGCTCGACATCACCACCGCGCTCGATTTCACGTGCCAGATCGCCAACGCCGTCGAACATGCGCACAAGCAGGGCGTCATTCATCGCGACTTGCGGCCGGCCAACGTCTTCGTCACCGAGAAGGGGCTGCTGAAAGTCGGCGACTTCGGCACCTCGCGGTTCCTCGAAATCGCGGCGCACGGCACGACGGTCATCGGCAGCCCGCCCTACATGGCGCCGGAGCAGTTCGAGGGCCGGGCGGTCTTCGCCTCGGACCTCTACTCGCTCGGCGTGACGATGTATCAGATGCTGACCGGCGACCTGCCCTACGAGACGCCCGCGCCGGCCGACATGGACAAGCTCCGCACCGGCGGGCTGATCTCGCCGCCGCGGCTCAAGAATTCGGCGATTCCGGCTGAAATCGATGCGATCGTGATGCATGCGTTGGCCGGCGAGGTCGGCCCGCGGTATCAGCGCGCCGAGGATCTGCTGCAGGACCTGTTGTCGGCGCGCCGCACGGTGGTCCGCCGCCCGGCACAAGGCGCGGCCGCGGTCGCCGAGGCGCCGGCATCGCGCCCGACACCGCGCCGGCCGACGACTGCGCGGGTTCGCACACGCGAGATCGCGCTCGGACGATTTTGCTGGAACTGCCGGAAGCCGCTGCCGACGCGCGGCGCGAAATGCCCCTTTTGTGGGGAGACGCAGTGAACCGTGCGCCGGTGCGCCTCTGCGCCGTGCTGCTCCGTGCGACGTGCGCCATGCGCGGTGCGGCCCGCCTCCGCGCCTCGGCGTCCTCTGCGTCTCCGCGTGTCGCGTGTTAGGATCGCGATCAAGTAAGGAGTTCCCCACATGGCCTTCGACGGCAACGGAAAGGTGTGGATAAACGGCAAGATCGTCGACTGGAAAGACGCGACGATTCACATCGCCTCCCACGTCATCCACTACGGCTCGGCGGTGTTCGAAGGTCAGCGCTGCTACAAGACGCCGACGGGTTCCGCGTTTTTTCGCCTCGACGCGCACATGCGCCGTCTCTACGACTCGGCGCGCATTTATCGGATGGACTACGGGCTCGATCGCGAGACGCTGACCCAGGCCGTGGTCGACACGGTCAAGGCCAACGGTCTCGACGCGTGCTATATCCGGCCGGTTATTTACCGCGGCTTGCACACGCTCGGCGTCAACCCGCTGCCCTGCCCGGTCGATGCCTGCATCCTCGTCTGGGAATGGGGCGCCTATCTCGGCCCCGAAGCGCTCGAGCGCGGCGTTGACGTCCGCGTCAGCTCGTGGACCCGCAGCGCGCCGAACACGTTCCCGGCGATGGCCAAGTCAGTCGCCAACTACGCGAACTCGGCGCTGATCAAGATGGAAGCGGTGCTCGACGGCTACAGCGAAGGCATCGCGCTCGACGTCGACGGCCACCTCAGCGAAGGCAGCGGTCAGAATTTGTTCCTGGTGCGCGACGAGATCGTCTACACGCCGCCGCTGTCGGCCTCGGTGCTGCCCGGGATTACCCGCGACAGCATCATGACGCTCGCCCACGACCTCGGCTTCCAGGTCAAGGAACAGGATCTGCCGCGCGAGATGCTCTACGTCGCCGACGAAGTGTTTTTCGTCGGCACTGCCGCCGAGGTCACGCCGATCCGCTCGGTGGACAAGATCCAGATCGGCGCGGGTAGGCGCGGGCCCATCACGGGGGCGATCCAGCAGGGATTCTTCGACTACATCAACGGCGTCGTGCCCGACCGGCATGGCTGGCTGACGCATGTCGACATCCCAACGACAAAACGGGAAGTGGCCCAGGCGGCGCACGCGCAATAACGCGCCTGGACGGGTCTCCGAGGGCGGTTTTCTCAAAAAACGCCCACTTTCGTCACTGGCCGCGCCGGCTCCGGAGCGGCAAGCAACTTGCACTTCTCGGGCGGATTAGCGGGCCGTAGGCTTGCCGTGACCGAGGGTGCGGGATGACTTTTGACCAGTTGATCGTTGCCGCGAGCGCACGGGGCGCTTCGGATATTCATCTGCGCGCGGGGCACGTGCCGCTCGTCCGTATCAACGGCGACCTCGAACGGTGGACGGCGGTCGCCCCGGTCTCCGCCGCGCACATGGAAGCGATCGCCGCCCGGCTGCTGCCGCCGGTGCATCAGGAAAAACTTCAGACAAAGCTCGAGGTCGACGTCGCCTGGCAGGCGGCCGGCGTCGGCCGTTGCCGCGCCAGTGTCTTCAAGCAGCGCGGCACCATCGCCGTCTCGATGCGGTTGATCCCGGATGAGATCCCGTCACTGGAAACGCTCGGCCTGCCGCCTTCGGTGGCCAGGCTCGCCGTCGAGCAGCGCGGCCTGGTGCTCGTCACCGGCGTCACCGGCAGCGGCAAGAGCACGACGCTCGCCTCGCTCGTCGATCTGATCAATAGAACGCGCCCGGTGCACGTGCTGACGATCGAGGACCCGATCGAATTCGTTCATCGTGACGTCAAGGCCGTGATCACGCAGCGCGAGATCGGCTTCGACACGCCGGGCTACGCCTCCGGCTTGCGCGCCGCGCTCCGGCAGGACCCCGACGTCATCATGATCGGCGAAATGCGCGACCCGGAGACGATCGAGACCGCGCTGGTTGCGGCCGAGACCGGCCACCTGGTGTTCTCGACGCTGCACACGCTCGACGCGCCTGAAACCATCAACCGTATTGTCGCGGTGTTCCCGCCGCACCAGCAGCAGCAGATTCGCACCCAGCTCGCGCGCGTGTTGAAGGCCGCGGTCTCGCAGCGCCTGATTCCACGCGCCGACGGCGCCGGCCGCGCGCTGGCGGCCGAAGTGCTGATCTCGACGCCGTACATCCGCGACTGCATCGAAGATCACGAGAAGACCAATTTGATTCCGGACGCGATCGTCGCCGGTGTCAGCGAGTACGGCATGCAGAGCTTCGATCAGGCGATACTGCGCCTGACCAGGGAAGAAGCGATCACGATCGAAGAGGCCGAGCGCTGGGTCACCAACATCGACGAGTTCCGCATGCGCATGCGCGGCATCACCGCCGGCTCGGCGGCGGCGCTGTCGATGGGCTCGATCGGCGGCGCGCTCGAGCGGTTTGGGGCGAAGGTCGGCTAAAGAGGCTCAGGGCTCACGGCTCAAGGCTCGGGGTCTCAGAGCGCAATGCCCCTGCGACACTGAGCCCTGAGCCCTGAGCCTACTGATCCGGCGGATCTATCCCCGACCACAAGTTCCAGGATCCGGACTTCGTTCTGGAGCAGACCACTCAACTCGCCTTTCGACAAAACCATCTGACCTCCGTGGCGTGCGCGAGGATATAACAGTGCGATGAGACGCCGTGACCGGCCCGAAGCGCCGCCCGAGACCTCGCCTCGACTCGCGGCGCTGCGGCTGCTCGGCCGCCGTGACTACACAACCATCGAGCTGACCCGCAAACTCGTCGACCGCGGCTACGAGCCTGACGTCGTCGAACAGACCCTGGCCGCGCTCCGCGCCGATCGATCGCTCGACGACGCCAGGGCCGCGGCGTCGCACGTGAGGACGGCTAGCCGGATCAAGGGCCGCGGCCGTCATCGCATCAAGCGTGAACTCGAGGCGCGCGGCGTCCCAGCCGGGATCGCCAAAGCCGCGCTCGACGAGTTGCCGAAGGAAGACGAGTCGGCCCAGATCGCGCGCATCCTCGCGCGCAAGCGGCCGGCCGGCGCGCTCACGCCCGCCGACCGGCAACGGTTGTTTCGGCAGCTCCTCCGTCGAGGCTTCGACGGGGATGCGATCAGCAGGGCGCTCAGGCTCGACACCGACGAGTAGGCTCA
>DASUGM010000034.1:0-14945 GCA_036274055.1 Vicinamibacterales bacterium | reverse complement strand
CTCTGCTCCTCGCCCTGATCACCGCCGCCGGCATCGCGCAGGCGGCGCGCCAGCCGGGTAACGCCCTCCAGCAATACCTGAAAGTCAGCGCCCCGGTCGTCGCGATCACGCATGTCCGCGTCATCGACGGCACCGGCGCGCCGGCGCGCGAGGACCAGACCGTGGTCATTCGCGATGGCAGGATCGCACAGCTCGGGCCGGCGACTTCGACCGCGCCGCCGGAGGGCGCGACAATCGTCGATGGCGCCGGGAAGTCGCTGATGCCCGGACTCGTCATGCTGCACGAGCATCTCTACTATCCGGCCGGCGGCATCTACAGCCAGCTCGGTCAGAGTTTCGTGCGTTTGTATCTGGCCGGCGGCGTGACCACCATGCGCACCGGCGGCAACGTCAACGGCGTGATGGACATCACGCTGGCGAAACGGATCGAAGCGGGGCAGGCGGCCGGCCCGGCGATCGACGCCACTGCGCCGTACCTCAACGGGCCGAACACGTTCGCGCAGATGCACTCGCTCGTCGACGCCGCCGATGCGCGCAAGCAGGTGCAGTACTGGGCCGACATGGGCGCGACGTCGTTCAAGGCCTACATGCAGATCACCCGCGCCGAGCTCGGCGCCGCGATCGACGAGGCGCACAAGCGCGGGTTGAAGGTCACCGGGCATCTCTGCTCGGTCACGCTCTCGGAAGCCGCGGATCTCGGGATCGACAACATCGAGCACACTTTCTTCGCCGCGACCGACTTCGTCCCGACGAAACAGCCCGACGTCTGCCCGGGGCAGGGCACCGGCCAGCAGACGATTGCCGATCTCGATCCGACCGGCGCGCCATTCACCGCGCTGGTCAAGAAGCTGATCGACAAGAAGGTCGCGTTGACTTCCACCCTCACCGTCTTCGAGACGTTCACACCGGGCCGGCCGATGCCGCCCGGACTCGACGTCCTCGTGCCGCAGCTGAAGGAGCAGTTCGAACAGACCTTTGCGCGCACCGCGAAGAACGAGACGTCGCTCTACAAGCGGCTCTTTCCCAAAGGCATGGCCCTCGAGCTCGCCTTCGCCCGCGCCGGCGGTCTGCTGGTTGCGGGGACGGACCCCACCGGATCGGGCGGCGTCATTCCCGGCTACTCGAACCAGCGCCAGATCGAGCTGCTGGTCGATGCCGGATTCACGCCGCTCGAGGCGATCTCGATTGCCACGCTCAACGGCGCGAAGTACCTCGGCCGCGACGCGACAATCGGGTCGATCGCCGTGGGCAAGCAGGCCGATTTGGTCCTCGTCCGAGGCAACCCGGCCGTGCTGATCACGGCCGTCCGTGATGTCGATACGGTTTTCCGAATCGGGGTCGGCTACGACCCAGCCAAGCTCATTCAGTCTGTCACTGGAAAGGTTGGACTTTGGTGACTGTTTCGCTCTAATTTCGTCTAGTGACGAACTGATGACGACGGTTTTCCGTCCTATACTCGGTGGTTAGACCCCTGGTTTTATCGTTCGAGTGACGGAGGGAAAACGTGCGTAATCGGACAGTGATCGGTGCGGTCCTCGGGACTGCTTTTCTTCTCGTTGGTTTTGTTACCCCGGCCGCGGCCCAGACTCCGGGCGCGTCGGTAGGCGTCGGGCTTTCGTTCTTGAGCGTTCCGGACGAGACCGGCGTCGGCTTCGCAGCGGACGTCGCGAAGGAATTTGCGGTGATGGGCAAAGCTGCCATTGCCGGTGTCGGTGATTTCTCCTTTCACGACTTTGACGGCTTCAGCGAGACCACCTTCGGCGGCGGCATTCGCGTGATCGGCAAGGCCCAGAAGGCGCACTTCTTCGGACAGGTCGTCTTTGGCGGAATGGCCGAGGGCGTCAGCGATTGCAACGACTGCAGCTCGACCAACTTCATGATCATGCCCGGCGTCGGTGTCAACTTCGCCGCGACGCCGAAGATCATGATCCGCGGTCAGGTCGACTTCCCGCAGGTCAAGTTCGACGAAGAGTGGGACAACGCGACCCGCTTCTGGTTCGGCGTCGTCTTCGGCTTCGGCAAGTAAAGACCCGCCTTCTCGCAACACCCTCACGAGCGGGCGCCTCTGGCGCCCGCTCCTTTTTTTGCCCGCGCGCGCCGCGCCGTACTACCATCGCGCCCATGAGAATGACCGTCGCGCTCTTGTCCGTGCTTGCGATTCCCGCGATCGCGCTTGCGCAAAGCGCGCCGCCGCCGCAGGCGCCACCCGCGGCAGGGACGTCGCCGATTGGCTCCGAGAAGCTGCACGTCTCGATCGACTTCATGGCCGCCTACGGCCAGGACGCCGCCAATGCGCCGCTCGGCATGGAGAAACAAGGACGCATCGGCTACGCGATCGTCGGCCTGACCGGGCGCCTGACGCCGCGGATCAGCTACAGGATCGCCATCAACCCGGTGAACGAAGTGGTGCCGCTGCCCGGGTGCGGTGAGGAGTCGTTCTTTTATCCGAACGACGTCAACCTCCTTTACACCGAGGGCCCGGTGGTGCCATGCGACGTCAAGCAGGGCAACCGCCGCGTCGACATGTATCGCGGCATCGCCTACGACACCATCGATCAGCAGGGCGCGCTGCGCGAGGGCTACGTCACGTTCGACATCACGCCGACGGTGCACGCGACCTTCGGCCGGTTCATCCTCGCGAAGGGCTTCGGCGTCGA
This sequence comes from Vicinamibacterales bacterium, assembly GCA_036274055.1. Taxonomy (GTDB): domain Bacteria; phylum Acidobacteriota; class Vicinamibacteria; order Vicinamibacterales; family SCN-69-37; genus DASUGM01. The sequence goes on along the minus strand of DASUGM010000034.1, from coordinate 12,288 downwards.
AGAAGCCGGCTCGTTTACCGGCAAGGATGCGACGATGATCCAGCGCATCAACGCCGAGGCCAACTTCGGTCTGCAGATGAGCTACGACTGGCAGCGGGACGCGCGCACGGTGCTTCGCCTAAACGCCGCCGGTGTGCTCGGCGAGGGCAATCGCTGGCAGGACTACGACTACTACTACTTTCAGGACAACTCGCTCGACGCCAACAGCGCGCTGACGTTCGTGGGGTCGGCCACTTACACGCCGGACGACAAGCTCGACGTCCGGGCCGCGTTCAAAGCCGGTTTCACCGGCTCGAAAGTCGAACGGCTCCCGTCGTACTGGGCGAGCAAGCGCAACGACGGCGCGATCGTGATTTCCGGCCAGTACAAGTTCCTGCCGCGGGTCCGGGCGATGGCCGAGATCGCGCGCTATACGTGGGGTCCGACGGAGTCGTCAGCGGCGATGCTCGGCGTCGATACCGAGCCGATTCACAAATCCGGCTACTGGGTCGGCGTCGAAGCCGCGCATCAGTTCCGTCCCGGGCTCGTGGTCGGCGGCAGCCTCACGCGCGAAGAGATCGATCGCGCCGACAGCCTGATCAAGATCCTGGCCGCCGAAAACTTCTTCGGCGTCGTCGAGGGCAAGACGGATCGAATGACGGTCGTGCGCGTGTTCTTCGATTTCAGCGAGTGCGTGCGCCTCGGCTACTACTTCAACGACGTCTCGAATCCGTATCCCTGGGTATCCGGAAGTTATCCCGTCGAGGGGGCGCAGGCGTTTCAGGGCAAGAGCATGGATCGATGGGGGCTCGTCGTCCGTTTTCGCGCACGGTACTAACCGCAGCTGGTCGCCCGGAGCCCGCATCCTGATAGAGTGCGGAAGAGGCTTCCCAGCGCCTTCACCTTGAGGGGAGACGTGTGCGTATGCTGAGAAGAATCGTAGCGGGCGTTCTGCTCGCGCTGGGAATCACCGTGCTGTCAGCCGCGCCGGCCGCGGCCCAAATGTCTCGCGGGCCGATCGCGTTGAAGGGCGGTTTCAACATCAGCAATTTGTGCGTCGACGAAGAATTCCTGGGTATCGACGCTCAAAGCCGCGCCGGCGCACTTGCCGGCGTGTCGTTCAGCCCGCCGATTCGCGATGCGTTCAGCATGCAGGTCGAGGCGCTGATCACGCAGAAGGGCACGAAGGTCGACGACTTCGACGGCTTCGGCACCGATCTCGAAGCGCGCATCAACTACCTCGAGATTCCCGTGCTCGGCCGCTATACCTTCCGCCTGAACGATCGCGCCAATGCCCACCTGCTCGCCGGGCCCTCGTTCTCGTTCAAGCTCAGCGATACCCAGAAGCTCGGTACCGTTGAACTCGAAGAAGGCGACGACATCGACGTCGCCGGCTTCGACTTCGGGTTCGTCCTCGGCGGCGCCGTTGAAATCGTGCAGAAGTGGACCCTCGACCTCCGCTACACGTGGGGACTCTCGAACGTCAATGGCGGCAGCGCGCTGTTCCCAAGCGACATTGTCGAAGCCAAGAACCGCACGTTCAGCTTCTCGGTCGGCTATCGCTTCAAATAGCAGGAGGGTGCTGTGAGGACCAAACTCGCCGTCTTCGCGCTCGGCGCGGCGCTGATCGCGCCGCGTCTGGCCGCGGCCCAGACGGCCGCGCCGGACGCGCAGATCTTCGCCGGCGGCCTCGTCGGTGTCACCTTCGGAACCGAAACCGGCGCGATGTTCGGGGGACGCGTCGGCTTTCGCGTCTCCCGTAATCTGCACCTGTTTGCCGACGTCGGCCGGATCACCGACGTGACGCCGAAGGAGATCAGCGATCAGATCGACGCGGCGCTCGAATTCCTCCCCGACGATATTTCCGTGAGCCTGACGGCGAAGACGCCAACGACTTACGTCGCCGGGGGCGTGCGCTGGTCGCAAACCCTCGGCCGGGTTGGTCCGTTCGCCGAAGCTGGCGTCGGCGTCGGCCACATCACTGCGGATATCAAGCTGATCATCGACGGCATCGACATTTCCGACGAGCTCCGCGACGAAATCGGCGACGACGCATCGACGACGGAGTTCCTCTTCATGTTCGGCGGCGGCGTCAACTTCACGATCTCACCGGTGGTGTCGGTCGACGCGGGCTATCGCTTCACGCGGATCGCAACCGACAATCCGGCGGTCAACTGCAGCGCGGTTTACGGGATGGTCGTCTTTCGCATTAAGTAGAGCGCGCTCCTTGCGCGGTGCGCCAATGCGCCTGTGCGTGTGCGCCGTGTGTCTCTCTCTGAGAATCTGGGCAACTCGGTTAATGCCACATCAATCGTGGCGCCATCCGAGATCTTGGTAGAGAAGCGCACCGTGCACGCGCACCGGCGCACCGGCGCATGTGGCGCACCGGCGCATGGAACTACCTACTGTCCTCCGCCTCGTCCTCCCGGCGGCGCCGTGGCCGGCTTGCGCGGCAGCTTTTCGTCGCGGTTGGCGGTCAGGAACGCGAACGCGGCGGCGATCGTCGCGTTGCGGCGCATGTCTTCCGGCTGCAGCCGCTCGTAGCTGTCCAGGTTGGTGTGGTGCGTCATCGTGTCGTACTCCACCGAATCCTGAATGAACTGGAAGCCGGGCAGGTTGGTGCCGTCGAACGACTGATGATCCGTGCCGCCGGTGTTGCCGGGGTTGATGTGGGTCATCCCGATGCTTCGGAACGGCTCCATCCAGGCGCGGAAGATCGGCGCGACCGCCTGGTTCTGCTGCAGGTAGATGCCGCGAATCGCGCCGGTGCCGTTGTCGACGTTGAAGTAGCCCGCGAACTTCGCGTGATCCGGCGTCGTCGGTGGCGGCGCCGTTGCCGCGCCCGCGCCACCGCCGCCGGCGGCTCCGGCGCGACCGCCGCCGCCCCGGCCGCCGCCGAAGTGCTGCTGCACGTAGAGCCGCGATCCGATCAACCCCTGCTCTTCGCCGGTCCACAACCCGATGCGCACCGTGCGACGCAGCGGCACGCCGCTCTTCTTCAGGATCCGCATCGCCTCGAGCATCGCCGCCGATCCGGCCGCGTTGTCGGTCGCGCCCGTCGACGCGTGCCACGAGTCGAAGTGCGCGCCGAGCATCACGACTTCGTCTGCCTTATCCGTGCCGCGGATTTCGCCAACGACGTTGAACATCGGCGGATTCGGCGTGTAGGTGTTCTTGATGTCGGCCTCGATGACGACCTTCTGATTTTTCGCGAGCATGCGGGCGATGCGGCCGTACTGCTCGGCCGGAATCGCGACCGCCGGCAGCGACGTCTCGGGATCGGTCGTGCGGGAACCGCCGATCGTGTAGATGCCGTGGCCGCGCGGCGCGGTCGAGAATGTGCCGAGCACGCCTTCGGCCTTGAAGTAGGCGTTGCGGTTGAACGGCGCGCCGCCCGCGGCTCCGGCGCCACGGCCGCCGCCCGGGCCACCGGCGCCGCCGCCACCCGCGCGCCCGCCGGCCGGCGTCGAGCCGAGCTCGTTGGTGCGCCGCGGCGACTCCATGTTGTCGAGTTCTTCCTTGGTGTAGCGCTCCGCGGGCGCGTTCCAGTACGCGGCCACATCCGGCGCCGGCGAGGTGATCACCCACTTGCCGCGCAGCGCGCCGGCCGGAAACTTGGCCTTGAGATCCGCTTCGGTCGTCTCGCTCACCATCACGACCTCGCCGCTGACCAGACCGTTGGTGCCTGGCGTCCACGCGGTCGGGGTGCCGGGAATTGGAAACTTCTGCGGCGCCGTCGCGGCGAGATAGAACTTGTCGTTCGACCAGCCGCGGGGGAAGCCGTTGTTCGCGTTGTTCGGATCGGCGGGCCAGGGCTCGAGCGCGACGTTCGTCAGGCCCCATTTCTTCATCGTCTCGACGGCCCAGTCACCGGCCAGCTTGATGTTTGGCGAGCCGGTGAGCCGCGGGCCGTAGACGTCGGTGAGCCAGCTCGAGATCTCCATGACCTCCGAGTTGGCCGCAGTCAGGCCCTGCGCCTTGATCTTGTTGATGCTGTCGTAGTCGATGGCTTCGTCGGCCGCGCGCAGCGGCAGGCCGACCAGGCCGGCGCCGAGGACGGCGGTGAGCGCAACGGAAAAGGCCAGTGTTCGTTTCATAGGGGGTCTCCATCCAACCGGGAGGTCGATTCTACCGGTACGGGAGTACGCAGGTACGTCGGGGACGCGGGGACCTGGAACCTGGCTTCGCGTGGTCATCTTCTTCAGCTCCAGATCATTTCCCTCGAGATCTGCACCAGGCGAAGTACCTACCCGCGTACCGGTGTTAAGGTACTGGCCCGGAGGAATCCCGAAATGAAGGTGCTAGGAGTCTCGGTGCTCGCAGGAGTTGTGTTTGCCGGTGCGATGTTGACGGCGCAGACGCCGCAGCAGCCCGCGCCCGTCTCGGCCAACCCGCTGAGCGACCAGATCAAGACGTACTACACGCGCGTGAAGGGCTATCTGACCAGGTCCATCGAGATGGTGCCGGCCGACAAATGGAAGTGGCAGCCGACGCCTGACGTGCGCACGTTCGCGCGGACCTTCGGCCACATCAGCGACGACAACAACGGCGCGTGCTGGCAACTCGGCGGTTTGAGCGCCCGGCCGGCAACGCTCGACACGCCGGACAGCATGGATTCGAAAGCCCACAGCATGACGCGCGAAGAGGTGACCAGGATCTACCTCGATTCGTTCGCGCTCTGCGACAAGGCCTTCGAGCAGGTCAACGATCAGAACGCGGCGACACCGTCCGTGGCTGGCGGCCGCGGCACACGACTCGGCAGCCTCGCGTACAACTGGGCGCACATCAACGAGCACTACGGTAATCTCGTCACCTATTTCCGGCTGAACAGCATTGTTCCGCCGTCATCCGCCGGTCGCGGCGGCTTCTAACGATAGGAGTCATTTATGAGAAAAGCGCTCGCACTCATCCTTGGAGTCACTGCCGTTGCCTGTTCGCAGCCAGCCCCGCCGCCGGCGCCCCCGCCCCCGCCGCCGTCGACTGCGATCGTGTCGTCGCTCAAGACCAGCTACGAGATGGTGAAGGGCTACGTCACGCAGGCGGCGGAGCAGATCCCGGAAGCCAAGTACAGCTACCAGCCGACGAAGGACGTGCGCACGATGGGCCAGCTGATCGGCCACATCTCGGACGCGAACTACCTGATCTGCGGCTACTCGAGCGGCCAGACCGGCCCGGGCACGTCAGCTGAAAAGTCGTTGACGAAGAAGGCCGACCTGCAGAAGGCGCTCGCCGACTCCTTCGCGTTCTGCGACCAGGCCTTCGCCGCGATGACCAACGACGTCGTCGGCGGCCAGGACGTGACGATGACGGTCATCAACAACATGAAGACGACGCGCGCGGGCGCGTTCGCGTTCAATTCGGCCCATGACATGGAGCACTACGGCAACCTGGTGACTTACATGCGCATGAACAAGATGGTGCCGCCGTCGTCGGCGCCGCCTTCCAAATAGCCTCAGCGGCGCCGCATGGGCGATAGCCGATCGGGTGATCGGGCCATGGCAGAGCATCGGGCGATCGCGCGATCGGGCAAAGGTCGTCATGACCGTCTTTAGCCTGAGCCCGAGCGGTTCGGCTCAGCTCAGCCTTTGCTCGATCGCGCGATCGCCCATGCTCTGCCATGGCCCGATCGCTCGATCGTCAATCGCCCATGCGAAGCGGTTTCTGCTTGCTCTCGAGGTCCAGCAGAAACCGCTTCGCCGGTAGTCCGCCGCCGAAGCCGGTGAGGCTGCCGTTGCTGCCAATCACGCGGTGGCAGGGAATGACGATCGGGATCGGGTTCTGACCGTTGGCCGCTCCGACCGCACGAACCGCGTCGGGGCGGCCGATTTTTTTGGCGATCTCCGCGTAGCTTCGCGTTTCGCCATAGGGAATCGTCGTCAGCGCCTGCCATACGTCCTGCTGAAAGGGCGTGCCCTTCGGCGCCAGCGGCAAGTCGAACGACTCCAGCTGTCCGGAAAAGTACAGGCGGAGCTGGGCCTGCAATTCGGCCAGCACGCCGGTCAAATGGCCGTTGGATACGGGCTCCCTGGCGTGGAAAAGGATCGTCGTGATCACGTTTTCGTCAGCTTCGATCCGGAGGGGACCGACCGGAGAGTCCAGAACCGCGCCGATCATCATTGAATTATCTCGTAACTGGCCGCTGGCAGCGGACTTGCGTGTTATATTGCCGCAACTTTTTCGTGGCCAATCTGCGTCTCGTCCTCATCACCGTCGCCGCGGCATTGACCGCCTCCTGCCAGCCGGCCGGGCCGGCGCCGGAGCCGCCGCGCGCCCGCCACGACATCTCGCTGACCGAGGATGGCAAGATCATTGAAGCGCGGGTGCCGAACAGCGCGACGCTCGAGAGCCTGCTACGCCGGCACGATTTGCCGGCGCCGCTCACGACGGCGATGATCGACGCGGTCCGCGCGGTGTTCAACCCGCGCGACCTGCGCGCCAATCAGAGCTACCGGCTGACCCGATCGCTCGACGGTCTGTTCCGCGAGTTCCGGTATCAGATCGACGCCGACCGCTTCCTGCGCGTCGTCATGCGCGCCGTCCCGGCCGACGCCGCGGCGCCGGCCTTCGACGTCGAGGTCGTGCCGCTGCCGAAGGAATTCGAGCTCGACGCGGTCGTCGCCGAAATCTCCAAGGAACATCCGTCGCTGGTCGGTTCGTTCGAGGCGGAAGGCGAAAACATCCTGCTGCCGCTGCAACTCGCCGAAATCTTCGGCGGCGAGATCGACTTCAACTCGGATTTGCAGCGCGGCGATCGCATTGAAGTGCTCTTCGATCGCGCGACGCGTCATGGCGAGTTCGTCGGCTACGGCGACGTCAGGGCCGCCGTGATCACCAACGGCGGCAGGCGCATCAGCGCGATCCGGTTCGACGGCGACGACGGCAAGCCGCAGTGGTACGACGAGCACGGCCGGTCGCTGAAGCGCCAGTTCCTGAAATCGCCGTTACCGTTCGATCCGCGCGTCACTTCCGGCTTCTCGTACCATCGCAAGCACCCGGTGCTCGGCTACACCCGCGCGCATCTCGGCGTCGATTTCGGCGCGCCGGCCGGCACGCCGGTCAAGGCGGTGGCCAGCGGCGTGGTCGAAGTTGCCGGCTGGTCGGGCGAGGCCGGGCGGATGGTGCGCATCCGACACGCCGGGGGCTATGAAACCGCGTACCTGCACCTCTCATCGTTCGGCCCCGGCATCCATCCGGGTGTGCGCGTCGATCAGGGGCAGATGATCGGCCGTGTCGGTGCCAGCGGCACGGTGACCGCGGCGCATCTCGACTACCGCATCATCAAGAACGGCCAGTACGTGAATCCGATCGCCGAACACAGCAAGATGCCGCCCGGCGAGCCGCTCGCCGCGGCCGCGCTGGCGGCGTTCGAAGCCGTGCGCGACGCCAGGTTCGGCGAGCTGCAGCAGCTGGTCGCCGCTCCTGGACCGGTTGCAACGCCCCCGAGCGGCGGCCGAAACTAGTCCCCATGTCATTGGTCTCTCCGTTCCGGGCGCTGCGGCCGGCGCCCGAGGCCGCGTCACGCGTCGCCTCGGTCCCGTACGACGTCGTCAACACCGAGGAAGCGCGGCGCATCGCCGGCGGCAATCCGCTGAGTTTTCTCCACGTCACCCGCGCGGAGATCGATCTGCCCGCCGACACGAATCCGTACGACGCGCGGGTCTACGACCAGGCGGTCCAGAATTTCGAAGCCCTCAAACGCGAAGCGCCGCTGGTGATCGAAGACGCGCCGTCGCTGTATTTCTACCGGTTGAAGATGGGCGCGCACGAGCAGACCGGTCTTGCGGCATGCTTCTCAGTCGACGAGTACGAACGCGGCCTGATCAAGAAGCACGAGAAGACGCGCAAGGACAAGGAAGACGATCGCACGCGGCATCTGCTCGAACTGCGCGCGCAAACCGGCGTCGTCTTCCTGACGTATCGCGCCTCGGCGGCGATTGACGATCTCGCGCGCCGGGCCTGCGCCGGTGCGCCGCTCTACGAGATCACCGCGAGCGACGGCGTCGAGCATACCGTCTGGCGCGTGCCGGCGGCGCTGACCGGGCCGATCGTCGGCGCGTTCGCGGCATTGCCCGCGACGTACATCGCCGACGGGCATCACCGCGCCGCGAGCGCCGCGCGCGCCCATCAGGCGATCGCCGCCGAGGGCGGCCGCACGGCCGACGCCTGCACGTTCATCGCGGTGGCGTTTCCCGATTCACAGGTCAACATCCTGCCGTACAACCGCGTCGTCGCCGATCTGGCGGGGAAGACGGCGGACGGATTTCTCGCCGAGCTGCGAACGAAAGTGAGCGTGCGGGACGGATCGGCGTCGCCGTCGGGACCCGGACATGTCGCCATGTTTCTGGCTGGCAAGTGGCACGACGTCACGCTGCCGAGACCGGCCGCCGGCGCGGATCGCGCCGATGCGCTCGACGTCGAAGTGCTGCAAAAATTGGTGCTCGAGCCGTTGCTCGGCGTCGGCGATCCACGCACCGATAAGCGCATCGATTTCGTCGGCGGCATCCGCGGCAGCGCCGAGCTCGAGCGGCTGGTGAACTCGGGCCAGGCGGCGATCGCGTTCGCGCTGCACCCGGTCAGCGTCGACGACCTGATGGCGATCGCGGACGCTGGCGGAATCATGCCGCCGAAATCGACGTGGTTTGAACCGAAACTGAGAGATGGGTTGCTGACGCACCTGATTTAGGTGCGTCAGCCATTGCCTGATTGCCGAATCGCGGGCATTGCCGGATTGGATTCGCCGATTGGCAGGTTGCCGCAATTATTTTCGACTTGAAGATCATTGCCGCATTGACGGTTCTTGATTGGTCGATTGTCGAATTGTCGAGAGCTGAGGCCGGAGCAACGAGCGGACCAATCGGCCAATCCGAAGGTCAATGCCGCAATGATCTTCAATTCGCAATGATTTCGGCAATCTGCCAATCGGCGAATCCAATCCGGCAATGCCCTCGATTCGGCAATCAGGCAATGGATAGAATGAGCAGCCTATGCGCGTCCTGATTGCGGACAAGTTCGAGGCCTCCGGCGTCGAGGGGCTCAAGGCTCTCGGCTGCGAGGTCATCTACGACCCGGAACTGAAAGATCAAGCGCTCGCCGACGCGATCGCCGGCAAGGGGGTCGACGTGCTCGTCGTCAGGTCGACGAAAGTCGGCGACCCGGCGATGGGCGGCGCGTTGAAGCTGATCGTCCGCGCCGGCGCCGGTGTGAATACGATCGACGTCAAGGCGGCGACCGCGAAGAAGATTGTCGTCGCCAACTGTCCCGGCAAGAACGCAATGGCCGTCGCCGAGCTGGCGCTGGGCCTGATGCTCGCGCTCGATCGCCGCATCGCTGACAACGTCGCCGACCTGCGCGCCGGCAAGTGGAACAAGAAGGAGTACTCGAAGGCGCGCGGCCTGTACGGCCAGACGCTGGGCGTGCTCGGCGCCGGCAACATCGCCGCGGAAGTGATCAAGCGCGCGGTTGCGTTCGGGATGCCGGTGGTGCTGTGGAGCCGGCGCTTCAACGGCCAGAACCGCGCGCTCACGCCGGTCGAGGCGGAAGAGATGGGTCTCGGCGTCGCCGGCGCGCACGTCACGCTCGCGCCGACGCCGGGTGACGTGGCGTCGCGCGCGGACATCCTCACCCTGCATCTTGCGCTGGGCGCGGAAACCAGGGGGATGGTGAATGCGGAGATCCTCGGCCGGCTCAAGCCCGGTTCGATGGTGATCAACACCGCACGCGCGGAAGTCGTCGATGCGGCGGCGCTGCGCGCCGCGGTCGCCGATCGTCAGCTGCGCGTCGGCCTCGATGTCTTCGCCGACGAGCCGGCGACGCCGGCGGGCACGTTTGCCGATCCCATCGCCGCCAGTCCCGGGGTCATCGGCACGCATCACATCGGCGCGTCCACCGATCAGGCGCAGGAGGCGATCGCTGCGGAGACGGTGCGAATCGTGAAATCATTCAAGCACACCGGCAAGGCCCCCAACGCGGTGAACTGAAGGACAACCATGGCGTCATCCCGTATCTACAATTTTTCGGCCGGTCCGGCTGTGCTGCCCCTCCCGGTTCTCGAGGAAGCGCAGCGCGATCTCGTGATGCTGCCCGGCGTCGGCATGTCGGTGATGGAGATCAGCCATCGTTCGAAGACCTTCGAGGGCATCCTCGCGCAGGCCGAAGCCGACATGCGCTCGCTCGCCGGTATCCCGCCGAACTACAAGGTCCTGTTCCTTCAGGGCGGCGCCAGCCTGCAGTTTTCGATGGTGCCGATGAACCTGCTCACCGCCGGCGCCGTCGTCGACTACATCGTCACCGGCGACTGGGCGAAGAAGGCGATGAAAGAGGCCAAGCGCGTCGGCACGACCAACGTCGCCGCGACCACCGAGGCCGGCGGCTTCAAGCGCGTGCCGAAGGCATCGGAAATCAACTACACGCCGGGTGCCGCCTACGTCCACATGACGTCGAACAACACGATCTTCGGGACTCAGTTTCACGAATTCCCAGAGACCACCGGCGCGCCGCTCGTCTGCGACACGTCGTCGGACATGTACAGCAAGCCGATCGACGTCTCGAAGTTCGGGCTGATCTACGCCGGCGCCCAGAAGAACCTCGGACCCTCCGGCGTTACCGTTGTCATCATCCGCGAGGATCTGCTGTCGCGCTCGGCCGACACGCTGCCGACGATGCTGAGCTACAAGACGCACGCCGACAACGGATCGATGTACAACACGCCGCCGGCGTTCGGCATCTACATCCTCGGCCTGGTGCTCAAGTGGATGAAGGGCATCGGCGGTCTCGAGGCGATCGGCAGGAACAATGCCCGTAAGGGCAAGACGCTGTACGACGAACTCGATCGCAGCGACTTCTGGCGGCCGCACGCCGAGAAGGACAGCCGATCGCTGATGAACGTCACGTTCCGGCTGCCGAACGAGGATCTCGAAAAGCTGTTCATCAAGCAGGCCACCGAGGCGGGGTTCGACGGCCTCAAGGGCCATCGCTCGGTCGGCGGCCTGCGGGCCTCGATTTACAACGCGTTTCCGGAAGACGGCGTCAACGCGCTGGTCCAGTTCATGCGCGAGTTCGAGAAGAAACACGGGTAGCGCGCATGCTGCTGCTGGCACTGTTGCTCGCGGTGAACGGCACCGTGACCTCGATCGACGGCGCGGCCGTAGCCGGCGCGCGCGTTGTTGTCGTCAACGCCGCGCAAGTCGTCGAAGTCGTGACCACGGACGCCAAGGGCGCGTTCGTGCTGTCGACCGTCGAACTGCCGTTCGACATCGAAGTGAGCGCGCCGGGATTTGCGACCGTGCGCACCCGGGCGACCGCCGAGCCCGTCGCCATCGTGTTGTCGCCGGCTGGCGTGACCGCGTCGGTGATCGTCACTGGCGGCGCTGGATACGGCGTGCTGCGATCCACCGATACCGGCGACACCATCCTGAGCGGCAGCGACGTCCGCTCGCTGCCGGGAGAGACCCTCGACGAGTCGCTGAAAGTCATCGCCGGCTTCTCACTCTTCCGCCGGTCATCGTCGCGCGCCTCGAATCCGACGACTCACGGCGTCACCATGCGCGGGCTGTCGGCGTCGGGATCGAGCCGCGGCCTCGTCCTGTTCGAGGGCGTGCCGCTCAACGACGGCTTCGGCGGATGGGTGACGTGGACGCGGCTGCCGGCCGAGGCGCTTGGCGGCGTGTCGCTGCGCCGCGGCGCCGAGGGTGACGCCTACGGATCGGACGCGCTCGGCGGCCTGATTCGTGTCGAGCCGCGCGAAACCGGGCCAATTGCGTTCGGGGGCGAAGGCGGCTCGCAGGGCACGGGCGGGTTCGCGGCGTCGGCGGGAATGCGCATCGGCTTGACCCATCTGTTTGGCGCCACGAGCTGGTTTTCGACCGCCGGATCGATCCCGCTCGAGGAGGCGTCGCGCGGCGCGGTCGACGACGAGCTCGACGCCGAGTGGACCAACGGCTTTGGAAGAATCGTGATTCCGGCCGGGCGGACGCGGACGACGATCAGCGGCTGGCTGAGCACCGACGACCGCGGCAACGGCACCGTCCTGCAACGCAACAAGATGTCCGGCGGCACCGTGACCGGCACGTTCGAAGCCATTGGTGACACTTACTTCATGGCCGCGCGGATGTCGGCCACGCCGAACGATTTTCATCAGACATTCAGTGCCGTCGGTGCCGGGCGCGCCGTTGAAACGCTGACGTCCACGCAAGACATCGCGACGACAACGACGCGCGGGATTTTCGAGTACGGCCGGCTGTTCAAGCGCGGCAGCATCATCGGCCGCGCCGGCCTGTCACGGGCGTCGTCGGACTTCGACGTCCTGACCGC
>DASUGM010000033.1:0-21000 GCA_036274055.1 Vicinamibacterales bacterium | reverse complement strand
AATCGCCGCGCGCTGCAGCGCGCCTACGTCGCGCGTCTCGGCGCGATCGTCAATCCGCCGGCCCCGCCTCCCGCCGCCGCCGGCGCCGCCGCAGCGGCGGCCGGGCCGGCCACCCCGCCGGGTCCGTTCCTGGCCGCGCCGAATCTGGCCCAGAGCGATCTGCCGGCGCTGGCGCGCGCGCAGTTGCGCGCGATTCAGGCGCAGGCCCGTGCCGCGGCGACGGCGTCGGCCAATCCCGTGATCAAGGCGCACTGGAGTGACATCGCCGATCGGATTGGCGATATCCTCGAACCGCGGCGGTAACTATGGTTGGAACGCAGTTGACCATGCTCGCGGTGGAAGCCGCGGTCATGGCGATGATCGTGCTGGGGCTGTTCCGCGTGCGGACGGTGCTCGGCCTCACACCGCTCTACATCGTCCTCGGCGGCCTGCAGTATCTCGAGGCGACGCTGAGCCTGCGCGTCGAGGTGCTGCCGTCGGTCTGGATCTATCCGGCGTCGACGGTGATGTTCACGGCGACGCTCGCTGCGGTGCTGCTCATCTACGTCAAGGAAGACGCCATCGAGGCGCGCAAGCTCGTCTACGGCCTGGTCCTCGCCAACGTCACCGCGGCGATCATGTCGCTGCTGATCGGGCTGCATCTGGGCCTGGAAGGCGCCTTCTCGCCGTCGCTGGGGATCCAGGACTTCATGACCGGCGCGTGGATCACCACCGTCGGCACCTCGCTGCTGTTCATCGACGTGCTCGGCATCATTCTCGTCTACGAGTTCATCGCCCGTTACGTGCGCGGGCTGTTCGGTCCGTTCTTTCTGGCGCTGCTGGCTGTCGCCAGTTTCGACAGCGTGATCTTCACGCAGATGGTGCACGGCGGCCGGCCGAATCTCGTCGCGTTGCAGATCGCCAGCCTGCTGGGCAAGGCGACGATGGCGCTGTTCTATTCGCTGCACGTGGCGATCTATCTGCGCTTTATGGAGCCGCGGACCGCCGTCGTCGGCACCGGCGACGTCGGCGACGTTTTCCAGCGGCTGACCTATCGCCAGAAGTACGAACAGGTGCGGCAGCGGATGTCGCGCGACGCGCTGACCGGGCTCTTCAACCGCGGCCATTTCGACGAGGTCCTGCCGGGCGCGCTCGCCGCGGCGAAGCGCCACGCGACGCCGCTCAGCCTCGCGATCATCGACGTCGACAAGTTCAAGGAGATCAACGACGGGCTCTCGCATCTCGAAGGCGATCGCGCGCTGCAGCTGATCGGCCGGACACTGGCCGAGCAGTCGCGGGCGAGCGACGTTCCCTGCCGCTACGGCGGTGACGAGTTCGTCGTCCTGCTGACCAACGCCAACGCCGCCGAGGCCCAGGAATTCGCGGAGCGCTTCCGCGACATGCTGACCTACAACTGCAGCGCGGCGAGTCCGCCGTATCCGTGGGGCCTGCTGTCGACGACGATTGGCGTCTCGACGTATCCGTCGGACGCGATCGTGACGCCGGAGGACCTCATGCGGGTCGCCGATCGGCGGCTCTACGACGGCAAACACGGCGGCCGCGATCGCATCGTCGCCGCCGGCGCCTGATCGTCCCGCGCGGCCCGTCGATCCGGCGCCGGATGTTATCCTGACGCGCCTTGAGCGCCTCCCCGGCCGTTCGTTGCGCGAACTGCGGCACTCCCGCGCCGGACGGGCAGCGCTTCTGCGGCGCCTGCGGCGCCGGGCTGCCGGCATCGAGTGAAACCGAAACGGCGTTGTTGCCGCCGCCGGCGTCGGCGCCGAATGCTCCGATCGCGACCCGCGCCGGATTCCTGCCCGGCGTGGTGCTCGCGGGCCGCTACCGCATCGCCGGGTTGCTCGGCCGCGGCGGCATGGGCGAGGTCTACCGGGCCGACGACCTGAAGCTCGGACAACCTGTCGCGCTGAAGTTCCTGCCGGCCGACGTCGAAACCGACAGCGATCGTCTCGAGCGATTCCTGACCGAAGTACGCGTCTCGCTTCGCGTCACGCACCCCAACGTCTGCCGGGTGTTCGACATTGGCGTCCTCGAGGCGCCGGCCGGGCAGGGCGGTCCGCGGCACTTCCTGTCAATGGAGTACGTGGACGGGGAAGATCTCGCGTCGCTGCTGCGACGGATCGGACGCCTGCCCGAAGACAAAGCGATCGAGATCGCGCGGCAGCTGTGCGCGGGATTGACGGCGGCGCACGACGAAGGCGTGCTGCATCGCGATCTGAAGCCGGCCAACATCATGATTGACGGCCGCGGTCGCGCGAAGATCGCGGACTTCGGTCTCGCGACGGCGTCGGGCGTGTCCGGCGCGGAAGCCCGTGTCGGCACGCCGCAGTACATGGCGCCGGAACAGGTCGCCGGCGGGGAACTGACCGAGCGCACCGATCTTTACGCGCTCGGCCTCGTGCTCTACGAGCTGTTCACGGGGAAGCGCGCTTTCGAGGTGCGCAACCTCGACGACCTGCAGCGCTTGCGGTCGTCGACGCCGACGAGTCCGACGTCGCACGTGAGCGGGCTGAATGTGCTCGTCGAGCGCGCGATTCTGCGCTGTCTCGAGATCGATCCCGTAAATCGCCCGGCCTCGGCCACCGCGCTTGCCGCCGCTCTGCCCGGCGGCGATCCGCTGGCGATGATGATTGCGGCCGGCGACACGCCGTCACCGGAGATGGTGGCGGCCGCCGGCTCGGGCACGCGCATGCGGCCCACGGTCGCCTGGTCGGTCGTTGCCGTCATGATCGTCACCGCCATCGTTGGCGCGCTGTTCGCGCAACGCACGCTGCTGTATCGCGTCGGCGTTCCGCAGAAGAGCCCGGAGGTCATGCGCGAGGTTGCGCGCGAGCTGCTGGCGAGTCTCGGATTTCCGGCGGCCGCGGATCGCGAATGGGGCCTCGAGCCCAACTACCAGTTTCTGGTCGCGATGGCCGCCGGACAGGTGCCGAACGCGCCCGTTCGCCTCCGTGAGCACGGACTCAGTTTCTGGTACCGCGAGAGTCCGGTCGCCATGGAGAAATGGGCGTTGCTCGGTCCGGACGGAATTGCGCGACGCGGGTTCATCGATCCGCCGATGCGCTACAGCAATCAGACGCGGCTGAGGTTTGATTCGGCAGGTCGACTGACCTTGCTCGAGGCGATCCCGCTCCAATTGCCGGAGGCGGCGCCTGTCGGCGCGGTCGAATGGCGCACATTGTTTCGGGCGGGGGGGCTGGACGGTAGCGACTGGACGCCCACCGAACCGAAGTGGACGCCGGCCTTTCATTCCGACGCTCGTTTCGCGTGGGTGCGAGCCGGCGCTGCCGGTGATGGGATGCCGACGCGGGTCGAAGCCGCGAGCTTTCTCGGACGTCCGACCGCATTTGCTGTGCTCTTTCCGTGGTCGGCGCCGGAACGGCAGCTGCAAAGCCGGCGCTCGCGTCAGGAACAGATCGGCAACCTGATCACCGTGCTCATTCTGACCGCCGTGATGATCGGCTCCGCCATCGTCGCACGGCGGAACTACATGCGCGAGCGCGCCGACATGCGGGGCGCGCTGCGGGTCGGCGCCACCGTCGCGATCCTCGGCTTTCTCAGCTGGCTCGGCGACGACACGCACCAGCCGAGCATCTGGGAATTGTATTTGTTCATCGTCAACGCCGGGTTCGTGCTGCTCTTCGGGATCTTCGTCGCGGTGTTCTATCTCTCGCTCGAGCCCTACGTTCGCCGCACCTGGCCGCACATGATCGTGTCGTGGAGTCGCCTGGTCGCCGGCAACTGGCGTGATCCGCTGGTCGCGCGTGATGTCCTGATCGGCCTTGGCGCCGCGGGCATCACCCACCTGCTCAATGGCGCGGGCTTCTCTCTCGCGACGCATCTGAGCGGCATTCCGCCGCGCGTGACCAACGAATGGCGGCCCCTGCTCGGCGGCACGCACGTGATCACGGCGATCATGATCAATCTTGCCTGGGCGGTATTTCTGTCGCTCCTGTTCTTGTTCGTGCTGTTTACGATCCGGCGGCTCCTGCGCAACGAATGGGCGGCGATCTTCACGAGCGCGCTGTTGCTGAGCGCCAATGTCACGCTCGAGTCCGGCTCGCTGTTCGCGCTCGCGCCGTTTCTCGCGCTGAACCTGCTCACGTTCATCGTGCTCTCGCGCGTCGGCCTGGTCGCGACGATCGCGATCACATTCGGTCTGACGATTCTGGAAGCATTCCCGCTGACGATCCCGCCGTCCGGCTGGACCGCGGGCGTCGGCCTGATTGGCATCCTGTTCCTGACGGCCCTGGCGATCGTCTGCGTGAGGATCGCGACAGGCGAGGATCATCGCCGGCGAGCGGCGTAGGGCCGCCGCGACAGTTCTCGCTGCCGACACTCAGAACCGTATTCCGGCGGACGCGGCCGACTCGCAGTTTGCCCACCGCACCGTTGGCATGGCCCATGCTCGATCCCAGCCGTGCCCAGGCCCCGGGGCGTTGCTCTCAGTCTGCTGCTCCTGCTCGCAGCGTGCTCGGCGCCGACCTACTCCGCGCAAATCCGGCTGCCTGCCAGACTGACAATCCTCGTGCAGGAGGATCGCCGGTTCTATTACCGGAACGAGACCGACGAGTGGGTGGGGTTCAATCACGAGCTCATCGACAGGATGCAGCAGCACCTGGCGGTGCCAGTCGAGATCAAGTCGTTCCCCAGTCATGAGGCGCTAATCCAGGCCTTTGAAGCCGGCCAGGGCGACATCATGTGCCCCGCGCTTGCGCTCAACCGGGCGACATCCGCGCCGACGGGCGTGACGCTGCGCATGAAGGTCTCCGATGAAGAAGATTTCGTGTGGGTGTTACGCCAGGATCTCGGCGGCGCTGCCGCGCTGCTGACCGAGTGGTTGCGCACCACCGGATCCCAGCTGTTCGTGGCCAATTTGTACTCGAAATATTTTGCACACCTCGGCCTGCTCAACAAGTTCGATCTGGTTATGCTGAAGGTCCGCTATCGGCGCGACTTGCCCAAGTATCGGATGCTGTTCGAGGAGGCCGGGCGTCGTTACGACATCGATCCTCTGTTTCTGGCGGCCATGTCGTACCAGGAGTCGCATTGGAATCCCGAGGCGACGAGCTACACCGGCGTGCGCGGCCTGATGATGCTGACTGAGGACACGGCGGCGGCGATCGGTGTGACCGATCGCACCGATCCGCGCCAGAGCGTCCTCGGCGGCACTAAATACTTCGTTCAGATCATGAAGCAGATTGACGACGAGGTTGGCCGCCCGGATGACAACTACTACGCTCTGGCCGCCTACAACGTCGGCCTCGGCCATGTGCAGGATGCCCAGGAGATCGTCAAGCGCGGCGGCGAGGACCACACGTTGTGGAGCAACTTGCGCGACGCGCTGCCCTTGCTTTCCGAACCCGCGTACTACAAGACGCTGAAGTTCGGAAAGGCGCGCGGCCACGAGCCGGTGCGCTACGTGGACAGCATCCGCAACTACTATTCGCTGCTGTCACAGCTTCGGACACCGGCCAAATCGCAGCGCGGCGGCGGCTGATCGCCGCTACGGACGATTCCGGAGTTTCACGATCATCGCGTTGAAGCTCTCTGCCAGCTCCCGGAATTGATCGCGCCGCCTGAAGGTCAACGAAGAGGGATCCTCGCCGCTCGCGATCTGTCTCATCTTGTGGTCGAGATGGTATAGGGGCCCGGCGATACGATGGCTGTAGAGAATGCCCAGGCCCATCATCAACACGAACACCACACCAGACACCGCGAAATACAGCGTCGACAACGCCGACTTCTGCTCCCGCAGAAAATCGAAGTACGGGTTGTCAGGTGTGAGGCCCACCGAAAGGGCCTCCTGTTCCATGTTCCGGAAGAACAGGAGATTGCTCACGAAGAGCATCGCAATCGCCAGCAGCGAGACGACGGCCATGAAGCCGATGAAGCGCCACTGAAACCGCGGATTGATGAGATACGTGCGCCGGCGATTCTGCTCTGGCATGCGTGGCCTTACGAGTGTCTGAGCACCACAATCGGATCAACAGCGGCTGCGCGTCTGGCCGGGATGATGCTCGCCGTGATGCCGACGAGCGCGAGCACGATGGCCACCGTAGCGAATACGATTGGGTCGCGCGGCGACGTCTGGAACAGAAGATCGCTTAGCCAGCGCGTCGCGAGCGCGGCGCCAAGCAGACCCAGACCGATGCCGATCGCCATGGTCGCGATGCTCGACGTGCCGATCGTCGCGGTGATGTTCCACGGCGACGCGCCGAGCGCCATGCGGATGCCAATCTCCTGCGTCCGCTGCGAGACCGCGAAGGCCAGCGAACTGAACAGGCCGACAGCCGCGATGAGGAGCGCGATCGCGCCGAACGTGAGGAACATCCACGAGCCGAGGCGCCACGACTGCAGCTGCGGCGCATACATCTCCTCGAGCGTTGCGGCGGCAACGAAGCCCATCTCGGGCGTGAGCGTCTGCAGCGCCTGCCGGACCACCGGCACGAGCGGCGCGGCGGCGGCCTCGGTACGGATCAGCAACGCGTTCGGGCTTTCGCCGGTGAACTCGGGATGGGAGAACAGGACGTACACCTGAGCTTCATTAGCGGACGTACGGTTGTGCACGGCGAGGTTCTCCACGACGCCGATGATCGTCGTGCAGTCCGCGCGGCTGAACACGATGCGGAAGCTGACGCAACGCCCCACGGCCTCCGCACCCGGCCAGAATCTCTCTGCGAAACCGCGGCTGACGACGGCGGAGCGCGCGCGCAGGCGATCGTCTTCCGCCGTCAGGTCACGGCCGCGTTCGACACGGGCACCGAGCGCGTCGAAGTAGCCTGGGGTCACGAGGAAGAACGCGTCCATCGAAGGTCCCGTCTGGCCCGCAGGGATCGGGTCCTCGTGCGTCATCGACCTGGTGCGTCCCATCTTCAGCCGCAGCGAGCCGCCGTTGAGCGCGACCCGCTGAACTCCGGGAATCGTGGCCAGCCGTTCCGCCGCCTGCGCGTACAACGCGCGCGCGGCGGCGGGCTCGAGCGTCGCGGGAAGCGACGCCTGGATCACGCGATCGAGATCGAGGCCGACGTCGTAGGTGCGCGCCGCCGCCAGGCTTTTCACGAACAGTCCGGCGCCGACAAGCAACAGCACGCAGAGGGAGACTTGCGCAACCAGCAACCCCGCGCGCAGCACTCCGATGCGGCCGCGGGAGACGTGCTGCGCCGGCCGCATGGCGCTCGCGACGCCGGCCGACCAGATGTGCAGCGCCGGGCTCATCCCGGTCGTCAGTGCGGTGAGTGTCGAGACGATGAACGTCACCGCCAGCACGCGGCCGTCGACCAGGCTGTCGTCCCAACTGGCGCCCGGCAGAACCAGCAACTGCTGGACGAGACGACCGCCGAAATACGTCAGGAACAACGCCGCGAAAGCCGCGACGGTCGAGAGCAACGCCGACTCAGTGAGCAGTTGCCGCATCAGACGGCCGCGGCTCGCGCCGATCGCGACGCGGACGGCGAATTCGCGACGGCGCGCGATCGCGCGCGCGAGCTGCAGACCTGCGACGTTGGCGCACGCGATCAGCACGACGATCGCCGCGACGCCGAGGAGCCACAGGCCGACGCGCGCCTGGAACCCGATTCCACCTGGACGTCCGAGGCCGTTCAGTGGCGCGCCGGCGGCGACCACGTCGGCGGCGCCAGAAAAGCCCGCCGCGTCGAGCGACCGTCGGTAGACCGCCGTCGCCTGCGCGTCGGCCTGAGCGTCGGTGGCGCCGGGCGACAGTCGCGCGATGAGCTCGAACCGATACCAGTTCGTCGTCGTCGCCCAATCGTCGCCTAGCAGTTCGCGGCCGAGCGCGCCCGGCGGCGCCCACAGATCGATGCGGTCACGACGCGCGCCGGAAAAGCCACGGCGCGCCACGCCCACGATCGTGAATCGCTTGCCTTCGATCAGCAGATCGCGCCCCACGGCCGTCGGATCGCCGCCCAACTCGCGCTGCCAGAACGCGTGGCTCAGGACGACTACGGGATCGGCGTCCGCGCCGCGATCCTCTGCTGGCGTGAAAAACCGGCCAGCCACTGGCGTCAGTTCGAGCAACCGGAAGTAACTGGCGGTCACGAGTTCCAGAGAGGCCTGGCGCGCGCCCTGGCCGGCGCCGAGAGTCACATCGGCCCGGTGAAGCGTCGCGGTTTCCGCGAACGCGCTGACGTTTGCCGCGATCGATTTCAGGACCGGAAAACTCTGATTGGGCGCTCGCCGCGCTGTTGCATTGCTGCCGAAATAGAGGCGCCGCACGCCGTCGGCATCGCCGATGCCGGCCGGCGGTCGCAACAGCAGCTGATCGACGACGCCGAACATGATCGACGTCGCGGCGATCGCGAGACTCAGCGTGAGAATGATGACGGCCGATGTCGCCCGTTCGTGCCGCAGGATGCGCCACGCGTGCCGCAGATCGAGCCAAAGGGTCATCCGGCCGCTTTCCGAAACGCCTCCGTCCGCTGTTTCGCCTGCTGGAGGACCGCCTGAAAGCGGGGTAGGTGCCGCACCGGATCGAGGAACCGGCAGTGGTGCGCCATGTACACGTAAGGATGGAACCCCGAATTCGAGCGCTCGAGGAGATCGAGGCCGCGCTCAAGATCGCCGGCGACGATGAACGCTTCCGCCAGATGGAACTGCTGGTGCGCGTCGAGCACGGCGATGTTGATCGGTCCGAGGCGTTCGAGCGCCTGCGCGGCACGGCCGTCGAGGCCGTCGATGAGCGAGAGCAGCTGACGCGTGTACGGCACGCCCGGGAAGATCTGTTCCAGCGCTGCACCATGCTGCTTCGCGTCGTCCAGCCAGCCCGCGAGCGCGCAGGCGTACCCAACGCACCAATGCAGGATGAAATTGTCCGGGTCGACGTCGAGGCCCCGCCGCATGACGGGGATCGCCTGCTCGACGCGTCCAACGAACCACAGAGGCGCGCCCGCGGCCATCCAAGTAGAAGGCGAGAGGGGATCGCATTCCTTCAGCCGCGGCGCCAGTGCCTGCACGGCCTCGTCCTGGCCGGCGCCCTGCAGCGTGAACGCCATCATCACCAGCGAGTCCGAGTCGTTGGGCTCGAGTTCAATCGCGCGTCTGAGATTTCGCAGCGCCTCGAGCAGGTCGCCGCGCTCGTAGCCGAGATTCCCGAGGAGCGCGTACCCGTACGGGAAGTCCGGCCGGTCGGTCAGCAGCGCACGCGCGGCGCGCTCGGCCGCCTCGAGCGGCGACTGGTCCTGCGCCATGCCGAGACGCACCTGCCACAGCGTCGCCCACGCCCGCATCGCGACCAGGGGTGGCGTCTCGCCTTCGATCCGAACGGCCTCTTCGATGAGTGGAAGCGCCGCGGGAATGGCATAGCGGCGAATCTGCTGCCGCGCCTGCAGATACAACTCGAATGCGCGAGGATCCGCGATCGGCCGATCGGCGAGCCGGCGGTGCTCGTCCGACGTGAGCCGGACGCCGAGCGCTTTCACGATTTCCCGCGACACGCGTTCCTGGACCTCGAACACATCGTCCATGGTGCCGCTGTATTTCTCCGACCACAGCGGCGCATCGGTCGCGACGTCGATGAGCTGCGCGGTAATGCGCAGGCTGTTGCCGGCCTTCCGCACGCTGCCTTCGAGCGCATATTGCACGCCGAGCTCCCGACCCAGCGTGCGGACGTCCTTCGTCGTCCCCTTGAGCTGCATCGAGGACGTGCGCGAGATCACCTGTAGCGCCTTGACCTTGGCCAGATCCGCGATCAGCTCTTCGGTGAGGCCGTCGCTGAAGTAGGCGTTGTCGGCATCCGGACTCTGATTCGCGAAGGGCAACACGACGATCGACCGTCCGCCTTCGGCAGGGCTACGCCGAGACGCAGCAGAGTCGCTCGAGGCCGGTGCGGTCGAGCGCCGAATCGCATCGATCTCGTTGCGCACGTCCCGCGCCGTCTGAATCCGACGATCGCGATCTTTCTCGAGGCAGCGTTCGATCACCCGACCGAACGCTCCGGGCAGGTCGTCGCGGCGCGCGGCGATCGACGGCGGCGGGTCCCGGAGAATCGAGGACAGCAGCGCGGCAGAACTTGCCCCCTTGAACGGTCGCAGTCCGGTCGCCGCTTCGTGCAGCACCACGCCCAGCGAAAAAATGTCCGAGCGCGCGTCGAGGTCGCCGCCTTCGACCTGTTCCGGAGACATGTACGGCACGGTGCCCATCACCACGCCATCGCTCGTCCGGACCACGGTCTCGGCGTCACCGTCCGCGCCAGCCGGACCTGAAGCGTCGCGCACTTTCGCGAGGCCGAAGTCGAGCACCTTCACACGTCCGTCAGCGGTGAGCATGACGTTTCCTGGCTTGAGATCGCGATGGACGATGCCCTTGTCGTGCGCAGCCGCGAGCGCATCAGCCAGCGTCGCGGCAAGGTCCAGCAGCTTCGTCACCGGCAGCCCCCGCGTCGGCAGCTGCCGATCCAGCGATTCACCTTCGACCAGTTCCATCGTCAGGAAATGCGCACCGGTCGCGGCATCCTGTTCGACGGAGTAAATCGTGACGATGTGCGGGTGATTCAGCGCGGCGACGGTCCGTGCTTCACGCCGGAATCGATCGATGCGCGCCGGATCGCGCGCGAGGTCCGCCGGCAGCAGCTTCAGTGCCACATGGCGCCCGAGCGTGGTGTCGACCGCGCGATAGACCTCGCCCATTCCGCCTTCGCCCAGCTTGGCAACGATCTCGTAGTGGTTCAGGCGGCTGCCCGGGGCCAAAGACATGGCCGGGGGATTCTATCGGGGATTACTCCGCTTTGAGCGCCTGGAGGACGTCTACGCGCGATGCGCGCGCGGCCGGCAGCAACGACGCCGCGACCGCGGTGATGCCCAGGACGGAGGCCGCCGCGATCAGCGGCAGCGCGCCGGGCAACTCCACGGCGGCGAAGTAGCTCGATGCCGCGGCGGCCAGGATGTAGCCCGCCGCGACGCCGGCGGCGATGCCGATCGCCACGATCGAGGCACCCTCCGACAACACCCGCAGCAGGAGCTGACGCGGCGCCGATCCGATTGCCAGCCGGACGCCGAATTCGCGCATCCGCGCGCTGACGGAAAACGCCAGCACGCCCGAGACGCCAACGACCGCAATCAGCAGGGCGATGCCGGCGAAACCAGAGACGACGAACGCGTTCAGACGTTCTGGCGCCAGCACTTCGGCGCGAATGTCCTCGAGCGTGGCCGGTCGCGCGACCGCCTGGTTGGCCGAGAGCTCACGAAGCACGCGCGTCACCGGCTGAACCAGCGCCTGCGGATCCCCGGCGGTCCGGACAAACAGGCGCATCGGCAGCCCCTTCGTCCGGTAGACCTGATAAATCGTCATCGTCGTTCTGGCATCAACGTTCTCGTCGTCGACGTCGGCGACGACGCCGACGATGCGCGATGGCGTGGAGTTCACGCCGCCCTGTGTGCTCAACGAGCTGGTCACCGACAACGTCCGGTTGACCGCCAGGCCGTTCGGGAACAGCCGCTGCGCGATGCTCTGGCTGACCATCACCAGTCGCTCGCTGCCGATCCGATCGGCTTCCGTGAACTCACGTCCAGCCACGACCGGAATCCCGAGCGTCGCGAAGAAGCCGGGTCCGACCGATCGCGATCTCGCGTATGGATTCTCTTCACCGTCCGCGGGGGTGTAGCCCTCGACGGCGAACTGGATCGGCCGCCAGAATCCCGAGTCACGCCACGGCACGACGATGCCGCCGACGACGCCATCGACGCCGGGAAGCCGGCCGACGTTCGCCATTGCCTCGCCATAGAGATCCGGAGGTTCGGGCGCGCCTTGCGCCGGCCGGCTCGCCGGCGACGACAACGAAAACGGCGGGATGTCGAACGCGAGGATCTGGCGGGTGAGAAATCCGGCATTCGTCGTCTGCAGCGCGATCAGCGCGGCAATCAACATGCCGGCGCCGGTCAGCAGGACGAATGAAAACGCGATCTGGGTGGTCGCGAAGAGCCGCAAACGCCGGTTCGTGCCTGGCGTTATGCGGAGATTGCCGCCCGTCAGCCCCGAGCCTGCCGTCGCGCCGGAGGCATCAGACAAGGGAAGCCGCGGCACGAAAGCCAGCAAAATAGCCGCGGCGATCGCGAGCGCCGCGCCGACCCACAACACCGTCGCATCGACCCTGACGTCGAGCGCGCGCACCGAAAACCGCGCCGCATAAGCGGCGACGAGCGCGACGAAGGGCCGCGCCAGCAGGACGCCCAGAATCGCGCCGAGCCCGCAGAGCACGAGGCTTTCCGCGAGCAGCGTTCGCCGCAGCGCGCCGCGGCTGGCGCCGAGGGCGGCGCGGATTGCCAGCTCACCCTCGCGGCGGACGGAGCGCGCGAGGATCAGATTCGCGACGTTCGAGCAGGCGATGACGAAGACGACGGCGGCCGCGGCGAGCAGCACGAGAAGGATGGTGCGCGCCGGCGCCGTGATCTGATCGCGGAGCGGCGTCACGCTCAAGCGGAAATCGGCGCGCGTCGAATATGCCTCGGGATGATCTTTGACCATCGTCGCATGCGCGGCGATCAATTCGGCGCGCGCATCCTCGACCGAGGCGCCCGGCGCCAGCCGACCGAAGAGCTCGGTCATTCGATGCGCGCGCTCGACGTTCATGGTCGCGCCCAGATGATGCGGACTGACGACCATGTTGCCGATGATCTCGGTGTCGGCCGGATAGGGCACGGATGGTTCGAGCACGCCGACGATCGTCGCGGCCCTTCCGGCAAGACGTATCTGCCTTCCGATCACTGACGGGTCGCTGTTGAACGACGTCGTCCAGTAGCGATGCGTCAGCACAACGGCGCCAGCGGCGTCCTGACCGTCGTCCCCCGCATTCAGCAACCGGCCGAGCACGGGACGCAGACCCATTACGTCGAAGTACGAGCCGCCGACGACGCCGGCCTTGAGCAGGTGGGGCTCGCCGTCGCCCGTCATCGTCAGCTCGACGGTCGAAAAGTCGCCAAAGGCCCCGATCGTCGTCGCGCGAGCTTTGATGTCGTTGATTTCCTGAACCGAGAACGTCAGGTTCTCGGTGCCGGTGCCGGACGCGCTCTGGCGGATGTAGATCAGTCGATCCTCGCCGCGATTGACGAGCGGACGCAGCAACACGCCGCGGACTACGCTGAAGATCGCGGCGTTGGCGCCGATGCCGAGCGCGAGCGTGACCACCACTGTGGCCGCCATGCCCCTGGCGCGCAGCAGCGACCGCAACCCGATGCGCATCTCGCGTCCGAGCGCGGCGGCCGCGTCGAACCAGCGGCCGTACCAGACGCGCCGCATCGATTCGTGCACCGCAGGCAGATAGCCGAGCTCGGCGAGTGCGGCCCGGCGCGCGGCGACCGGATCCTCGCCCGCCTCGATCCGCTCCTTGACGCTCAGCGCGATGTGGCCACGAATCTCGTCGTCGAGCTCGCGTTCGTCGGGCCGCATGGTCTTACTCCTTGCTTGCCGGCGACGGCTGCGTGATTCGTCCGATCGCGTTCACCAGCTGCGACCAGCGGTCCTGCTCGCGGAGCAGCTGCGACTTTCCCGCCGGGGTCAGCCGGTAGTACTTCGCTTTCTGGTTGGCTTCGCTCAGCCGCCACTCGGATTTCAGCCAGCCGCGCTTCTCGAGCCGATGCAGCGCGGGGTAGAGGGACCCGGTTTCGACGCGGAGCAACTCGTCGGACTTGGCGCGGATCGCCTGGCCGATGCCGTGGCCGTGTTGCGGGCCCCACTGCAGCGTGAGCAGGATGAGCATGTCGAGGGTGCCGCGAAGAAGTTCGAAACGCTGCTCGTCGGTGGCTTTGGCCATAGTAGTAGATAGCCTACATCATTGGACGCAGGACATCGACAGCTGGTTCCGCCGTCGTGTTAGGCTTTGGCCGCTTCGATGGCTCCCCGGACCATCCGCAGCATTGTTTTCGCAGGTGTGAGCCTGCTCGCCGCGAATTGTGGCGGGTCATCGCCGAGTTCTCCCGGTCCGACTCCTGACCCGGGCGGGACGAACAGTTGCTCGTACAGCCTGAGTCCTGCCGCGGCTTCGGTGAGCGGGCTCGCGGGGAGCGGGACGTCCAGGCTCACGACCGGCGGCAACTGCACGTGGACGGCGAGTTCGCAGGCGTCATGGCTCACGATCACGTCGGCGCTGAGCGGCACAGGCAGTGCCGACATCGCGTACAACATCGGCTACAACCTGACGCTGGCCACACGCACCGGCACGCTGACCGTCGGCGGCCAGACGTTGACCGTGACCCAGGCGTCTCCGGCCGCGGCCGGATGCGGCGGCGCTCCCGACGCCGATGCGCTGGGAGGCCTTCCATTCGTTACTTTTCTCAACCCGGCCTTGTTCAGTTACGGATGCCAGATTGTCTCCGTGTCGGACGGCCATCCCGTGCACGACGGTGTGAAATCGGCCCGCTTCGAGCTGCGCGCAGGTGAATGCGAGTCGTCGGCGGCCTATCCCGACTGTCAAACGGACCGCAGCCGGTACCAGATCAACGAGAACAACCGGGGCGAGTCCAACGACGGGCGAATCGTCTCGTATGAAGAGTGGATCTATGTGCCTCCGCAGCCGCGGTTTCGTCCGAGAGGCGGCAACATTCTGTTCCTGAATGAGATCCTGTACCGCCCGGCGGATAGCGAAACCGGGGGCGGCGTGCTTGGCTACGTCGAAGTCGGACAGAACGGGCAACTGATGATTCGCACTCACCGGGGCTTCACGTTCGACATCGACCGGCAGTACACGGTGCTGACGAATCCGGTCGGCACGTGGACCAAAGTCGTCTGGGAGATCAAGTCGACCACGCAGGCCGACGGGTACATTCGCGTCTACGTCAATGACGCACTGATGGTCGACGAAACCAAGCCGACGCTTCCCAATGCGGGTTGGCGTCACATGTTGCTTCTCGGGATCTACAACGCGTTCCGGTCGAACGCCACCGAGCCCTACGACACACAAGTCGTGTACTTCGACGGCATCCGGAAGACGATTCGCTAGCCCGCGGCTATTTGCCGCCGATCTTGCTCACGTCAATCGCCCACACGCCGCGGCCGTGCGTCCCGATGACCAGCATGCGATCGCGGGGATGGACGATGAAATCCATGACGTTGACCGACGGCAGGTTGCCGCCGAGCACGTCCCAGCGCGCGCCGCCGTTGGTCGTGACGTAGACGCCGAAGTCGTTGCACGCATAAAGCACGTTCGGGTTGACCGGATCCTCGCGAATCATGTTGATCGGCCCGCCCGGCAGATTTCCGGCGATGCTCTTGAACGACTTGCCGTAGTCGGTGGACTTGTAGACTCGCGGGGCGAAGTCCTCATCGTAGCGCCCCTGCTGCGCGACGTAGACCGTCGCCTCTTCGTACTTGGAAGCCACCACTGCGCCAATCCACTGTTTCTTCGGCAGGCTCGCGGTCAATTCGCGGAACTCCTTGCCGTCGTCCACCGAGGCGTACAAGCGTCCGTCGTCGGTGCCGGTGTAGATGAGGCCCTTTTTCTTCGGCGACTCGGAGATCGTGATCACGAGCTGGTGCGGGATGTCGCCGATCTTGGTCTTGTCGCCGTAGCTCAGATCACCGGTCAGTCTTTCCCACGTCGTGCCGCGATCGCGCGAGCGATAGAGATACTGCGTGCCGAAGTAGATCGTGTCGGGATCGTGCGGCGACAGGAGGATCGGCGCCAGGACCTGCATGCGCAGCGGATCCTCGCCCGCCTTGATCTCCGGACGGATGCTGGTGTCACGCTGTGGCCCCGTCGGCGCCGGCGCTTCCGCGCCAGCGGCGCCGCGTCCTGCCCCACCGGCACCGCCACCGCGAGGCGCAGCCGGAATGCTGTAGTCGGTTCGTGACAGCTTGCCGGAGTAGACGATGTTCGGATTTCTCGGATCGATCGCGTGCTCCGTATACTCGCCGCCCGGCGCGCTTTCCCAGGGAATGGCCTTCAAATTCTCGCGGCCGCCGCTGATGTCGATCGGGGCGCGATAGCTGCCGTGATCCTGCACCGATCCATACACCCGGAACGGCGTGTCCATGTCGAACGCGGTGCTGAAGACCGTCACCGTCGGCAGATCGGCGCGGCGCCAGGTCTGGCCGCCGTCGCTCGTGGTCCGGAACCCGCTGTCGTTGCCGAGCACGATGAACAGCGGGTTTTTCGGATCGATCCACATCGCGTGGTTGTCGCCGCCCGAGCCGCCGCGTCCGCCGGCTGGTGGCGTCGCGGCAGGCACGCCAGGCGGCGGCTGGCCGATGCGTGCGAACGTCTTGCCGCCGTCGCGCGAGACGCTGACGCCGAGCGCGAGCGTGTAGATCGTGTTCTCGTCGGTCGGATCGACGCGAATGTTCCCGAAGACCCAGGCGTAGGTGTTCGACATGCCTTTCATGAACGTGCGCTGCTCGTCGGTCTGGCCGCTGACCAGCGTCCAGCTCGCGCCCTTGTCGTTCGATCGATAGACCTCATTGCCGATGATCGGACAACTCGCCGCGCTCCCGCCCGGGTTCGCGCCGCGTCCGCCCCGTCCCGCCGCTGCCGCGGCTTTGGCTTCCTCGGCCGCTCGCGCATCGCACGCGTAGTTGTCGTAGAACGCGTAGACGACGTTCGGATTCGAGGCCGCGACCGCCAGGCCGATACGGCCCGTCACCTTCGGCGGTGGCAGACCGTTGGTCAGCCGCGTCCATGACTGGCCGCCGTTGGTGGTCTTGAAGATGCCGCTCTCATCGAAGCCGGGTTCGACGCGCGGGTCGTTCCACTTGCGCCGCTGCCGCTGCCACGCCGCGGCGTACATCGTGTTCGGATCCTTCGGATCGATCGCGAGATCGACGGCGCCGGTCTTCGCGCTGATCCTCAACGAATGCGTCCACGTCTTGCCGCCGTCGGTCGTCTTGTAGACGCCGCGCATCTCGTTCTCCATCCATTCCTGGCCCGCGGACGCGACGTAGACGATGTTGGGATCCTGCGGATGAATGACGATGCGGCCGATCGTGCCGGTGTCGGTCAGGCCCATGTGCTGAAACGTCTTCGCGTTGTCGGTGGACTTGTAGACGCCGACACCGGTGTACGAGCTGCGGAAGATGTTCGACTCGCCGGTGCCGACCCAGACGACGTCGGGATTGGACGGCGCCACGGCCAGCGCGCCGATCGCCGTCGAGGGTTGCTGCTCGAAGACCGCCTGCCACGTCTGGCCGAGATCGTCCGAGACCCACAGGCCGCCGCAACAGCTGCCGGCGTAGAGCCGCCGCGACGAGCCGCGATCGGCGACGGCGACATCGGCAATCCGTCCGCTGATGTTGGTCGGCCCGACGAATGACCAGTTCATCGCCTTGTACGGCGACGACTGCGCCATCGCTTTATGCGCGTCCCAGGCCTTGAGATGTGCGGCGTGATCGCCGGCTTGCGGCGCCTGCGCGCGTGTGGTCGAAAGGCCCAGCAGCAATGCAGCCGCAGGCAAGGCGACGAGCGAGAGGAGACGGGCAGTACGACCACGCATGGTAATCCTCCGGAACGCCGATGTTACGCCTGTTTTCGGGCTCCCGCGCGCGGATTTCCGTCGATCTGCCCGACAACGGAATAACTGCAGGCCGGCCGGAGTTCTAGCAGAAGAAAGCGGTGACTTTGATGCGACATTCGAATCGTGCTGTAGGCATTTCTGCGTTCTTTCGTTTCCTGGCGTTAACGGCGCTGACCACGGGGATCGTCTCGTGCGGCTCCAACGCCTCGTCGCCCACCGGGCCCGGCGACACCCCGAGCCTGCCGGACGGTTCCGTCGTCATCGACGTCGTCCGCGAGAACGGCGCCCAGTCGTTCTCGCCGAATCCGGCCACGGTGGCGGCCGGCCGGATCATCGTGTGGCACAACATCGACGTGACCACGCACCGCGTTGTCCTCAACGATGGCCGGCTCGACACCGGCAACATCCCGCCCGGTGGATTCAGCTCGCCGACGACGCTGGCGGCAGTCGGGCCGTATCACTGTTCAATTCATCCGGACATGGTCGGCGCGATCAACGCCCCCGCCACCACCAGCAAACGACCGTGAACATCCTCGGACCGGGGCTGTTCGAAACGCATCTGACCGTCAGCGACCTGGACCGATCGATCGAGTTCTACCGCGACATCCTCGGATTTCGTCTGGCTCACACGACACCCCGACGTCAGGCCGCGTTCTTCTGGATTGGCGAAACCGGCCAGGCCATGCTCGGGCTCTGGACCGCCGGCGCGACACCCCAACGCGTCCAGCTCCATATCGCCTTTCGGATGACGGTCGAGAGCGTCCTCGAGGCGCCGCGCGCCTTGCGGCTGGCCGGCCTCACGCCGCTCGACTTCGACGGCCGGCCGGCGCTTCAGCCGGTGGTCATTGCCTGGATGCCAGCGGTCTCCGTGTTCTTCCGCGACCCCGACGGCCATCTGCTCGAGTACATCGCGATGCTGCCGGACGAGCCGCGGCCCGAATCCGGCGTCGTCCCGTGGAGCATGT
Organism: Vicinamibacterales bacterium; assembly: GCA_036274055.1. Taxonomy (GTDB): domain Bacteria; phylum Acidobacteriota; class Vicinamibacteria; order Vicinamibacterales; family SCN-69-37; genus DASUGM01. The sequence continues at coordinate 2,585 of DASUGM010000033.1, read as the reverse complement.
GGACGCTGATGCGAGCACGGAGCGAACTGATCGGTTGATCGGTGGGACCGATCGACCGATTGCCGGCAATCAAGCAACCGGTCGTACTATGCGCAAGCGTATGCGGCCGATTCGCTCCGTCTTGTTTGTCCCCGGCAACCGCGCCGATCGCTTTCCGCGGGCGATGGCCGCCGGTGCTGACGCCGTCGTCTTCGATCTCGAGGACGGCGTCGACGCCGGCCGGAAGGCGGAGGCCCGTCGTGCCGTCGCCGAGTGGCTCGCGGTCGCGCCGGCGTCGCGCACGGCGCGCTTCGTGCGGATCAACGGCTCGGGGTCGGTGTGGCAGGCTGAGGATCTGGCGTGGTTGCCCGTCGTGTCGGGACTCATCGACGCGGTCGTGCTTCCCAAAGTCGAATCGCCGGAAGACATCGAACGCGTCGCACCCTCGGCACCGCGGGGCTGCGTGATCCCGCTCCTCGAAACCGCGCGAGGCATCATCGGCGCGGCCGCGATCGCCTCCGCGCGCGCCACGATTCCGGCGCTGCTCTTTGGCGCCGAGGATTTCACCGCCGAGCTCGGCATCCCGAGGACGCTCGGCGGGGATGAACTTTTGCTGGCGCGATCGCAGGTCGTGCTCGCCGCGGCAACCATCGGCGCGGACGCGATCGATGCCGTGTTCGTCGATCTCACCGCGCCGGACCAGCTTCGCGAGGACGCCGTGCGCGCCCGCGCGCTCGGCTTTCGCGGCAAGATGGCGATCCATCCGGATCAGGTCGCGACGATCAACGACGTGTTCAGCCCCTCGGCGGACGAAATCGTTAGGGCGCGCCAGCTCATCGACGCCGCCGACGCCGCCCGCCAGCAGGGCGAGGGCGCATTTCGGTTTGAAAACCGGATGGTGGACGCGCCCGTCGTCGCGCGCGCGCGAAGAGTGCTCGCGCTGGCCGAAGCGCTAAGCGGCCTGCCGTAGCGCCTGTCTCCAAGAGCCTTCAACATGAAGGACATGAAGAACACCTACTTCTTTGGAAGCCCTCGCGAGATGCGTCCTGAAAGAAAGCTCAGATTCGGATGGAGGAAATGGAGAGCGCTGAGCGCAGCTGTCAGACTCTTCATGAGCTTCAGATTCTGTTGCGTTCTTCCGTGAGCACGTTATCTCGCAAGGTTTTCAAAAGCGTGGGTTTTCTTCATGTCCTTCATGTTGAAGGCTCTTGGCAAGTCGCCCTATCGCAGCCGGGCCCGCTCGATGCCGGCCTCGTCGCACAGGACATCGACCATCGCCGAGAAATCCCGGCCGCCCTGACCGCGGCTGCGCGCCGCGCTGAACGCTTCGCGCGCGGCCGCCGCGATCGGCACCGGCACCTTGACCGCGTTGGCGGCCTCGACAATCAGCGTCAGGTCCTTGTGCGCGAGATCGATCGTGAAGCCGGGCGCGACGTCGCCCTTCAGCACCTTGGTCGGCCACGCGATCTTGAGCTGGCCGTTCGTCGCCGTGGTGCCGTGGACGACGTCGAGCGTTTTCTCGAGCGTCAGGCCGAAGCGCTGCGACAGGGCGATCGCCTCGGCGTTCAGCTGGCACGAGATGATCGCCAGGTAATTGTTGACGAGCTTCGTGCGCATCCCGGTGCCGGCGCCGCCGCAATGGTGAATCGTGGTCCCCATCGCCTGGAGCAGGGGAGTGATGCGCGCGAACACGGCCGGGTCGGCGCCGACCATGAACAGCGATTCGCCGCGCTCGGCGTGGCTGGCGAGACGGCCCACCGGCGCGTCGGCAAACGCCACACCGCGAGCCGCAGCCTGCGCGGCCAGGCGATCGGTCACCAGCGGATCGATCGTGCTCATGTCGACGACGACACTTCCCGGTTTCGCGTGTGCGAGCACGCCACCGGGGCCGGCGATGACCTCTTCGACGGCCGCCGTCGTCGGCAGCATCGTGAAGACGACGTCACTGCCGGCCGCGACGTCGGCGACGCTGCCGGCGCGCGCACCCAACTGCGCGAGGGCCGCGACCGGATCCGGGTGAACGTCGCAGACGATCACGTCCGAGCCTTTGCGGACGAGATTCGACGCCATCGGCCGCCCCATGTTGCCGAGGCCGATGAACCCGACTTTTTCAATACTTGATACAGACATTCTTGACCTGCGTGTAGCTGGCGAGCGATTCCAGTCCCTTCTCGCGCCCGTAGCCGCTTTTCTTGTAGCCGCCGAACGGCAGCTCGACGCCGCCGCCCGCGCCGTAGGTATTGATGTAGACCTGGCCGGACTTGATGCGCGCGGCGAGCGCCATCGCCTTGTTGATGTCGCGCGTCCAGATGCCCGCGACCAGGCCGTAATCGCTGCGGTTGGCAACCGTCGCCGCTTCCTCCAGTTCGTCGAAGTCGATGATCGCCAGCACCGGCCCGAAGATTTCTTCCTGCGCGACGCGCATGCCCGCCGACACCGACTCGAGCAGCGTCGGCTGAAAGTAGTAGCCGGCGCCGAGCGACGGATCGGCGGGCCGCGCGCCGCCGGCGGCCACGCGCGCGCCCTCGGACGTGCCGACCTGCACGTATTTCTCGATCGTCTCGAGCTGGCGCTTCGAGATGCTCGGGCCCATGTCGGGATCGCTC
>DASUGM010000032.1:0-45520 GCA_036274055.1 Vicinamibacterales bacterium | reverse complement strand
CGATGGATCGCTGGTGGCGTTCTTCGCGATCGGCGAACGCCAGGAGGATCTGTTTGTCGGTGCGCCCGGCGGTCCGATGCGCCGAATCATCGACGACACGGCGCGAGATCGCGCGCCGTTCTTTACCGCCGACGGCAAGTCGATCCTGTTCTATTCCAATCGCGGCGGTGACTGGCAGGCGTGGATGGTCGGGCTGGACGGCAGCGGACTGCGGCAGCTGGCGAAAGCGCCGCAGGGCGTCGTGTATCCGATCCTGTCGCCACGCGGCGATCGGATCGCGTTCTCCGGCAGTTCCGTGCGCGGGACGTTTCAGATGGCGCTGCCCAGCGGTGAGGTGTCGGCGCTGCCCGGCGCGGCGATCGACAACGACGTCCTGACGCCGACGTCCTGGTCGCGCGACGGCGCGCACATCGCCGGCATGCTGACTTCACTGAGCGGCGGGCCGACCGGTGTCGCCGTGTACGACCTGGCGACGAAGACACTGACGAAGGTCTCCGACGATCCCTCGTACGCGGTGCTGTGGATGGCCGACGGCCGTCGGGTCATCTATTTCACGAACGGCGGCTGGCAGCTCGTCGTCGTGGACACCGTGACGAAGGCGCGCACGGTCGTTCAGCTGCGACTACCCGCGCCCTCGACGATCGACATGTTCGCGATCAGTCCCGACAGCCGCCACGTCTACTACGGCGGCGCCAGGGCGGAGGCGGACATCTGGATCCTGGAGCGGAAGTAGACGTGATCGCCCCGCGCCGCGGCGGCTGTTACTTTCGTCTGACCTCGTTCGCCGTCGGAAACGCCGGCGGCGGATAGGCGCCGAGTTGCGCCACGGCGCTGGCCCAGTGATCGGGCGTGTCGTCGCTCGCCGCAGCTTTGTTGCTCACTGGCTTCAGCCCGTGCCGCAGATACGCGACGATCGACAGGAGATCCTCGTCGGGCATATAGCGCCACGATGACCACGGCATGAACGGGCCGAGGTATTTCGGCTCCTTCGGGAAATTGCCCTGCCCCGGTGTTCTCGACGTGATCTTCACGTCCGGCGTGTCGTCAGGACGCAGACCGTAGCGCAGCGCGTTGAAGATCTGCTGATCGGTGAACTTGCCGATCCCGGTTTCCTTGTCCGGCGTCAGGTTCCTGGCACGGCCGTGGAAGCACGGCGCCTTGGGATCCTGGAAGCAACCGCCGAGCACGAACTCCTGATCCGGACTGGTGATGCCGGCCATGTATCCCTTGGCCGCCGGGCCCGCCAGGCTCTGATGACAATCCGCGCAGCCGTGTTCGAGCACGAGCGCGCGCCCGCGCATCACGCGCGCATGATTCGCCGCCGGCGGCTGCTGCTCGTACATCGTCGGGAATGCCGGCGCGGGATACGTGCCGATTTCCGCCGGCGTCATACCGCTCGCCCAGAAATCGGGCGGGCCTTCGCTGTCCGGCACCTTGTTCACAACCGGTTTCAGTCCACGTTTGAGGTACGCCGCGATCGCGCGCAGATCCGCGTCCGGCATATGCCGCCACGCCGGCCAGGGCATCGGCGGCGCGACATAGTGCGGCTGCATCGGGAAGTTGCCTTTGCCCGGCGTCATCGAGGTAATGGTGACGTCCGGCGTGTCCTCCGGACGCAGCCCGTAGCGCAGCGCGTTGAACAACTGCCGTTCCGTAAAACGTCCCATGCCGGTGGCATCGTCCGGCGTCAGATTGCGCGGCCGCGTCGTGAAGCAGCCGGTGGCTTTGGGATCGACGCCACACGGCGGCGGTCCGATCTTGAATTCGACCAGCGGTTCGGACAAGCCGGCACCGGCGAGAAATCCCTTCGCCGCCGGATCGTCGCCGCCGCCGTGGCACTCACCGCAGGCGTGGGTGAGCACCAGGTAGCGGCCGCGCAACACGATGTCCGACGGGGCGGTGTTCGCCTGTTCGGTGCGGACGCCACGTGCGGCAACGACGGTGACGAGCACCGTCGCAGTGATGGTCAGCGCAGTCGTGAATGTTTTCCCCGACTTCGTCATCGCAACCTCCTTGGCCTAACGCAGCAGCAGGATTCCCATCATGCCCATGTCTTCGTGGTCCAGGATGTGGCAGTGGAACATCCACTTCCCGGCAAAGTCCTCGAACCTGACGGCGATCCGCACCCGGCTGTGCCTGGGCACGTTCACCGAGTCCTTCCAGCTCACGTACGGTTCAGGAACTCCGTCGCGATCGAGGACCTGAAAGCGGAAGCCGTGCAGATGAAACGGATGGTCCATCGCGACCACGTTTTCGATCTGCCAGATCTCGGTGGTGTTCAGGCGGGCGCTGACGTCCACCCGCCGCATGTCCATCGTCTTGCCGTTGATCATGCCCTGGCTGAATACGAGGGCCCGGCGCGCAGCCACCTGTTTAATGTCGATCGCCGTGACGACGCGAAGCGTGGCCGGGATCGTCATCGCGGGTAGGGGCGCGTCGGTCGTCGTTCGCAGCTCGAGGAGATCGCGCGGCTGGTTCCAATCCGTCGGCCGCGTGTGCGGATCGTAGCGATCGTACGGCAACGTCTGCAGGACCGCGCGGCTTCCTGGCGCCCCGCCCCGCACCAGCACTTCGACGCGCTCCGAGTTCGCGATCATCAGATCGTCGACTGCCCGCGGCGTCGCGAAAAGGCCGCCGTCGCTGCCGACGTGCAGCAGTTTCTGGCCCGGGATCGCCAATCGGAAGATCCGTGCGGCCGCCGCGTTGACGATGCGCCAGCGCTGCAGTTCGCCGGGGCGAATCTCGAGCGCGGGCATCGTCTGTCCGTTGACCAGCAGCACGTTGCCTTCACGCCCGTTCTCGGCATCAACGTGGCCCGCGGGAGACATGTGGTCGGGAAGGTCCACCGAACCGTCCGGCTGGAACCGGTTGTCCGAGAGGATCAGGAGTCGATCGCGGATGCCGGCGAGCGGGTCCTCCGTTGGGCGCGCCGGCAGCACGATGAGCGCGCCGTAGAGACCTCGCGCGACCTGCTCGGTCGTGGTCATGTCGGGATGCGGGTGATACCAGTAGGTGCCGGCAGTCCCGGCCGGGACCTTGAAGACGTAATCCTGGTTGCCGCCCGGCACCACGGGATTCAATGGGCTGCCGTCAGCACCGGAGGGAATATGCAGCCCGTGCCAGTGGACGGTCGTCGTCTGCGCAAGCCGATTGTGGAAATGAATGGTGACGGTGTCGCCCTCGCGCAGTTCGATCGTCGGACCGGGGACCGTGCCGTTGTATGTCCACGCCGTTGTCGGTTTGCCGGGCACCAGCTCGAGCCGCGCCGGAGCCGCGGTCAAGTCCAGCTCGACCACGCCGGGTTTTTCGGACCCATTTCGAAGGACCGGCGGCGACGTGAACGTCTCGGCCGCGGCCGGCGTGACGGCCTGGAACAGTGCCGGGCCGGCGGCTTCACGCGGCGATCCGGGAAGCGCCATCAACGCCAGGAACAGGCTGACGGTCAGTCGCAAGCGCACGGCGGGCAGAGCATCTCACAACCTGCCCCCAACTGACACAAGAGCTCTTAACCTTGGAGTCAATCGAGAAGAGCGGGGTTCTCAACTCTTGAAAACCATTACGACCCGTTCTTCTCCACTAACTCCAAGGTTAAGAGCGCTTGTGACAGACGCTGTTCCCTCAGCTCCCCTACCAGCTCACTTTGACGAACGACACGCTCTTGCGCGGCAGGTCGAACTCCGCGGTGACGCGGCCGTCGGCGCCGATCGTGATCTGACGAGCCGGCGTCAGTTCCTGCAGTTCGCTGGCCTTCTCCAGTTCGGCGTACTGACTCGGCGTCGGCTGCTGCGGTGAGCCCATTTTCAGCCAGGCCGCGTACGAGTTGCTGTGCTGCTCGTCGATGCGATAGTGCGTGAGCGTGGCGCGCCCGGGCGGCAGTCCCTCGATGCTCAATTGAATCGCTGCCGCCGGCGCCGGCAGGTCGTCGTCGTGGTAGTTCCACATCAGGACGGTCGCCGAGCGTTCCGACCGGGCCGCGAGCGCTGAAATGTCTGGAGCGCCGCGCACGCCCTTGTCGCGGATCTGCTCGACGGGCAAGCCGGCCGAGCTCACCGCCTGGACGCGATTGCCGCTCATCTGTCCCAGCATCCGGAAAGTATTCAGTACCGGCTTGGCGATGCCGTTGGTCGCGAGATCGCGGAAGCCGTCGAAATACGGCTGGTCCTCGAACAGGAACGCCCAACTGACCGCGCCGAGCAGGTTCACGTGGCGCAGGTCAGCAAGCTCGTAGGTCCGCGCGATCTGCAGCGCGGTGTAGGTCGGAAACATCGTCCCGTTGCGATAGCCGTTCGATGGATAGTGGCTCACGCCACACGCCGCGCAACCTTCCGGATCGGATTCGCCGATCACGAGCGGCGTCTTCGCGTAGATCGGGAATTCGTTGACCACCGCGAAGTGGTTGTCGATGCTCCGTAACTGGTTGGCCACGCCCATGCGCACGCGCCCGTCGACGAACGTCGGGCTGCCTTTCGCATGGAAGGTGATGAGGTCGAGCGGCGTGCCGGTGTTGCCCGTCGCGTAGTTCACGCCCGCCGACGTGTGCTGCAGAAACGATCGCAGCATCGCCTGTGCGCCACCCGTGACTTCCGGCCCGCCGATGCGCGCCGTCGGCAAGGCGCGACGCACGCCTTCGACCGTGAAGTCGTAGAGCTTGTTGAATTCGTCGCGCCGCGTCTGCGATTTCTGTGCGGCCTGGGTATCCCCGCGGCCGCCACTCGGCCCGACCGAGCCGCTCCAGTAGCCGATGTCGGGCTCGTTCCAGAGCTCGAACCACCAGCTCTCGACTTCGCCGCGGCCGTACTTCTGCACGAAGTGCCGCGTCACCTGATAGCAGAGCTCTTCCCATTTCCTGTAGTCGCGCGGCGCGTAGGTCCAACCGGTGTAGATGTCGTTGTACGGATCGCCGGGCTTCCAGAAATGCCGGTACGGCGTGCCCGCCGGGGCCGATGACAGCGCCTCGGGCATGAAACCCAATTGCACGAACGGTTTCATGCCGCGCGCTCTGTAGGTGTCGACGATGCGGTCGAGGATGGTCCAGTCGTAGACCGGATTGCCGGCGGCGTCCTCGGTGTAGACGTTGGTCGAGCCCCACTTGAGCGCGGGCCTGCCGTCGCCCGAGGTGAGCAGGTTGTGCGTCCGCATGAACACGGGCACCGGGCTGAGCGCCTGCAGCTGCGCGAGCAGCTTCGTTCCGTTCGGCGTGTAGGTGTAGTTCGGCTCGTCGTGGCCGAACCAGGCCCAGAACGGATACATCGGTCCGCGGACGATCGTCGTGTCGACGCGGATCGTGACGGGGTCAGTCGCGGTCTGCGAGGCCTGGCCGGCTGTCAGTCCCAGAAACGCAACGCCGAGCGCGATGAAAGTCAGGCGCATGCGCATTCCGAACCGTGTCACCCGCGTAGTCTCCTCCAGCTCCGCAGCAGCGGCAAGACCCCTGCAAGCCTGTTGAGGTGAGAAGATGGGCCCATGACCAACCGCGACTTTCATCTGCAGTGCCGCAAGAGCGAAACCAACGCGTTTCATCGCGTCCTCAACGCGTTGCCGCACGACAAGTGGGACTACTCTCCGCACGAACGCTCGCAGAGCGCCGCGCGCATCGTCTGGACGCTGGTCGGCGAGACCCAGGTCCTGATCGATCTGATCGACAAAGGCGAGTTCACGTTCGGCGCGCCGCCGGACGCGCCGCCCGCGCATCTCGTCGAGCAGTTCGAAAAGGCCTGGGACACGCTGCTGCAAAGAATCGAGACGATGGACGAGGCGGCGTGGGACAAGCCGGGCCGGTTCATGATGAACGGCCAGCCCCGCATGGAGTTGCCGATCAGCGGCTTCCTGTGGATGTTCTTCTTCGACGCCATCCATCATCGCGGCCAGCTCTCGACGTACATCCGCCCGATGGGCGGCAAGGTGCCGTCGATCTACGGGCCATCAGGCGACGATCCGATGATGCTGTCGGCGAGCCACAAGAAGATGCAGGAGGGATAGGCCTCCGCGCCGGATCCGAAATCGCGGCTAGCGGCGGGTGCGCTCGTGCCACCGGAGCACGCGCAACGCCCGCAGCGTATTCCACCGGCTCGGCCCGCCCAGTGACTCGCCCAGCGGCACGGCGAGCGCCTCGTCGTGTGTGCGATCGAGGAGCCATCGGCCGTCGGCTTGCCGCCGCCGCTCGACGATCTGCAGCGCGGCGCCCATTCGCGCATCGGGCTCGGCGCCCGCGGCCCTGAAGTAGTCGAGCGCACGGAGGACGTCGTACTCGTAGCGCGGCGGAAACGCGAAGGTCAGGAACGCCGGACTCGCGACCTCGCCGGTCGAGCGCCGCCGGAAGAGATCGCGCTCGAGCAAGTACTCTTCGCCGCGACGCCGGGCCGTGGCGATCGCCGGCGTCGACCCAACCGCGCGCTCGTACTCGAGCAGCCCCTCGAGCACGCAGATCGTGCTGTGAAATGACGAGCATGTGCTCGGCGGCGCGTCGCAGTTCCAACCGCCGTCATCGAGTTGATCGCCTAGGAGGCGAGTCAACAGGCTCTCGTTCGGCCGCCCGAACCAGGCGCCGAGCGCCAGCGTGCCGCCGTTGATGCAGGGCTCGACCTCGCCGTCGAAGAACGGCTTGGCGCCGAACGACGCATCCCAGCGGAAGCCGGCATTGAGGCGCGCCATTGCTGAATCGACAGCCGGCGCGGCCGGGTCAACGCCGGTCGCGCGCAGGAGTTGCATCGTGAACAGCGTCGGCAACCAGTCTGGAGCATCGGGCCGGTGCCACGCGCCGTCCGATCCCTGCGCCGCCAGAATTGCGGCGCCAATGCCTTCGCGCGCGACGCGGGCGCGCTCAGTCGCGACCGCGGCGGCGGAGGCGTCGGTGAGATCGTGCATTGCCTGCCAGCGGATCGCCGGGTCGGAATCAAGCAGCCAGTCTCGGCCTTCTCCTTGTGAATCCGCTCTGGACAAGGCGCAGCCTCAGTTCGCCCTCGGCACCGCGCCGGTAAACACGTACGCGAACAGCAGCGCGATCAAGCCCATCACGCACATCAGCAGCACGCTGTGTTTGAACGTGAACCTGAACAGCCGGCTCTCGTCGGCCGATGACATCCCGGTGGCCGCGACCGCCACCGCGATGCTCTGGATCGAGATCATCTTGCCCATCACGCCGGCCGCGGAGTTGACCGAGGCCATGAGAATCGGGCTGAGGCCGAGCGTGTTCGCGGTGACCACCTGCAGGTTGCCGAAGAGCGCGTTGGCGGAGGTGTCGCTGCCGGTGAGAAACACGCCCATCCATCCGACCATGGCGCTGAAGAACGGAAATGCCGGACCGGTGCCCGCGAGCGCCAGGCCCAACGTCGAGGTCATGCCTGAGTAGTTCATGACGTAGGCGAGGGCGAGCATCGAGGCGATCGTGATCATCGCCTTCGACAGCTGCCGGAACGTCGCCACGTACATCCCCGCAAGCCGCGACGGCCCGACCCGCAGGAACAACGCCGCCGCGAGGATGGCGATGAAGCACGCCGTGCCCGAGGCGCTCAGCCAGTTGAACGTGAACACCGCCGCATAGGGCGCCGGCTTGGCGGTCACCGGCGGGATCCGCGTGATCGCGTTGTGCAGCCCCGGCACGTTGAGCCCGTTCAGGACCGTCGCGCTCTTGATCGAGAGCGACGCGACGAGCTCATTCGTCCAGCGATCGATGCCCGCCTTGATCGACGGGTGGCCGACGGCCAGCACCGCGATGACGAGCAGCAGGTAGGGCAGCCACGCCACGAAGATCGCGCCGGCGCTGTGGCGGCGCAGCGTGAGCGTCGCCGCGTGGTCGGTGTCGAGCCGCATGATCGTCTTCGGCCGCCACAGCTTGAGCACGCCGACCATGACGATGATGCAGGTGAGCGAACTGATGATGTCGGTGAGATCCGGGCCGATGAAGTTCGAGACGAACAGCTGCGCACCCGCGAACGAGATGCCGCAGGCGATGATCGCCGGCAGCACTTCCAGAGCCCGCTTGCGCCCGGCCATGACGACGATCAGGTAGCCGGGGATGATCACGGACATCATCGCGCACAGCCGGCCGACCATCGCGCTGAGCGCGAGCACCGGCAGTCCGGTGACGTTGGCGAGCGTGGTCACCGGAATGCCGATCGATCCGAACGCGACCGGCGAAGTGTTGGCGAGCAGGCAGATGCCGGCGGCGAAGAACGGATCGAAGCCCAGCCCGGCGAGCATCGCGCCCGAGACCGCGACTGGGGCGCCGAAACCGGCGGCGCCCTCGATGAACGCGCCGAACGAAAAGGCGATGAACAGCGCCTGCAGCCGGCGATCGTCGGTGAGGCTGCCGACCGAGTCTTTGATGACTTCGAACTTGCCGGTGTCGACGGCCAGCCGGTAGAGCATCATCGACGCGAAGACGATCCACGCGATCGGAAACAGGCCGTAGGCGGCGCCGTAGACCGCCGAAATCACCGCCAGCTGCGCCGGCATGCCGTAGACGATCAGCGACACCGCGAGCGCCGACGCGAGCGCCGCGAGCGCGGACATCCACGCCGGCTTGCGCGCCACGCCGAGCATCAGGAACAACACCAGGATCGGAATCACCGCCGCCAGCGCGCTCAAACCGAGGCTGCCGCCCAGCGGGGCGTAGTTGTGCTGCCACATGGGGCGCCACTGTATCCCCGATTGGGCTCTTATCCCTCGGTGAACTTGCGGTCGCGATGCGAGCCGTCACAAAGCGGCTTGATCGACGAGTGCCCGCACCGGCAGAGGTCGACGCGGTTGCGGGTTTCGATCGTCCGGCCGTCGGACATCGTGACGGCGATCCCGCCGGTGACCCAGTACGGACCGTCGCGGGTCACGGCAATCGCGCGCGGCAGGTCGGGTTCGACGGGTCCGGCGCCGACATCGTACGAGAGCCGGCCGGACGGGCAGCGTTCAATCCGCTGGATGACGTCGAATCGCAGCCGGCTGTCGTCGGCGCGCTCCAGTTGCTTCCAGATGTTGGTGACGCGGTTGCCGCAGAACCCGGCGCGCGTGCAGAGCATCCGGTCGTCGTGCACGGTGATGTGATCGGCCTCGAGGTGTTGCTGCCGGGCCGCGCTCGGCTCGATCGGCGCGGTTTCGGCGCCATCGAATCCGATCTTCGTGTGCGTGTTGTCGCAGTACGGCTTGTGCTTCGACTGGCCGCAGCGGCACAGCTTGTAGAACGGCTTGGCGCCCAGTTCCGCGTCCTTCCGCCAGGACATCGGCTCGTGCCACTCGGAGTAGACGATCGACTTGCGCGTCAGCGGCACGCCGCCGGCGACGAGATAGGGGCCATCCTTCTGGACGGTGATGCTGAACGGCGCGTCGGGTGCCGCCGCCGATGCAGCCGAGGCAGCGGGCGCTGTCGCCGCGGCCGCGATCGCCGTCGGCGCCACCCACTCGAACGACGGTCCGGCGGTCGTGACCCCATCGCCGCTCGGCAGCTGCATCAGCTCCTGCGCGCGGGCCTTCAACTCCGTCATCGCGCGCACGGTCATGAACATGTGCTTGGGCTCGCCGTTGAAGGCGCGATGCAGGCCGCGCAGCATGTCGGAGTAGAGCCGGTTGAACGCGTCCATTTTCTCGCGCACCGGCGTCCCCGGGGCGTAGTCGGCGCTCGACGGGTTGTCGCGCATCGGGTACACGGCATCCCAGTCGGTGACGAACGACCGGCCGGTCGGCCCTGAGGCCGGCGTGTCGCCGCGCTGATAGAAGCGGCCGAGCTGGACTTCCTGATAGCGGAAGAAATGCGCGACCTCGTCGGCTTCGGGATGGAACATGTCGCGGTCGCCGTCCCACACCTCCTTCGGCGTCGCGCCTTCGCCCTGTTCCTCGATCTCGTTGATGGCCGCGAGCGCCGACGCCAGGTCGTAGACGGCGATAACCCGCCCGCTGCCGTTGTAGTCGAGTGATTCCGGCGTGATCTGCCGCGACGGATCGCCGCAGAAAATGGTCGGCTCGCCGTGCGCGGCGCAGAGCGCCTGCAACGCCTCTTCGATCGCCAGGTAGAACTGGCCCTGGGTCGCGTAATTCTCGGTTTGCGGAGCTGCGCCGGGCGCCTCGGGGTTCTCGATCCGCATGAACGTCTCGATCGTCGCGCGCGAAAAACGCGCCAGCGGGATCAAGAAGGTGCCGCGGCTGTGCGGCAGCGTCTGCGGGTAGGTCGGGATGAACCCCGGCTGATCGAGGACGGGCGCGCCGCCGATCGCGTTGAGCACGTTGGCCGCCAGCGTCATGTGCAGCATCTCTTCGATGAACACCGACGTCAGCGCCTCGACGGCTTCGCGATTCAGCCCGGGCTTGATTGAATACAGCGCGCACAGATAAGGCGGGATGATGCTGTGCTCGATCTCGATCGCCCATTGCAGCCGGGTGCGGAGATCGGCGAGGGTCGTGATCGACATGACTCAGTCCGAATCAAGCAGACAGTTCAGGAATCTCAGCATACCAAGTTCCTTCGCCGACGAGATTTCGTGTTCTGGCGCACTCGCGTTCTGATCGCGGGTTGCCGCCGGCCCAATCCCGGTCAATTCCCGGCGGACTCTCGGGACTTCAGATCGGCCTGACTCCTACTCTTGACCCATGAAAACGAAACTGCTGTCCGGAGTTCTGGCCCTCGTCCTTACGTCATTCGTGGGCATTCAATCCACCGGCGTCTCAGCGGCATCGGCGTCGGACTCGTGGTCGATCGCGGTCCATCTCGCCTATGCGGATGGCAGCGCCTACGACATCGTGCTCGCCACCGGCGTCCCGCCGTCGGAGGTGCACTCGATGCTCGCAGAGTGCGGCAGGTCACATCGGCAGGGGTCCGTGGTTCGGTACCACTGCTATCCGATCGCTGAATGAACGATTGACGCCCAACCAGGAGCACAACATGGCAACCGCAACCGCAAACACACCGACACGCCGCGAGAAGGTTCCGCTCAACGGCGTCGACACGCCCACCCTGTTCGGCACGCTTGACGTGGTCAAGAGCCAGCCGGAGTTGGCGAAGTTCCAGTTCCGCGCCCGCAACCGCTGGCAGAACGGTAACCTCAGCGAGACGACGATCGGCACGTTCACCGGCGCCGGCGGGGAACACGCGCACAAGTCGACCTTCACGCTGTACGCCGACCATCCGGCGGTGCTCGTCGGGGCGGACCGTGCGCCGCTGCCGATCGAGTACCTGTTGCACGCGCTCGCGTCCTGCATCATGGGCGGCATCGCCAACATCGCCGCCGCGCGCGGCGTGACGCTCCACGACGTCGAATCGCACATCGAAGGCGACATCGACCTGCTCGGCATCTTCGGATTCTCGAAGGACGTTCGCAACGGCTATCAGGGCATCCGCGTCAGCTTTTCGATCAAGGGCGACGCGGCGCCGGAGAAGCTGCAGGAGATCGTCGAGCAGTCGCGGGCGCGCTCCGCGGTGTTCGACGTGCTGACCAACGGCGTACCCGTCTCGTTGTCCGTGAACGCCGGCTGATGATTCGATCCGCGATTCCGGCGTCTCAGTATGACGTGGTCGTCGTCGGCGCGCGATGCGCCGGCGCGGCCACGGCGATGCTGCTCGCGCGTGCCGGTCACCGCGTGCTCGTGGTCGATCGCGGCCGATACGGCACCGACACGCTCTCCACACACGCGCTGATGCGCGGGGCCGTGGTCCAGTTGCACCGATGGAACATCCTGCCGGCGGTCATCACCGCTGACACGACGCCGATTCGGCAGGCGACGTTCTTCTACGGCGACGAGTCGGTCTCGATACCGATTCCGCCGCGCGACGGGATCGACGCGCTGTTCGCACCGCGACGGTTCGTGCTCGATCGACTGCTCGTCGACGCTGCCGGCGCCGCCGGCGCCGACATCGTTCATGGCGTTCGCATCAAGGGATTGCAACGCGCCGCGACCGGACCCGTGATCGGCGTCGTGCTCGAGGACGAGTCCGGCCACCTGCATGAGGTGGCGTCCGATATCGTGGTCGGCGCTGACGGCATGCGATCTACGGTCGCCAGGCTGGTCGACGCGCAGACGTATCGCGCCGGTCGGCATGCGACCGCCACCGTGTATGGACATTGGCCCGGGCTCGATGTGGCCGGGTACGAGTGGTACTTCGTCCCCGGTCTCAGTGCCGGCGCGATTCCGACCAATGCCGGTGAGGTGTGTGTCTCGCTCACCGTGCCAGGGCCGGAGTTCACTCGCCTGTTTGCGCACCGGACCGACGAAACCTTCGGCGCGTTGTTGTCCGAGGTCGCGCCAACGCTCGCCGAGCGGGTCGCGAGCGCCGGCCCGCGGCCGCTGCAGGGATTCCCCGGCCATGCCGGCTTCTTTCGGCAGTCCCATGGACCGGGCTGGGCCCTGGTTGGCGACGCCGGATACTTCAAGGACCCGTTGACTGCGCACGGCATCACGGACGCGCTGCGCGACGCGGAACTGCTGACCGCTGCGATCCTCGCTGGATCCGACGAAGCGTTGGCGGGCTATCAGGAACAGCGCGACGCGGCGAGTCTCGACGTGTTCGAGGCGACCGATGCGATTGCGTCGTTTGGCTGGACGCTGAGCCGGTTGCGCCCGCTTCACGAAGCACTCGCTAAGGCAATGTCCCGGGAGGTCAAGCTGCTGGTTGGCGCGTAGCGGCGCGGGGCGCCGGGGTCCCCGCAAGCGAGCGTGAGAGGGAGTCCGAGGGACGAGGTCTCTCGGATCTGATTTGGTCCGGAAATATACTGAGAGCCGTCCGCTCATGACCCAGAGCGTCGGCTTCGGTGAATTCCGGTTTCAGCTCGACACGGGCCAGCTCTGGCTGCGTGAGCAGGAAGTGCGCCTGACCCCCAAGGCCGCGGAAGTCATGAAGATCCTCGTCGCCCATGCGGGTTCGCCGGTGTCGAAGGCCCAGTTGTTTGCGTCCGTCTGGCCAGACGTCGCGGTCACCGACGACGCGCTCACGACGTGCATTCAGGAGCTGCGCCGGGTTCTGAGCGACGATGCGAAGCACCCGACGTTCATCGAGACCCGCCACCGGCGGGGATATCAGTTCATCGCCGCGGTGATTCGAGGGAACGCGGCGGCCCCGACGGCCCCCGCGCGGACGAACCGGGCGGTATCCTCGATCGCGGTTCTGCCGTTCGCCGACATGAGTCCGAGCCATGACCAGGAGTACCTCTGTGAAGGCCTGGCCGAGGAACTGATCAACGCGCTCACGCAGATCGATGGACTGCGCGTCGCCGCGCGCACGGCCTCTTTTCAGTTTCGCGGCAAGGGCGAGGACGTCCGGGTCGTCGGCGAGCAACTCAACGTCGAGACGTTGCTCGAGGGCAGCGTCCGCAAGTCCGGGGATCGCCTGCGGGTGACCGTGCAGCTCATTGAAGTGGCGAGCGGCCACCACCGCTGGTCGCACCGTTTCGACGGACAGTTCGAAGACGTGTTTGCGATGCAGGATGAGATCGCCGACAGCGTGGCGGCGTCGCTGCGCGGCGGCGTCGGTGCGCCGCCGGCAAAGCGGACGTGGCATCACTCGCACGCCGGAACGGCGGCCTACGAGCTGTATCTGCGCGGACGCCAGCACCTCCCGCGGATCAGGTACGCCGATCTGGAGGCGGCCGCCGATTTGTTCCGCCGGGCGATCGAGCTCGAACCGAAATATGGTCCGGCCTACGCCGGGCTGGCGACCGCGCATGCCACGCTCTACGATTGGTTCGGCGCCAAGGACGCCGATCTGGCCGGAGCCGAGCGCGCCAGTCAGCGCGCGCTCGAGCTTGGGCCGGATCTCGCGGAGGCCCACGTCGCGCGCGGCTGCGCGCTGTCGCTGATGGCGCGCTACGACGACGCGTCGAAGGAATTCGAGGAATCGATTCGCCTGAATCCGAACCTGTTCGACTCGCACTATTACTACGCGAGGACCCGGTTCGCCCGCGGCGATGTCGCCGGTTCAGCGGTCTCCTTCCGGAGAGCCGCGGACGTTCGGCAGGAAGACTTTCAGAGTCCGTTCCTGCTCGCGCAATCACTGAAGATGCTCGGCAAGGGCGACGAGGCGTCGACCTGGCGGCGCGAAGGCATCCGCCGCGCCGAGCACATGCTGGCGCTCAATCCGCTTGACGGCCGGGCGATGTCGCTCGGGGCGCTGTACCTGCTCGAAGAAGGGCAGGCCGAGCGCGCGATCGAGTGGTCCGCGCGGGCGCTCGAGCTCTACCCGACTGACATGAGTTCGTTGGGCAATGGCGCCTGCCTGCAGGCGAAGCTTGGACACACCGATCAGGCGATCGCGTTGCTGGAGCGCGTGTCCGCGCAGGGCTGGGGCCAGCGCGATTGGCTGGAGCGCGACCCTGATTACGACACGCTGCGCGACGATCCCAGGTTCCAGCGGCTGCTGGCGACGTTCAAATAGCAGGCGGGCGCTGAGTGAAATGCACTTGCGCAGAGCCGATTTACAGGGAGAAGCACGAGAACACCAAGAGAGGTTCTTCCTCTGGATCTTCTCGGTCTTCTCCCTGTGAAACCGCTCTGAGGCAGGCGAAGGCGCTGCGTGAAATGCACTGGCGCAGAGCCGATTTACAGGGAGAAGCACGAGAACACCAAGAGAGGTTCTTCCTCTGGATCTTCTCGGCCCTCTCCCTGTGAAACCGCTCTGGGGAAGGCGAAGCCTCATCTCACTCCACGATCTTCCAGAACGAATCCTTGCGCGTGATCTTGCCGTCGACGAACTCGAGCACGTCCACGCCCCGCACCTCCAGGCGTTTTCCCGCGACCGTCGTGCCGGTGAGCGTCCACTCAGAGACGCCGAAATCATCGCCGGCCCAGTGTCGGTCGTCGCCGTAGTGCACGTCGGGAATCCCCGCGAAGCGTTTGGCGAGACCGGCGCGGACCTCAGGCTTCCCGACGAATCGGTCGCCCCGTGGGCCAGCGCCGCGCGGCATGTAGAAGACGCAGTCGTCGGCGAAATAACTCATGATCGCGTCGAGATCGTGACGATTGAAGGCGTCGAGGAATGCCTTGAGCAGTGCGAGCGTCGGCGGCTTGGACATGAACTGAGTGAAGTGCATCAGCCAAAAGCGAATTCACAGGGAGAAGGCCGAGACGAACAAGAGAAGAACCTCTCTTGATTTTCTCATTCTTCTCCCTGTGAATCCGCTCTTGGCACGCTCGGCAACTCAGAAGAACACGGAGAACGCCGTCGCGAATGTCTTGCCGGTCTGGCCGCCGACATAGTAGCCGAACGCGCTGCTGACCGGCGACTTGTTGACGTCAATGAACTGCATGTTCAGCCGCACGTACCGTGAGTCGATGGGATAGAAATTCATCCCGACGAGGTACTCGGAGCTGTTGTCGAAGCCCGCGCCTTTGTCGCCGAAGATCTGCGAGGTCGCGCCGTAGACTTCGAGCTTCTTCTTCACCGGGTAGAACGCCGCCTGGATGTAGAAGCCGGTGTCGTGAATGCTCGCGACGGGCAGCGGACCGTCGGCGACGAAGTTGTCGAGCCAGCGGTTATAGATCTCGGTCTGCAGGAAGATGCCCTTGTATTTGCCGCCGGCATCGAACGACAGAATGTTGTAGTCCGCGGTGTCGACCGTGACGCCCGGGGCGAGCGCGCCAGTCTCGAACAGGTTGACGCTGTCGGCCAGCCTGAGCGTCGTGTTTCCGGGGCCGCCCGACGTGCCGTCGGTAAACCGCTGCTCGGGACTGCGCGTCCACGAGACGCCGACGCGCGTCGCCAGCTTCTCGTGAAACTCCCAGTCGCCGTAGGCGCCCTTCGGGCCGAACTCCTTCGTCGTCGGCATCCACCACGTCGACGCGCCGGTGGTCCAGTTGCGATCGAGCTGGCTCGATTTCACGTCGAGGATGCTGTTGGTGTTGCTCAGCATCGCGTTGTACCAGAGACCGGGCGTCAGTGAGCCCTGGGCCCAGATGCCGGAGCCGAAGAAGGGCCGGAAGAACTCGTCGGCCATCACCCGGTCGTTGCCCAGCCAGAGCGGATGGTTGCCCTGCAGCGAGCGAGTGCCCGGGTTGCCATTGAGGCCGGCGTAGATGCTGAACTTCTTGCTGAACTGGTAGCCGACGTTGGTGAAGATCGCGTTCTGACTGGTGTCGAGCACGGTCCAGAACGTCATCGAGTAAATCAGCTTCGTCGTGCCGATCCAGCCTTTGAGGAACACCATCACGCGGTGCGGGTAGATGTCGTGGCGGCCGTCCACCGGGCGCGTGTTCCCCAGGTGATCGGTGAAATCCTGCACGGCGGGCGTCTGGTTGATGTACCGCACCAGTCCATAGCCGCTGATCGCCAGCTCGCCCATCGTGCTTCGGCCGACGAGAAAGCCGGTGCCGGGGTTGAATTCTCCCCACTGTTCAATCGCCGGATCGGTGGGCTGGAAGGGAGTAGGCGGAGGAAGCGCCTGCGCCGCAGGAGCTTGCGGCGCGGCTCCGATCAGGAACTCGCCGGCGCAGCCGCCGGTGACCCAGATGCCGGTGTCGTCGTAGCCCCAGTTCTTGCCGAGCAGGCAGGCGACCGGCCCGGTCGATCTGAGGAGCGCGACCCCGGCTGACGTATCCGCCGCGCAATGCTGCCGTTGGTCGGCCGTAGAGCTGCACACGAAGGGCGCCGCGGGAGAATTTCCGTTGCGCGCCTGCGTCTGTTGCGGCGGCTCGACGGTCTGCGCGCGAGCCGGGGTTCCGATGGTCAGCACGAGGAGCAGCCCGGTCAGGACACTCGCGCACTTGATCAGCTGATTGAGAATTCGCACGCGCTTGCTCGAAGCACCGATCGTGCCAATCGGCTTGCCGACGCTCGCGCCCACAGGCCGCTATCCTATGTGGCGCGCTCACAGCCCGTCGTCACTTCGGCATCGCAATGGCCATCAAGAGGCCGACCGCCTGGCCGTCAAGCATGACGACGATCGGATCGAGCGGGCCGCTGAAGCGAAGCCGGCTCCGAGGTGCGACGCCGCGCAGGAAGGTCACGTAGTTGCCGTTCAAGGGGATGTCGCGCGGTCCGAGAAACGTGTTTGTCCGCGGGCCACTGCGCAGCCCGGACAGCGCGATCTCGTCTGCGTATTTCCCGGTCAGCCGGCCGGCGATGGTCTTCCCGCTCTCGACCGGCAGCACCTTCTTCGGCATCGCATCAGGCCGGGCGATCTTCGCGTCCACGGCCAGGGCGCCGTCGGAGACGAACGTGCGCCCGTCGGGCATGGTGATCGCGAGTTGCCAGACCGGCGGCGCGACCACGGATGGGCTCGACGGCTTCGGTTTGTCCTGTGCTACGACCGTGGCGACGGCGGGCAGGGCGATCAGGCAGGCAACGAGGATGCTGCGGATCATGGTTTCAGTCTAGCCGGAACGCACCTGATACGATCCGCGCCGGTGTCCGACGCCCGCTTCGATCTCATCGTCATTGGCTCCGGCCCCGCCGGTGAAAAAGCCGCGGCGCAGGCGGCCTATTTCGGCAAGAGCGTCGCGGTGATCGAGGCCGAGCCGGAGCCTGGCGGGGCGGCCGTGCACACCGGGACGCTGCCGAGCAAGACGTTGCGTGAAACCGCGCTCTATCTTTCCGGCCATCGCAACCGTCGGCTCTACGGCGTCGCCGTCGAGCTGGCGCCGGACGCGACCGTGCGACGGCTGATCGAACGCAAAGACACGATCGCGGCGTCGGCGTCGGCGACGATTCGCCAAAACCTGGAGCGGCACGGCATCGCCTACTACCGCGGCCGCGGCCGCTTTGCCGGTGCCCACACGGTCGAGATCGAAGATGACGGCACACGCCTGTCGGGCGAGTACATCCTGATTGCCACCGGCTCGCGCCCGTTTCGGCCGGCGGACATCGACTTCTCCGATCACGCGATCTCCGACAGCGACGAGATCCTGGCGATCGATCGGCTGCCGCGCGATCTCGCCATCCTCGGCGGCGGCGTGATTGGCTGCGAGTACGCGTGCATGTTCGCCGCGCTGGGCGTCAACGTCACGCTGGTGGACGCGCGCCCGGAGATCCTGCCGTTCCTCGATCTCGAGTTGATCGCGCGGCTGCGCCAGTCGATGACCAGCCTCGGCATCCGTCTGGTGCAGGACGTGAAATGGACGCAGGTCGCGCGCAGCGGTGCGGTCATCGCGACCACGCTGTCAAGCGGCGAACGACTCGAGACGGAGCGGCTGTTGTTCACCGCCGGGCGCGTCGGCAACACCGAGGGACTCGGACTCGATCGGATCGGCGTGGCCCCGAACGCGCGCGGGTATCTCGAGGTGGACGATGCGTATCGGACGACGGTGCCGCACGTGATGGCCGCCGGTGACGTCATCGGCTTTCCGGCGCTGGCCTCGGTGTCGATGGAGCAAGGGCGGGTCGCGATCTGCCGCGCGTTCGGGTTCGCCTACAAGTCGGCGGTGTCGCAGTTGATGCCCTACGGCATCTACACGATCCCCGAAGTCAGCGCGGTCGGCGAGACCGAGCAAACCGCCCGCGAAAAGAACATCGACGTCGTCGTCGGCCGCGCGCTGTACAGCAACAACGCCCGCGGTCAGATTACCGGCGATCACGAGGGCATGACCAAGCTCGTCGTCGATCGCGCGACCCGGAAAGTGATCGGCGCCCACGCGATCGGCGAGCGCGCCACCGAGCTGGTGCACATCGGCCAGACCGCGATTCACATGGACGCGCCGGTCGATCTGTTCATCGACATGGTCTTCAATTACCCGACGCTGGCGGAGAGCTACAAGTACGCGGCCTACGAGTGCCTGGCGGCGCTGAACAAGCCGAACGCGTGACGCACGTCGTTCTCGTTCATCCCGAGATCCACTGGAACACCGGCAACGCCGGGCGCACCTGCCTGGCTGCCGGCGCCGCGCTGCATGTGATCGAGCCGCTTGGCTTTTCGCTGGACGACCGGCAGGTCAAGCGCGCCGGCCTCGACTACTGGGAGCACGTCGACCTGCGCGTGTGGCCCAACTGGGACGCGTTCGAGCGCGAGCTGCCGTCGCTCGGCGAGCCGTGGTTCTTCTCGACGAAGGCGGAGCGCGTGATCTGGGAGGCCCCGCTCGGCGAGGCCGAGCACGTCGTTTTGATCTTCGGGCGCGAGACCGCCGGCCTCCCTGGCGAGATTCACGAGCGCTTTCGCGATCGGTTCCTGAGGCTGCCGATGTCATCGCCGCAGGTGCGGTCACTCAATCTCTCGACGGCGGTCGGGATCGCGGTCTACGAGTTGTTGCGTCAGCGCGGGGCGTTTGGCGGACAATAGACGACGTGCCAATCACACAACGCTGCCTTGCCGGCTGTGTCCTGATCTTCGCCGCATTGGCGGTGCCGCACGTGGTTCGCGCCCAGGGCGTCGCCGTTGCCACACTTCATGTCGGCGTGCGCGTGGTCAGGTCGTGCTCAGTCAACGCCGATGAAGCAGCCGCCGACGCCACCAGTTCGTCGGTTCGCGTCGTCTGCGCGCAATCGGCGCTGAGGGCGATGAGAGTGTCCACCGCGGATGCGGTCGAAACCGTGAGCCCGCTGATCGAAACGGCCGGACCGCAGCGATTGGCCGGCCGCGAAGTCATCATCACGGTGCCCGGACCTGTGCTCGTCACGCTGCATTTCTAAACAGCCGAGCCGGGAAATGAGTGAAGAGCGCTTGCCAAGAGCTTAAACAGGGAGAAGACAGAGAAAACCAAAAGAAAGAACCCCTCATGCTCTTCTCATGCTTCTCCCTGTTTGACTGGGCAAGTTCGAATTTTGAAGTTTAGAGTTTGAAGTCCAGGCCGCGTAGCGGCCTGCTAGAAGTCGATCGTCATCACGATGACGTCGAAGAACGCGCCGCCGGTGACGTTCTGGCCGGCGGGCATCCTCCCATAGACGATCGCCGTGGCAGTGACCTCCGAGGCGCCTACGTCTCCGGCGAGAGTGCTCGTGCCGCGGGTGCCGTCGCCCCAGATCTGCGTGCGGGCAGCGTCGCGGTAGAGGTTGTACTCCAGCCGATCTGTGCCTGTCCCGGTCATGGTTCTGGGGTTGTAGTCACCGCCCAGACCAGTACTGAACGAGATCTCGATTGGATGCCGGGTCGGCTTCGCCCGGCCCGACGATCGGCTTCTGGTCGTCGACCGAGACGGCGGAGCCTGGGTTTCCGAGCACTGGTATTCCAGGTGCCCCTGAATGAGAAGGTCGCTCGGCGAGAACGGGTCGTAGTAGCCAAATTCGATAATCGTGCGACCCAGAAACCAGCACCTGAACTGTTGGGCATCAGGCGGCTTCGGCTTCCTTTGCTGACCAGCGGCTCCAGCTACCGAACAGCAGAGGACCGCCACCACGACGGCCAGTGTTCGGAGCGATGGCCTCTTGTTCATGATCCTGACGCCGTGCACCGCAGCACCCCCAATCGTTGCATCAGCTCGCCCTTCCGAGCCGTGGCGTCGAACTCCACCATACACGAACGATCCTGGAACGTGACCGTCGCGCGGTGATGGCCATCCGGCAGGTCCAGAAAGAACTCGCCCTCCGCGTTCAGCGGCGATTCCACCGGTCCGTCCGGCAGCGTGACCACGATCGTGCCGTAGCCGGGCGTCACTTCGCGGCCATCGATCGTCATGCGCACCGATCCGGTGCGGCCCTGGATCCTGGCGGTCGCGAACTTCACGAACGCGGCGCCCCGATAGGGCGGCGCGATCAGCTGGAACGACACGGGGATCGTGTAATCGAACGGGATGTCGGTTTCGTTGAAGCTGATCCGGTTCGCCAGATACGGCAGCAGGCGCGGCACCAGCGCGCGTCCGCCGCGGCCGGTGCGGGCGACCTCGACGTTGTCGGCCATGATCCGGACGCGGCGGAGGCCCGTGACTTCGACCACCGCGGCGCTCGTGTCGAGCGGCCGCGTGAAGAACAGCCCGCGGCCCGCGAAGATCACGCCGCCGGCCAGCGTGGCCGAGGTGTTTTTACGTTCGCCGTCCTCGGCGACCTCGTAACTGGCGCGCATCTGGTTGTAGGCGGTGTTCACCGAGACCTCGCCAAACCCCGATCCGCTTTCCGCATCCGAGCCGGAGAGCCGGAAGCCGACGCCTCGGCCGATCGGCAAGGGCTTGCTGAGGTCGAGGTAGCTCGCGTCCGAACCGTCGAAGCTGGTGTAGGTGGCGCTCGCCGTCGCCGTGCGGCCGATGGCGACGTTGAGACCGGCAAGGCCGCTCCAGATCTTCTCGCCGCGAACGGTCGTGCGGGTCACGTCAACACTCAACTGCGTGCGGGGAAGCACGCGGCCGGTCAGCCGCAGCGAATGGCCGACACTCGGCACGAGCGATGGATCGTACGATCCGTCCGGCAAAACGTAGCCGAAGTTTCCTGCCGGCGATCGCTTGGTCTCGTAGGTGTAGGTGAGGCTGCTGGTCCTGAACAGCGGGACGGCCGCCGAGGCCTGGTAGAACTCCGGCGTGTCAACGTCGCCCGGCAGCTGCCAGATGTTGGCGTAGCCGTCGTCGTAGTACTGCGCGAGCGCGCTGACGCTCAGCCAGCGGCTGATGTAGTTGTAAATCCCGTACGCCGCGAGGCCGCTGGTCGTGACCGCTTTGCCCTGAAGGTCAGTCGGGCTGATCTCGTTTGAGAATCGGCTGACTGACGTGTGCACTTCGAATTCGCCGAGGCGCGCCAGGCGCAGGCTGACGTTTGGGCCGCCGGCGACGACGTTCTTCGCGCCTTCCGCGGTCACGCCCAGGGTGAACCAATCGGTCACGCCAACACGATGCGTCGCGATGCCGCCCAGATCGCCGTACTCCGGCGTGCCGCTGGAGTCGTCGCGAATCACGCCGGCCACGTATTCATAGTCCTGCTCGCCCTTCGGCAACAGGCCGGTCGCGAGATACACGCCGGCGTCGATGTCGGTCCGCCGGCCGAGCGGATCGCGCAGGACGATGCGCACATCGCCGCGGCCCGAGGTGAGCGGCAGGCGATCGAGCCGATACGGGCCGGGAGCGATCTGTAGACGTCGGACCAGCACGTTGTTGACGTAGACCTCGACGTCGGACGTCGCGCGGACGGTGCCGCGAAACGTCGGCGTCGGGTAGTGGTAGTAGTACGGGTCGAGCGAGTAATCGCGGCCGAACGACACGCCCGCCAGAATCGGTGACGAACCGAGCGGCGTCGAGCGTGGAATGGTGTCGCCAATTTGCAACCGCTGCCGCGCCGCGGCCCGGTCCACCGTCAGCGTGGACAGACCGCGCACGAACGTGCCGTCCGCGGTGACGTTGAAGTCGCTCCCGATCGACGTGTTGCCGAACAAGGACAGGCCGGTGTCGCCAAATCCCGTGGTTCCATTCGATTGATCCCAGGTGGCGCTGTAGTTCAGATAGATGCTGGCGTTTCTCGACTGCACCAGTCCCTGGGGACGATCGAACTGAAGGACGACGCGCGTTTCCTGGAAGAATTTCGGATCGGCGGAGAGGTACATCACCGTCTGGGTGATGTCGAGCCGTGTCGTGATGTCAGGTGCCAGCGAACCGAGCAGCACGTGCTCGCGGCCCATCAGCGTGTCGCGTTGCCCGGCGAAGCCGCTGAGTCCGGCCTTCTCGAGCGTCGCGACCGGGAGCCAGACGTCTTCGCCGTGAAGCAGGGCGTCGGTGTCGCCCTTCGGGACGTCATTCACGACCAGCGACCAGAACGACCGCTGGTAGCCCGGTGGCGGCTGCTGTTGCGCGGCCGCGATCGACGGGACGATGGCGAGGAGAACCGCCAGCCCGAAGCGACCAGCCACCGCTACCGCACGCAAGCACTCGCCGGCAGCTCGACCCGCTGCGTCAGTACCTTGTCGTGCGCGGACGCTTCGATCTCGAGGAACTTCACCGCGCGGCACTGTGCTGGCTTCATGGTGTAGGTCCACGTCCGGGTCTTTCCCGCCAGGACGTACCAGCCTTTGAGAGCTTCTTCGAACACCGGCGAGTCGGGCGCCGACATCCCGCGCACCGACACTTCGTCGACCATCGCATGGATGCTGCCGGTGTTGGTCATCGGGACGGTGACCACGCCCTTGCTCACCGTGGTCTGATCGATCCGCCCGCTTCGTACGGACTTGGTCGGCGCGAGGAACACCGGCACGCCGATGCGCGTCCGCACCGCGACCCTGGTGCCCGCCGCCGGCGCCGCGGCGCTCGGCAGTTCCTCGATCATCAGTCGGTACGACTTCTCGACCGCGCCCTGCGGGACGTCCGTGCCGATGCGCAGGCGCTGGATTGACTTCGGTTTCAGCGTCACGAGCGGCGGGAAGATGACGACGTCCGTGGTCGGCGTAAGCTTCATTGCGCCATCCGGTTCCTGATCCCACGCGAACGCCTTGATCTCAAACCGCATTTCCTTTGAGGACGTGTTCGTGATCGTCATCACCGCGTTGCGGTTGGCGGCGTCGAGCTCCACCATCAACGGGTCGATCGAAAACGTGGTCTGGGTCTCGACGGCCGCCGTCGCGCAGATCGCGATCGCAACCGCCATGGACAATACGCCGCCGACGCGTGACATGGTCGTCATGACAGCCTCAGAAGTTGACGGTGACGACGACCGTGTCCTGGTAGGCGCCTTCCGCGACGTCCTGCCCACCCGCCACGCGCCCGTAGACCGTGAACGGTCTCGGATCGCGAGAGGGCGCGACGCCGCCGTCCATGCCATCGGTGGTGGTGTTGCCCCAGCGGATAGTGCGGCCGGCGTCCTGGAAGAGGTCGTAGGTCAGGACCGCGCTCGCGCCGCCGGTCATCCGGCGAGTCCCCGGCGTGCCGCTGGTGCCGTCGTCGATGCCGATCTGGACGACGGCGCCCTTGGTGCACGCCACCGTGATGCGGGACTGGCCGTCGAGCGGCGCGGTCGCATGGACCTGCACCGGGTCGTACTGGCCGAAGTCCATCGGTTCGGTCGTGACGATGCACTTCCTCGTCACCGCGGCGACGACGAGCATGTTGGCGCTCGACTGGCCTTGTGCCGAGACGCCAGGCGTGCTCCAGATCAAGAGGCCGCCGGTGACCAGACCGAGTAAGAGGGCAAAAACAACGACAGGGACGCGCTTCATGCCACGGAGTCTAGCAGCAAGACGAGGCGAGCGCGGCGCGGCTCGGTAGTTTCCGCCACCGCTTTCCGTAGTTTTACTGACCGTGGAAGGTCGGTGACTGTCGACGCCTGCGCCGGGGTTACGCCAGCGCCTTCCCGTACAGCGCGAGCAACCGCGCCCACGCTTTCTCCGCCTGCGGCTCGTTGTAGACGCCGGAGTCGGGCGGACACCAGCCGTGGGCGGCGCCTTCGTAGACTTCGATCTCCGCGGGCAGGTTCGCTTTCGCGAACGTGTCCTTGAGCGTCGTTTTTTCGTTCGGCGACCGCTGATCGTCGTTGGCGGCGATGGCGACGAGAAACTGCGCCTTCGTCGCCGCGGCCTGCAGATGCGGGCTATTCGGCCCCGTCGTGACGAGACCGCCGCCGTGGAACGACGCGACCGCGCCGACGCGCTCGGGCACAGCCGCGGCGGTGCGGAACGCCATCGGCCCGGCGAAGCAGTAGCCCTGCGTGCCGATCTTTCGCGTCTTCGACACCGACGGTTGTTGATCGAGCCAGGCAATGAACGCCTTGGCGTCGGTCATGTTCGTGGTCTCGTTGAGCGCCGACGCGAGCGGGCGCACCTCGGCGATTGGCGTCGCCGCGCCGTTGGCTGCCGTCGGTGCTTTCTTCGTGCGATAGAACGGATTGACCACCAGCACCGAGTAGCCGGACTGGGCAAGGCGCTTGCCCATCTGCCGGAACGCCGGCCGCAGACCGAAGATGTCCGGCCAGATCACCACGCCGGCGACCGCGCCGGCCGGGTGCACGAAATACGCGTCGCAGGTGCCGTCTGGCGTCTTGACGTTGACGTCGGACTCGGTCACAGCCTGGGCATTCGCCGCCACCGGCAGCGCCAGCGAGACTCCAGCGGCGACGAGGACGCCGAACTGTCGGCGCGTCACCAGGCCCAGCGCTTCGAACTCTCTCTTGTCATCGTCGAAATGATCCTGGTCGCACATGGTTAGCTCCTTGTTGACAGCAAAGATAACAGTTGTCGCCGCCGAGTCGACGGGAATGAAAAGAGCCTTCAACATGAAGGACGTGAAGAAAACCTACCTCCTTGGAAAACATCACGAGATGCGGTCCGAGAGAAGAACCATCACCAGGTAGAGCTCATGGAGAGCCTGTCAGCGCTCAGTGCTCTCGATGCCCTCCATCCGAATATGAGGTCTTTTTGCAGAACATATCTCGCAGGGCTTTCTCAAGAGCTCAGCGCGCCATCGCCAGCGGCATCAATAGCCCAACCGCGCGACCGTCCAGGACGATGACGATGGGATCTTTGTCGCTCCTGAAACGCAGCCGGCTCTTCGGGATCGCCTTGCGCAGGTAGTTGACGTAGTTGCCGCTCACGCCGATGCCGCGCGGTCCGACGAACGTGTTCTTGTGCTCGCCGGGCTTGAGATCGGCGAGATCGATCTCGTCGGTGTGGCTCGCCTTCAGATGGCTCTCGAAGACTTTGCCGGTTTCGGCCGGCAGCGACGCCGACGGCATCGGCTCCGGCTTCGTGACAGCGACGTCAACCGCGAGGCCGCCGTCGGTGACGAACGTCCGGCCGTCCGGCATCTGGACGCTCCCGGCCCACACCGGCGGCATCACCATCGACGGCGGCGGAGGCATGGATCTCTGCTGCGCGAACGCGACGGTTGCTGCCAGTGCGCAAATCAGAGCGATCAGAACGGCACGCGTCATCGCGGAGAGTCTAGCGCTCTTTCGAGATGACTGAAATGCGCCGGTCATGGTGAAGCGCTTGTGTGACAAGCGCGAAGCGCGCAGATCGCGAAGGACGAAAGGCCATAAGCTGTCAGGCAGCTAGACCATGGCCTTCCTTCCTCTCTTCCCGCTGCCGAACGTCGTCCTGTTTCCCGGCGTCGCTCTGCCGCTGCACATCTTCGAGCCGCGCTATCGGGCGATGGTGGCCGATGCGCTCGAGGCCGATCGGCGGATCGGCATGGTCCTGCTGCAGCCCGGGTGGGAGCCCGCGTACCAGGCCCGGCCGTCGATCTATCCGATCGGCTGCAGCGGTGTGATCGCCAGCGCCGCCAAGCTCGAGGACGGCCGTTACAACGTCGTGCTCCAGGGCCTCGATCGTTTCCGCATCGTCAGCGAGGACGACGCCGGTGCCTACCGCCGCGCGAGGGTCGAACCGCTGCATGATCTGCCGCTCGACATCGCCGGCCGCGCGGCGCTGACCGCGGTGCGGATTCGACTCGCCGAGTTCATCGGCCTCGGCGCGCACCCGGGCGAGTCCGGGGCCGAGGCGTCAGCTGCGCCCCTGCTGTCGATGCCGGACGCTGAGTTCGTCCACACCCTCGCGCAAGGCCTGGATCTCGATCCGCTCGAAAAACAGGCTCTGCTCGAACGCGAGAGCCTCTTGCTCCGTGCGCAATCGCTCGCCGATTTACTCGAGATGCGTCGGTTGGTCAGCAACCTGCCAGCCGTGCCGGCCCGGCCGCAGTAGCATCAAGCCGCTGACGAAGTAACCTGTAGCGGATATGTCCGCCACGTCGGTTCGCTTCCACGCGCCATCATCCGTCAGCACCGGCCAGGCGATCCTGTCCGGCTGGTTGCTGTGCGGCGTGCTCGACATCACCGCAGCCTGTGTCCAGTCCTGGATCAACGCTGGCCGTACTCCCGATCAAGTGCTCAAAGGCGTCGCCTCCGCGCTGTGGGGCAGTCACGCGACCTCCGGCGGCGCCGGCATGGCCGCGATCGGATTGCTCATGCACTTTACTGTCGCGTTGACCGCGACGCTGGTGTTCTACGCGCTCAGCCGCCGGCTCGCATTTCTCCGCACTGCGCCGCTGCTGCTCGTCGGCCCGCTCTACGGCGTCGTCGTCTTCTGCGCGATGAACTACGGCACGCTGCCGCTGATGTCCTGGGTGCGCAGCTTCTATCTCGGCACGGCGCCACGCTGGCCGGGATCGATGAGCTGGCCGCAGGTGTGGATTCACATGGTCTGCGTCGGACTGCCGATCGCCTGGGGCGTGCGGCGCGCGAAGTAGTCTTCGACATGTCCCGCGAAGATCTCGTCGCCAAACGGCTCGCCTACATCGCGCGCCAGAAGCAGCTCCATGCGGACGCGGTCAACGTCGACGTTCGCGGGCGCACTCCTGAGGGCAGCGGTCCGCCGAATCGTGACGGCATGCCGCAATTGCCGATCGGCCAGCATGTGGTCAGGAACTGGCCGGTCCTCGATCTCGGCGACGTGCCTGATATCGCGCTCGCCGACTGGCGCCTCGAGATCGACGGCGAGGTGCACAACCCGATGACGTTGTCATGGGCCGACTTCATGGCGTTGCCGCAGACCGATGACGTCAGTGATTTTCATTGCGTGACGACGTGGAGCCGGTTCGACAATCACTGGCGCGGCGTGCGGATGCGCGACGTCGCCGAACTGGTCGTGCCGAATGAGGAAGCGCGGTTTGTCTTTTTCACCGGCTACGACGTGCAGCCGGGCACGGACATTCCGTACACGACGAATCTTCCGATCGCGCGCGCGACCGAAGATGACGTGCTGCTCGTGCACACCTGGGAAGGGAAGCCGCTGCCGCGCGAGCATGGCGGGCCGGTGCGCGTGATCACGCCGAAGCTCTACGCGTGGAAGGGCACGAAGTGGGTGCGCCGGATCGAATTCCTGTCCCGCGATCGCCGCGGTTTCTGGGAAGTGCGCGGCTACTCGAACAGTGCCGAGCCGTGGGTGAACGACCGCTACTCGTAGGCCGGGAAAATCACGACCAGACCATGAACTAATTCGGATGAAGACTGGTCGCGCCGCGAGTCAACCGATCTCGGGTGCGCCCATGGGACGACGCAAGCGAGGCACGGCCTTTGCCTTCCGAGAAGTAGCCGGGTCCATCGCCGGCGACGGAAGAAAGGGCAGCCATGACGAGGATCGCGCCCCGCGTCGACGGACACGTCAGTCCCGGCTTCGAAGCGGTGCGGGACGCGTTCATCGAGAACTTCACTCACCGCCGCGAGCTGGGCGGCGCCTGCTGTGCGTATTACCGCGGGCAGAAGGTCGTCGATCTCTGGGGCGGCCTGAGAAACAAGGAAACCGCCGCGCCGTGGGAGCGCGACACGATGGTCGTCGTCTACTCGGCGACCAAAGGCCTCGCGGCGATGACGCTCGCGGTCGCGCATTCGCGCGGCTGGCTCGACTACGAGGAACGGGTTGCCGCGTACTGGCCCGAGTTTGCGCAGCAGGGCAAGGATCGAATCACGGTCCGACAGCTGCTTGCGCACCAGGCCGGATTGTTCGAACTCGACGTGCCGGTCAGTCGTGACCTTGTCGCCGACGTCGATCGTCTGGCCGTCGTGCTGGCGCGGCAGAAGCCAGCGTGGCTGCCGGGCACCCGCGTCGCATACCACGCGATCACGCTGGGGTTCTACGAAGGCGAACTGCTGCGACGCGTCGACCCGATGCATCGCAGCCTCGGACAGTTCTTTCAGGACGAAATTGCGTCGCCGCTTGGTTTGGATGTGTATCTCAGGTTACCCGAGGACATCGCGAACGTTCGACTCGCCACGATGGCCCGGCCTGGAGCGATCGAAATGCTGTTCGGGTTTCCATTTCGGTTCACGCTGCTGGCGATGAACCCGCGGTCGAAGATCGTTCGCGCGATGCGAGGGTCGCAACTGCCTCACGATGCGGAGCGTATCTACGCCCGCAACTTCGAAGTGCCGTCCGGCGGCGCAGTCGGCACGGCACGCGCCATTGCGCACGCCTACAGCGTTTTCGCGACCGGCGGCCGCGAGCTCGGTCTCCGCGCTGAGACGCTGCGGCTGCTGGCGGCGCCGGCGATTCCGCCAGCGCGCGGATTTTACGACGAGTGCCTGAAGGGAGAAGTCCAGTTCTCGCTCGGGTTCATGAAGCCGAGTCGCTTCTGGCCGTTCGGCGCCGCAAGCTCATTCGGATCCCCTGGGGCCGGCGGGTCGCTGGGCTACGCCGATCCGAGCACGGGCATCGGCTACGCCTACGTGACCAGTCAGATGGGAACGACTTTGACGGGCGATCCTCGCGACGTGGCGCTCAGAGACGCGCTGGAGGGTGGGGTCAAACAAGGGTCAGACCCCGTACGCAGAAATCACAACGCCCCCAACCGCCAAAAATCGAAGAATGCGCTGTCTCCAGCCGATTAACCCAGTAAATGCGCCGATCGGCGCCGGCAAGCTTTGTGATTAGACGTCCTGCATGCCACGCCGAACGCGCATCAAGACGCCGAACCTGATTCGCCACGTCATGTCTCGAGGGAACGCCAGAATGGTCATGTTCCTCGACGACGCCGATTATTCCCAATTCGTTCAACTGCTCGGCGACGTGACCGAAGAATTTGACATCCGTTGTTGGAACTACTGCCTAATGCCGAACCACTATCATCTGACGCTGCAGCCCGGCCAGCCGAACCTGTCCGAAGCCATGCGCCGCCTCAATGGCAACTATGGCCTGTGGTGGAATCGCCGGCACCAGCGCGTCGGGCACGTCTTTCAGGGGCGCTTCAAGGACCAAATCGTAGATAAAGAATCGTACTTATACGCTGTGACCCGCTACGTGCTCATGAATCCCGTCAGGGCTCGTCTGGTCAAACAGCCCGGCGACTGGTTGTGGAGCAGCTATCGGGCGACCGCAGGGCTCGCGGAAGCGCCGCCTTTTCTGACACCGTCGCTCACCCTACGGCTGTTCGGCGATGAGACCGAGGCCGATCTCCGGATTCGTTTCAGGACGTTCGTGACAACGGTCGAGGACGACGCGGCGCGTGTTGACCGCATTCGATCGGGCGAAGGCGTGCTTGGTCCACGAGCGTTCAAGGCCGAAGTCGCTGGGTTCCAGGAAGGAAGGGGTCTGACCCTTGTTTGACCCCCTACTGTCACCTGCAGCACGTCGAGCCGCAGCATCTGTCCCGGGAGCGGCGTGTCGGTGACGCCTTTGATGATCTGCATGCGGTCCGGCTTGCCAGGTTCGTTGTTGTCGATCTGACGATCGTTGCCGTCGACGACGCGGACGACGACGGCGGCGCCGCCGGCGACGGGGATTGTCGCCTCGAAATCCTCGGCGTAGATGATGTGGCCGACCTTCGGGTAGTGATTCAGCCAGTAGGTCTGCTTGGGCTCCGAGACCTCGATGTGCCAGGCCGACCACTCGCGCGCGCGCACCGTGCCGCCCACCTTGTAATAAGGATGATCAGGCAGCGGCGCCTCACCCTCGGCGATCGTCGTCGGCTCGAAGATGCCGCGAATTCTCAACTTGACGTTGTAGACGACGCCGGCCTTGCCGCCGAACGTGAACGGCTTTTCGACCAGCTGCTTGTGGAGGCAGGTGTCCGGCTGGGGCGCATATTCGCCGGTGCAGGCGTCGTGCAGGAACAACTCGTGAAAGCCGGCGGCGACGGACCTGAGATCGCCGGCGGTCTGCGCGAAGCCCACCGCGTAACTGCCGGCCGTGAGCACCGCGGTCGCGGCCAACGCCGGCAACCCGAGTCGTACTGAACGCATAGCTCCTCCTGAAGGTGCGGAATCGTAGCCCAGATCGGAGTAGAGTTTCCCGTGGAGCCTTCAATGAAATTTCAACCGCGCGTGCCCGTCTTTGTTGCCGTCGCGATCGCCGCGGCCGGGGCCGTGCTCGCGGCCGACGTCAAGTTCCTGTCGACGTTCAAGTCGATCGACGCTGGCTCGGTCACTTTTTTCGGCAAGAAAGTTGCGGCGCTCGTCATCACCACCGACAACGGCCTGCGGGTCTCGGCCGAAGAGGCGCTGGTGCGCGAGCTGGGCACGCTCGGCATGCAGGGCGTCGCCACCTATCGCATCGCGCCGCAACAGGAACTGGAAAACGCGGAGAAAGCCAAGCCGTGGTTCGAGCGCGCCGGCGTCGAAGGCGTCGTCGCGCTGCGGCCGATGAAGAAGAGCGAGCGGACGAACTACTCGCCGATCATGTGGAACGACCCGTACTACGGTTCCTTGTGGGGCTATTACGGCTACGGCTGGACTCAGGCCTATCAATACGGCATCTACACCCGCGAAACCGTGATCGTCGTGGAAAACGCGGTCTACAGCGTGCCCAAGGACGCGTTGATGTGGGCCGCCGTGACCGAATCGACGGAGGCAAAGAACCTGCAGAAGTTCCTCAACGACCTGGTCAAGGCGACGGTGAAGGAGATGCAGAAGCAGGGACTGGCGAAAGGGCAGCCGAAGAAATAGATGCGCACAATCATCGCGTTCGTCGCTTCTCTGGCCGCCGTCACCGCGGGTTTTGCCGGTGGCGTCGCGGCGCAGTCGCTCGCCCCCAACGCGCTCCCGGCCGCCGAACGCCCGTTCGGCACGCTGCGCGAGCAGGCGGCGATGCAGCAGGCGTGGCTGAAGCAGCGGCTCGACACCTTCCTGCCGCCGTTGATGCGCAAGTACGGCATCGACATGTGGGTCGTGCCGATGCGCGAGTACAACGAAGACCCGGTGTTCAGCTCGATCGTCGCGCCGGAGACGTTCGCGGCGCGCCGGCGCACGATCTACGTGTTCTTCGACACGTGCGCGGCCGCGGGCACGGCGGTGACGGCGGCGTGCGTTGAAAAAATTGCACTCGGCGGCACGTCACAGGGTGGCGTTTTTGAAACACGCGCGTCGACGCGCGCGGTGACCGGCGGCGCGGCGGTCGGCGGGCGGCAGGCCGAGCTCTGGGGCGACGAGCAGTGGCAGTTGCTCAAGACCGTGGTCGAAGAACGCAAGCCGCGCGTCATCGGCATCGACCGTTCGACGGTGTTCGCGTTCACCGACGGCCTGTCGAGCGGCGAGCTCGACGGCATGTCGCGTGCGCTCGGTCCGGCCTGGACGTCGAAGTTCAAAGACGCCGAACGACTGCCGCTCGATTTGATCGCGTCGCGGCTCCCCGACGAGGAAAAGTTCTTCGAGAAGATGACCGCGCTCGTCTGGCAGATGACGGAGACGATGTTTTCCGAGAAAGTCATCGTGCCGGGCAAGACGCGGACGAGCGACCTGGTCTGGTGGTGGCGCCAGCGGGTGAGCGACCAGGGCCTCGGCACGTGGTTCCAGCCGAGCGTGGACGTGCAGCGGCAGGGCACGGCGGCGCTCGACGCCGATCCGATCATCATGCCGGGAGACGTGCTGCATTGCGACGTCGGCATCACCGTCGCGCGCCTGAACACCGACACGCAGCACCTGGCGTATGTCCTGAAACCCGGCGAAACCGACGCGCCGGCCGGACTCAAGCGCGCGCTCGCCAACGCCAACACGATGCAGGACATGACGTTGGCCGAGATCCGCCCGGGACGGACCGGCAACGAGATTCTCCAGGCAATGCTGGTGCGCATGAAAACCGCTGACATCAACGGCACGCAGTACTCGCATCCGATCGGGATGAACGGGCACGGTGCCGGACCGCTGATCGGCTTGTGGGATCGCCAGGAAGGCGTGCCCGGCCGCGGCGACGCCACCGTGATTCCTTCGATGTGGTTTTCAATTGAGTTGCAGGCGACGACGCCCGTGCCGGAGTGGGGCGGTCAGCCTGTTCGGATGGCGCAGGAAGAAGATGTGATCGTCGGCGCCGATGGGAAAGTGCGCTGGGCGCTGAAACGACAGGACAAGTTGTTCCTGGTGAAGAGCGCTCGCTAGTTCAACTCATAGCGCGCTCGTTTCTCCGTCAGGCGTGGCACAATCACCGCCGATGTCACTCGTCGCCGGCGCCAGACTCGGCGCCTATCAGGTGATCGCGCCGATCGGCGCCGGGGGAATGGGCGAGGTCTACAAGGCCCGCGACACGCGGCTCGACCGCGACGTCGCGATCAAAGTGCTGCCCGCGCACCTGGCGAGTGACGAGGTCGCCCGGTCGAGATTCGAGCGCGAGGCCAAGGCGATCGCCTCGCTGTCGCATCCGAACATCCTCGCGATTTACGACGTCGGCACCTTTGAACAGACCGTCTTCGTCGTCATGGAGCTGCTCGCAGGCGAGACGCTGCGCGAGCGACTCGGTTCGACTCCGCTCACCACGGGCTCGACGCCGCTGCCGATGCGAAAGGTCGTGCAAGTCGGCATCGACATCGCGCACGGCCTTGCCGCCGCTCACGATCGGCAGATCGTTCATCGCGACATCAAGCCGGAAAACATTTTTCTGGCTGCTGACGGCCATGTGAAGATTCTCGACTTCGGGCTGGCCAAGGCCGTCGACTCCAGCGCCGCGAGCGCGCCTTCCCACGCCGCCACCCAGCTCCAGCACACGGACGCCGGCATCGTGATGGGCACGGTCGGCTACATGGCGCCCGAGCAGGTGAAGGGGCAGCCCGTCGACCATCGCGCCGACATCTTCTCACTCGGGTGCGTGCTGTACGAGATGGCGTCCGGCCGCCGGCCGTTCATACGCGAGAGCGCGGCGGAGACGATGTCCGCGATCCTGCGCGACGAGCCACCGGACCTCGTGGCTGGCAGCGGCGTGATTCCCGCGTCGTTCGAGCCGCTCGTCCGTCACTGTCTCGAGAAGCGCGCCGACGAACGGTTTCAGTCGGCGCGCGATCTGGCGTTCGCGCTGCAGTCGATGGGCATGTCATCGGGAGCGGCCGCGGCGAGCCCCCTCGCCGCGCCGGCGCAAGCACGGCGTGGATCGCTGATTCCCGCCATGGTGGCGGCCGCTCTTGTCGTCGCTGCCTTTTTCGCTGGTCGCGCGCTCGGCAGTTCCGGTGCGACGGATGCCGGCGCGTCGGCCTCGCAGGTCGAACGCTTTCAGCAGGTCACCGACGTGGCCGGCGTCGAGACGCAACCGACCTTGTCGCCGGACGGCAAGACGCTCGTGTTCGTCAGTGCGGTCAGCGGCGCGAATCAGATCTATTCGCAACGCATCGGCAGCCGCGCGTCGCGGCCGCTGACGTCGGGCACGGCGAACAGCAACCCCGTGTTTTCACCTGAGGGCGAACGCATCGCGTTCAGGTCCGAGCGCGACGGCGGTGGCATTTTCCTGATGTCGGCGACCGGCGAGTCGGTGACGCGTGTGAGCGACGAAGGGTACTCGCCGTCGTGGTCGCCGGGCGGCGACGAGGTCGTCGTCGCCCGCGGCACCTTCGTCTCGCCGACGGACCTGGCCAGCAGCGCGCCGGGACTCGTGGTGATCGATATCAAGTCCAGCAAGAAGCGCGAACTGCGCACGATCGGCGCGGCGCTGCAGCCGGTCTGGTCGCCGCACGGCTCCCGAATCGCGTATTTCGCGCTTCGTCCCGGCACCGGTCAGCGCGACGTGTTCACCGTTGCGGCCGACGGTTCGTCGGGTGACACGCCGGTCGGCATCACCAACGACGCGCCGCTCGACTGGAGTCCGGCATGGTCACCGTCGGGCGACGCGCTCTACTTTTCAAGTAACCGCGGCGGGACGATGAATCTGTGGCGCGTCGCCATCGACGAACGCACCGGCGAGGTGCTCGGCGACCCGGAACCGGTGACGACGCCGTCGAATTGGAGCGGGATGATGTCGTTCTCGCGCGACGGCCTGACCATGGCTTTCGCGAGCCTCGATTGGCGATCGACGCTGTTCCGGCAGAACTTCGATGCGGCGAAAGAGGTCGCGGTCGGTCCGCCGTCGCCGTTGCTGCGCGGCAGCCGGCCGATCCGCGACCACGACATCTCCCCGGACGGCCAGTGGATCGTGTTCAACGAAACCGGTGTGCGCGAGGATCTGTTCGTCGCCCGGATCGACGGCAGCGAATACCGGCGGCTCACCGACGACGCCGCGCGCGATCGTGGGCCGGCGTGGACGCGCGACGGTCAACGCATCGTCTTCTACTCCGATCGCGGCGGCATTTACGATCTGTGGAGCATCCGCCCTGACGGCAGTCACCTCGAACCGATGACGTCGGGGTCGAGCGCGAATTTTCCGGTCATGTCGCCCGACGGCACCCGGATCGCGTTCAGCGGGACGAGCGCGAAGGGATTGACGATCATTCCGCAGACGCCTGGCGCGGCGCCAATCAAGGATCTCAAGACCGAACCGCCGATGGGTGAGGGACTGATTTTCTGGCCCGGGTCGTGGTCGCGTTCTGGTGAACTGATCGGGTTCGGTAACTCCGCGCAGGGCAAGACGGCCGGCTATTCCATCTATGACACCAACGCCCGAACCTATCGCCCGGTGAAGGGCAGTGCTGATCCAGCGTTTTCGTGGCAGGTGTGGCTCGAGGACGGTCACAGATTCCTCGCGCGAACGACAGAGGGCGTCTCGATTTACAACGCCGACACCGGCACGCGGAAACTGCTCACACCTGTTCGCGGCTATTCCATCGGCAGGTGCCTCTACGTCACGCCAGAGAACACCTGGTACTCGTATACGGAGACGGGAACCGAAGGCGACGTCTGGCTGGCGGTGATGAAGGGAAAGTAAGGCGGAACATCATGAAGCTGGATCTCTATCTCAACTATCCCGGCACCTGCGAAGAAGCGTTCCGCTTCTACGAGAAGCACCTCGGCGGCACGATCACCACCATGATGCGGCACAAGGAGCATCCGAATCCGCAGCTGCCGCCCGACTTCGGCGACAAGATCCTGCATGCCCACCTCGAGCTTGGCGGCGCCGCGCTGCTGGGCGCCGATATTCCTGGCGCCGAGCCGATCCGCAGCGCGTATGCCACGTTGACGCTCGAGAGCGTCGCCGAAGCCGAGCGCGTCTACGCGCTGCTCGCCGACGGTGGCCAGATCTTCATGAAGATGACGGAGACGTTCTTCTCACCGCGCTTCGCGATGCTGCGCGACCGGTTCGGGACGTCGTGGATGTTGCTGGCCGAGCGGGCATGAGAGCTGCGTGAAATGCACGGGTCGTGAATCAACAGGGAGAAGAATGAGGCACACCATGAGGGGTTCTCTTGCTCTTCTCATTCTTCTCACTGTGAGTACGCTCTCGGCCGGCGCTGTTCCTCAGGTCGCCACGACGCTCGATGCCGCCACCGCCGGCCGGTTCGTCAGGCTCGCGCTGGCGTGCGTGCAGAAGGAATATCCAAACAAGATCGCGCACGTCCTCAACTCGCCCGACGACGTCAGGCCGCCGCATCTGCTGACGCCGGCGTTCTACGGCTGCTACGACTGGCATTCGGCGGTGCACGGGCACTGGCTGCTGGCGCGGCTGGCGCGCCAGTTTCCCGACGCGAGCTGGGCCGCTGAAGCGCGCGCGGCGCTCCGCGTCAACATCACGCCGCCGAACATCGCCGGGGAGGTCACATATCTCAACGGCACCGGGCGCGAGACGTTCGAGCGCCCCTACGGCCTCGCGTGGTTGCTGCAGCTGGCCGCCGAACTGCGCGAGTGGAAGACGCCTGAAGGACAACAGCTCGCCGCCGCGATCGCGCCGCTCGAGTCCGCGACCGTCGAGCGCCTGCGTGGCTGGCTCGCGAAGCTCGCCTACCCGATACGCGAGGGCGAACATGCCCAGACCGCGTTTTCGTTCGGCCTGATGATCGATTGGGGCCGCGCCTATGACGAGCCGTTCGCGAAGCTCACCGTCGATCGCGTCCTGGAATTTCATCGCCGCGACAAGAACTGCCCGATGGCCTACGAGCCCTCCGGGCAGGATTTTCTCAGCCCGTGTCTCGCCGAAGCCGACGTGATGCGCCGCGCGCTGCCGCCGGCGCAATTCGCCGCGTGGTTGACCGATTTTCTCCCCGTCATTCCCCGCGACGGCTCGACGCGCTGGCTGCCCATCGGCGTGGTCACCGACAAGACCGACGGCAAGCTCGCCCATCTCGACGGGCTGAATCTCAGCCGCGCCTGGATGCTGCAGGGCATCGCCGCGGCGCTCGCGACCACCGATGCGCGCCGTGTCGCGCTGCTGGCGACGGCGAAAGTGCATGCCGAGAGCGGACTGGCCGCGGTCACCGGCGAGCACTACGAAGGCGGGCACTGGCTCGGGAGCTTCGCAACCTACCTGGTGACGCAGCGCGGCCGCGAGCCCCGGGCCGGGTCGGTTTCGAAATGAGCGATTTGTGCCGCGCGGCGCAATTCAGGGCATAGACTGCCTGCGCGCGGGCGAGCGTCCCTGACGCCTCGCCGACACCTCTCCCCCCAAAGGCTCGAGACCCCTACCTCCTTCGGGCGTGTTACCCCCGTCCGGGTCGCGATTCGCAAGAGGCAGACAATGAAAGCAACAGCACGCATGCTCCCGCTCGTGCTTGGCGCTCTCGTCCCGATGGCGTTGCTCGCGCAGACCACCGCGGTTCCCGCGGAGTTCAACGTCTTGACCGTCTACCGTGAAGCCGTGAAGGCCGGAAAAGGCGACCCGCACGACGCCCATGAGGAAGGCTGGGCCGGCGCTCTCGCCGCGGCGAAAAATCCGACCGGCTTTCTCGCGGCGACGTCGATGACCGGACCGGATGAGAGCTGGTATTTCTCCCCCTACGCGGACTGGGCCGCCTATGAGAAGGCGACCAAGGTTAATGACGCCAACGCCACGCTGACCGCCATCGACAAGCGTTATCGCGCCGTCGAGGGCGACTACCTGACTGACGCCCGGCAGATGATCCTGACCGCGATGAGGGATCTGAGCTACGGCGCGCCTGCCGACATGGCTGCGAGCCGGTATTTCAGCGTCACGCGGATCACGGTGCGTCCCGGACACACCGCCGAGTACGAAGAGGGACGCAGGATGGTCAAGGGGGCGCACGAGAGCGCCAAGCTGAAGGACGCCTACTCTCTCTGGCGAGTCGCGGCCGGCGCCCCCGGGGGCACCTACTACCAGTTCGTCGCGCGCAAGTCGCTCGCGGAGCTTGACGAAGGCGCGGCGATCCACGGCGCGGCGTACCAGGCGGCTCTCGGCGGTGCGGACGGACAAAAGAAACTCGACGCGATCACCGCGTCGGCCGTGGTCAGCACGCAGGTGGACCTGTTTGCCTTCGCTCCGCAGCAGAGCATCCCGCCGGCGGAGTGGATCAAGGCCGATCCCGGCTTCTGGACGCACAAGGCGCCGGTCAAGAAAGTTCAATAACGCGTCCGCACGTCAGCCGACGCGGCCGTCCAACGGGACGGCCGCGTCGTAGCCTAGATCGCGTCCGCGCGCAGAAACTGCTGCTGCGATGGCCGGACCGTGGCGAGCAGCGCCTGGCGGCTCTTGATCTCGATCGGCCGGCCCGGATAGAGCTTGCCCATCCGCGCCATCAGCGACTCCGGCGCGGCGCTGGCAAACATCAGCATCGGCCAGGTGAAGTTCGGCCCGTTGAGCTTGCGCAGTTTCCACAACCACAAACCGATGGCGCCGGTGCGCCAGGCCATCGGCCCCCACCAGCTCATCTGGCCGGGCCGCAGGTTCATCTTCCAGCACTTCATCATCAGCTGCCATTGCAACGGCGTCAGCTGACGCGTTTCGGCGACACCGGTGGCGTGCTCGAGACGGGTGTCGTGGAGCGGTGTGAAGATCGACGGAATGAAGAACGCAAACAGCCCGCGGCGCTCGACCTCGTAGATCAGATCGATCGTCGCCCGCGTGTCGTCGTCGGTCTCGCCCGGACTGCCGATGATCAGCGTCATCGCCGGAAACCAGTTGTGCGCGTTCAACACCGTCAGCCCGTTGACGACGACGCTCGGCCAGTCGTCAATCGAAAACGGCACGCCTTTGCTCGGCATGATCTGCCGCGCCAGCCGCGTCGAGCCGGTTTCCAGGCCAATCAGCGGCACCAGCGCCCGCTTTCCGGGATGTGAACTCAAGACCGGCAGCCGGATCGGACTCTTGTCGAGCAGCAGCTCCGATAGCCTCCGGATCAGCACCGGATCGACGACCGCCGGCGCAATCGTCGCGTGACTCAGGACGTGCTGCTCGACGCCAGGCGTGTTGACGACGCTCGCGTAGAGATCGAGCAGCGCCTCGCGGTTGGGAAAATAGAACGGCGTCCCGGTCCGCACCTGGCCCCAGATGAACATGTCCTCGGTGGCGAGCGAGATCTGCTTGTTGCCGCCGCGGACGTTGGCGCTGACGCCCGCCATGATCCGTTCCTTCGGCACGTCGATCTGCGGGTTGAGATCCGGCACGCAGAACTGACAGCGCCGGCCGCATCCGGTCGTCATCTCGACGACGCCGAAGGTCGTGCGCTTGTCCGGCATCAGCAGGCTGTCACGGTCCTTTGGATGCCCGACCTCGACGTGCCGCGGCAGGGACTCGCCGGCGAGCGCGCGATCGAACAGCGCCATCGTGTCCGCCGACTCGCTGCGTCCTTCGACGACGCAGTCGACGCCGAGCTCGTCCCAGACGTTGTTCTGGGTGATCTGCCAGCCGCCGGAACCGCCGACGATCACCTGAAACCGCGGCCGGTGCGGATTCTGTTTGACGCGATCGAACAGCTGCCGGGCGTAGTGGGCGTTGATCGGCTGGCGCGACTCGCCGAAGATCGACGTGTAGACGCCGGCGGCGAACGTGACCCCGAGCGGATTGTGCGTCGAGATCGCGACCACCCGGGTCTCAGGGCCGATGAAACGGTCGAGATCGTCCGGATAACAGGCGACGAGATCCTCGGGCGCGTAGTGGCGCAGCAGCGACGCCTCGAGCACCCGCAACCCCGCCGGCATCGTCCGCGCGCTGCCGTCGGCGTTGTGCTCGACCTCGCGCCATTTCGGGTACTTGCGGTTGAGAATGCCCTCGAGCCACATCGGCAGGGAAGCCATGCTCATCTGGATGAAAAATCCGGCGTGATCGATCGTCTCGGTGAACGGCGCGGTGAGCACGATGCGCCGGCCGCCGCTCGGGGCGGCAGGCGGATGGGCCTCCCTCATGGGCGTTTTACTTCCAGGTGAAGGTAAACACGCTCCCGGTCGATCGGCTGATTGCGGGGCGATCGGTCGAGACTTTGTAGTTGTCCGGCACGTCGGTCCAGCTGTTGTAGAAGGCACCGCCGATATAGAAGTGTGGCGAGACCTGCACGCGCTGCTGCTTCAGTCCCTCGTCGATCGAGATCAACGGATACGCCGTTATCGGCGCGGTCTTGCCAGCCTGGGTGCTCCGCGCGACGTACTCCGGCGTGCCGTCGCCGTCGATGTCGGCGGTGATCCAGTCGACGTGCAGCAAACGATGATAGGTGCCGTCGGCAATCAGATTGCGCACCTGCGCGTTGAAGTGATCGACAATCGCGGCGGCGTCGGGCACCGAGCGCCGCACCGCCAGATACAACTGCCGAGTGATCAGCGGTTTGGCGCCGAGTTGCAGGCGCGCCTGTGCTTCGCTCGGATGATTGGTGAGAATGTAATGGACGACGAGCTCGTCCATCAGCGTGTACTCGACCTTGCTGCCCAGCAACAGGCTGAGACTGTCTTCTTCCGATTGAGATCGGACGAACGTCGGCCCGGCGGCGTCGATGAGATCGCCGTACGAGTAGCCGCCGACGATGGCGACGCGCTTGCCGGCGAGGGCGGACAGCGACGGCGCCGACACGTCGGCGCCGCGCCGGCCAACGAGAATCAGCCGGTTCTCGAGGTAGGGCTTCGAGAAGACGAGCGCCCGTTCGCGCTCGGCATCGCGCCAGGCGGCGGCGGTGCCGTCGAACGGTCCGCTCAGCAGCGCGGTCGTGAACTGCGCGGGATCGACAATCGACGTGGTGATCTTGACGTTGACGCGGCGCAGCGCTTCCTCGACGAGGTCGAGCGCAAATCGGGGCTTGCCGGCCTCGTTGGTAAAGGGCGCCCATGCCGTCGAGACGAAGCGCAGCGATGACGTCTGCGCCGAGGTCGCCTGCGAACCTGCCGCGGCGGCAAGGAGCATGGCGACGATTCCGATCCACGAACGGCTGCGATAGGGACGGTTGGCAGTCACGGGCACGACGCCCTCCTTCAGTAGCGATTATGGCACCGGACACTTTCGGCCGGCGCCGGGGTTCTTTACTCTAGAGTCACGCGTGACCGACGTCGAACGCCTGTATGCCGCCCACCGGAACGGCGTGTTCCGTTATCTGCGCCGGATTATCGGCGGCAACGACGCCGCCGACGATTTGACGCAGGAGGTCTTCCTGCGCGTCTCGCGGGCCGGCGTGCCTGATGCGCCGGAGCCGGGCCGGCGAGCCTGGGTGTTCCGGATCGCCCGAAACCTCGCGCTGAATCACGTCCGCGACGGCCGCCGCCGGCCGCTGACGATCGCGCTCGTGCAGGCGGCGGTACCGGGCACGCAGGAATTGTCGGCGGCGCTGCAGGCCGCGATCGCGCACCTGTCGGAGGAAGACCGTGACGTCTTCGTTCTGCGCGAATCGGCCGGCTTGAGCTATCAGGAAATCGCCTCGACCTGCGAGATGTCGGTGGAGGCGGTTCGGGCGCGGTTGCATCGCGCCCGCCAGTCGCTCCGGCAGGAATTGGGAGCGTCGTTTCAGCTTCGCGACCAGCGCGGCATTCGCTGCGCTGCCGCCGGAGACGGCGCGAGGGAGGAATCATGACTGCGAATCTCGAAGTGATTGACGCGTTCGTCGACGGCGAACGCGTCGATCCAGCGGCGTTGAAGGACGCATTGTCGGAAGCCGCCGGCCGCGACTATTTCGTCGATCTCTGGGCGCTGCGCGACGCGATGCAGCAGGACCCGGACGTCGGGGTGGATCCACGCGTGCCGGCATCGCCGTCCGTCTCGACGTCGCGGCGATGGCTGGTCGCGGCGGCGCTCGTCGCCTGCGTGGCTGGCGGCTATGCTGCCGGCACGCGATCCGCACTGCCCGCGCGTGTCGCGCCAACGCCGACCGCAAGCGTGCCCGCGCCGCCGGTTACAGCGGCGGCGCCGGTGCGTGGCGTGTTTCCGGCACCACAGCCGACGCGGGTGATCCAGCTCG
This sequence comes from Vicinamibacterales bacterium, assembly GCA_036274055.1. Lineage (GTDB taxonomy): Bacteria > Acidobacteriota > Vicinamibacteria > Vicinamibacterales > SCN-69-37 > DASUGM01. The sequence goes on along the minus strand of DASUGM010000032.1, from coordinate 3,793 downwards.
AATTCCATCCCGATTCGGCGCGAAGCGGTGGGAACTGAGGTGAGCGTGACGTCCGTCCTGTTGTGGTCAGCGTGGATGTTTCTGCAATCCGGCGCCGGTGGGCAGATCTCGCCGCCAGCGGCAGCGGCCACGCCACAGGCACCGCCGCGCGAGTGGATTGTCGTCCTCGTGAGCCCGGTGTATCTGCCGGATGGCAGCGTCAGAGCCGAGACCGTCGCCTTGCCGACCAGCGGCGCGGGCCTGGTGCATTTGTTCAGTCGCAAGAACCTGTGCTCACCCGCGTCGTCGGCCGCCAGTGAGCCGAACGACGCGGCGTTCGGTTGGCGCGTCGCCTCGCAGATGGTCACGCGGTCGGAGACGGACGTCGTGGTCAGCCTCGACTGGCGGCGAATGTGGGACGCCGGCAAGAAGATCAACAACGGCCCTGGCGGCACGGTGCAGTTGACGCTGCACAAAGGCGATCGCATTCCGCTCGATCACATCGTCAACTCGTCGCCGGTGCCTGAGTGCCGCGCCGTCGGCCTCGGCCTGGAGGTGCGCCTCGCGCGCACGCCGCTCGCGGCGCCGGCGCCGGCGGCGAATTCATTGCCGCCCGGTGCAACCGCCGGCGGCGCCAAGCCCGTGAACGCCGAGTTGTGGCTGACACATACGTCGCCGACCGACACCGCGCAGGTGTTTCATCAGGTCGTGCGTCTGCCGGAAGCGGGCGGCCGGTTCAGTTTCACGTCGACTCCGGTGACGACCACCCGCGGAGAGATCGACGTCGAACTCACCGGAACGATCGATCGGTTCCGCTTACCCGACGGCGCCGAATACATGGTGCTGTCGATGAATCGCCTCGCCAGCGGCGCCGGCCTGCCGCCGGCGGGCCTCAGTTTCTCGACCTCGGTGAACGTGCCAATGCCGGGCGCGCAGGAGGTGCTCTCATTCGAGATGGTCGGCAGCGCCGGACGAGGTCAAACCGCTGGCGGACGCGGCGGTGCGGGTGGTGCGGCCGCCTTTGGAGGCGGCGCGGTTGCAAGTCGCGGAACTGGCGGCTCTGGCGGAGGTGGCGGTGGTGGCGGTGGTGGCCGCGGCGGCGGCGCACGCGGTGGCGTGCTCGTGGTCAGCCCCGCGCAACTCGCGGCGCTTCTCGAGGGCCATCAGTTCTCATTGCGGATGCGGATCACGCCGGTCAATTGAAGCAATGGGGTAATGGGTGAATGGGTGAGTGGGTGAATGGGCTTCATTCACTGATTGGCTGATTGGCTGATTGCCCGGTCGGCTGATTGCCGCATTGCCGCATTGCCGCATTGCCGCATTTCCGCATTGCCGCATTTCCGCATTCACGCACTCACTCATTGCCCCACTAACAATGGTCTCAGTGATCTCTCAATCCGCACCCTGGCCGCTTTCTGTCCAAGCGGCCAGGGTGTGATTGAGGCTGGTTAATTCTGCGTGGCCTTCTTGTAGTAGGTCTTGCGGACCATCTGCTCGCCAGCGGCATTGCTCGATTTCGTCTCTCGCACCAGCGACGCGCCTTCGAGGTACCAGGTCGCCGTGCTGACGACGTTGCCGTTTTCCGTTTCCCGCGTCGTCTCGATAATCAAGGAATCGCCCTTCCACGACGCCTTCGCCGTTGTCTTCGGTCCCGGGGATTCGATGTTATTGACCGAGCCGTCGGTGCGATACACCGTCGTCGTCTCGCCTTGCGAGATGGTGAAGCTGCTGGCATCGATCGACAGCGTCATGCCTGACGGCATCGCGCCGCCGCGGCCGCCGCCACCGGAGGCCACCATCGCTCCGCCGCCGCCACCGCCGGTGCCGCGCGCGACCGCGCCGCCACCACCGCCGCCGCCGCTGATGACGGCACCGCCAGCCCCGCCCCCGCCGCTTCGCGCGACCGCGGCGCCGCCGCCACCGCCGCCGCTGCCGAAGGCGCCCCCGCGTGCGCCGCCACCGCCGCCGGCAGCGCCGTTGGCAGCCATCGTCTTTTCTGTATCAATCGTCCACACCCCGGCGAAATTTCGTCCCTGTGCCGACAGACCGACGGACACTACGACCGCCGCCGCCAGCGCTGTCATGAGTCGTGCAGATTTCATCTGTGCCTCCCACAGGTAAGAACACCTGAGCGGCGGTTTCGTGGTGTTCGGTTCCGCGGCCGACGACGTCAGCGGGATTGCTTCACACCCAGATGGGGTAGTGACGCCGCAATGTTGCAAACCAAGAGCCTTCAACATGGAGGGATGGAGAAGAGCGCGGTTCTTCTTTTGGGTAGAGCTTGCTGGATGTGGGCTGAGACAAGAACACTGACTTCGGATGGAGGGCATCAAGAGGTATCCGGACTCAGGCTCTCCCTGACCTCCACCTTCCTGTGTTCTCCATCCCTCCATGTTGAAGGCTTTTAGACGGGCGCTTCTGGCTCTTTTCCCGTCGCTCCCCGACGAAAAGTGTCATCGGCGTCACAAACTCGTCGCTGGTGCCGCTCCTCGCGAAGACCGATAATCGAGGGGCCATGCAATTGCGTGTCGCCCGCTTGTGTCTCGATTGCGAAGAGCTCTACGTGGGCGAGCACTGTCCCGTTTGCGCGTCGGAACGTTACGCGTTTCTGTCCAACTGGCTGCCGTCCGAGGAGCGGCGCCGCTGGCGCCGGCCGGGGCCACGAGAGACCATCAAAGAAGGACGGCTGCACGCCGTCCGGCGTCTGTTCGGACAGTGGTTCGGCGACGACGAGCCGAAGCTCACTCCGGGCAAGCCGCGCACGCGGGCCAGCGATCACGTGCCCAGGCTCGACTTCGATCCGCCCGCGCCGCAACCCGAACAGAAACCCGTTCACGTCAGGGAGCCGCTGAAAGAAAATCGCTAGCGGATGCCCGAGCTCCCCGACGTCGAGCTCTATCTTCACGCCTTGCATCAGCGCATCGTCGGCGCGCGCCTCGAACGTGTCCGGCTTGCCAGCCCGTTTCTCCTGCGCACAGTCGATCCCCCGCTGAGCGCGATCGTCGGCGCGTCAGTGAGTGCCGTGCGCCGCATCGGCAAGCGGATCGTCTGGCAGCTCGACAACGGGATCTTCGTCGTCATTCATCTGATGATCGGCGGCCGGTTCCGGTGGAAGCCGGCCGGCGCAGTGATTCCCGGGAAGGTCGGCCTCGCGGCTTTCGATTTCGCCGCCGGCACATTGCTGCTGACCGAAGCCGGCGCGCAGCGGCGCGCGTCGCTGCACCTGGTCGCCGGTGAGAACGCGCTGCGCGATTTCGATCGCGGCGGGCTCGAAGTGCCGGGCGCGGGCCCGGACGAATTCGCGCGGGCACTGACCCGCGAGAATCACACGCTGAAGCGTGCGTTGACGGATCCGCGTCTGTTGAGCGGGATCGGCAACGCCTATTCCGACGAGATCCTGCACGCCGCGAAGCTGTCACCGCTGCAGTTGACGTCGCGATTGTCGTCCGAGGAAATCGCGCGGCTGCATGCCGCGGCGGTGCGGGTGCTGACGGCGTGGCTGGACGCGCTGATCGCCGAGGCCGGCGCGGCCTTTCCGGAAAAGGTCACCGCGTTCCGCGACGGCATGGCCGCGCATGGCCGCTACGGCAAACCGTGCCCGGTGTGCGGCACGGCGATTCAGCGGATTCGCTACGCGAGCAACGAGGCGAACTACTGTCCGACCTGTCAAACCGGCGGCCGGCTGCTCGCCGATCGATCGCTGTCGCGCTTGCTCAGAGACGACTGGCCGAAGTCGCTCGACGCGCTCGAGGAGCAGACGCGGGCGCGGCGTTCGGGTTCTGGGGTCGGATCTTGAATTGCAGCATTTGTGACA
>DASUGM010000031.1:0-3904 GCA_036274055.1 Vicinamibacterales bacterium | reverse complement strand
ACACATGGCTGACGCCCGACGCATGGGCAAGATGGAATTGTTCGCGCACTTCGCGGAGAAGTTCGACATGAAGCGCACCGCGGTGCGCGACCTCTTCGAAGAGTTGAACCGCTTGTCGGAGAAAGAGTTGAAGCGATCGGGCGAATTCGTCATCCCCGGGTTGACGAAGCTCGTCGTCCAGAAGCGGAAGGCGCGTGAGGGCCGGAATCCGGCCACCGGCGAGCCGATCAAGATTCCCGCCAAGACCGTGGTCAAGGCGCGCATCGCCAAGCAGCTCAAGGACGCGGTCCTGCCCCGCAAGTAGTCGCGGGGCGGTACTCGGCGCCCGTTGATGGGACCTTCCTGCGGGGTTCCGTCAACGGGCGTTTTCGTTTTTCACGCGGCGGCAGCGGCACGCGGCGGCGCAGAGATCGTTGAGGCGCGGGGAAATCCGATAACCTAGGAAGGTTGCACAGCCCGGCGGATGCCGAGCCGTGAGCCGTGAGCCCTGAGCCTTGAGCCAAGGAGTTCTGTGTCCAACGAATACGACCTCGTCGTCATCGGCGCCGGCACCGGCGGTTACGTCGCCGCGATTCGCGCCGCGCAGCTCGGCCTGAAAACCGCCGTGGTCGAGCGGCAACCGTCGCTCGGCGGCACCTGCCTCAACTGGGGCTGCATTCCGACCAAGGCGCTGCTCGAGCACGCGCACGCGTTGAAGATCGCGCAGGACGCGGCGGAATGGGGCATCAGCTACGGCAAGGCGGACGTCAAGCCGACGATCGACATGGGCCGCGTGCACACGCGCAAGAACAAGATCGTCACCGGGCTGACCAAGGGCGTCGAGTTCCTGTTCAAGAAAAACAAGATCGACTGGATCAAGGGCTCGGCGCGCCTGGCCGGCAAAGGCAAGGTCGAGGTCACCGGCGCCGACGCGCGGACGCTGACGGCGAAGGAGATCATCGTTGCGACCGGCTCGCATCCGCGCAGCGTGCCCGGGATCGAGCTCGACAAGAAGCACATCATCACCAGCGACGAGGCGATTCACCTCGCCGAGATTCCGAAATCGCTGGCGATCATGGGCAGCGGCGCGGTTGGCGTCGAGTTCGCGTCGATCTTCAAACGTTTCGGCAGCGAGGTGACGGTGATCGAGCTGTTGCCGCGGCTGGTGCCGAATGAAGACGCCGCGATTTCCGCGGAGCTGGAAAAGTCTTTCAAAAAGAAGGGCATCGCGGTGCGCACGGCCACGAAGGTCACCTCAGCGACCGTGAAAAGCGGCGCGGTGACCATCGAGATGACCGGCAAAGACGGCAAGACCGAGTCGATGACCATCGAGAAGCTGCTGGTCGCGACCGGACGCGGTCCGGTGACCGACGGCCTCGGCGCCGCCGAGGCGGGCCTGACGCTCGACCGCGGTTACATCAAGGTCGACACGCTGTTCCGCACCGGCGTGCCGGGCATCAGCGCGATTGGCGACGTGATTACGATGGGCACGGGCGCGCACGCGCAGCTCGCGCACTTGTCGTCGGCAGAAGGCATCGTGCTGGCGGAGCGGCTCGCGGGCCGCGAGGTCATGCCGATCAACTACGACCACGTGCCGGCGTGCACCTACTGCGATCCGGAAATCGGCAGCGTCGGGCTGACCGAGGAGGAGGCGCGCGAGCGCGGTTTCGACGTCGTCATCGGTACGTTCCCATTCGGCGTTCTGGGCCGCGCGAAGATGGCGGGCGAAACCGAAGGCTTCGTGAAGATCGTCGCCGAGAAAAAGTACGACGAGGTGCTCGGCGTCCACATGATCGGCCTGCGGGCGACGGAACTGGTCGCCGAGGCTGGCGTCGCGCTGCGGTTGGAATCGACCGTCGAGGAGCTGATTCGGACGATTCACGCGCATCCGACGATGTCGGAGGCGGTGGCCGAGGCGGCGCATGCTGCCCATGGGGCGGCCATACACTCTTAGAACTATGCGCCGTGCGTGATGCGCCGTGCGCCGTGCGCAGTGCGAAGCCCAGTAAGCTGAGTCTTTGAATGCCGAGCCTTGAGCCCTGAGTCCTGAGCCTATGCCTACTGAAGTCGTAATGCCGCAGATGGGCGAGTCGATCGCCGAAGGCACGATTGTCCGCTGGATCAAGAAGATCGGCGATCCGATCGACAAAGACGAGCCGCTGTTCGAGATCTCGACCGACAAGGTCGACGCGGAGATTCCATCGCCAGGTGCGGGCGTCCTGCTTGAAATCAAAGTGAAAGAAGGGGAGACCGTACCGGTCAACTCGGTCGTGGCGGTGATTGGGGTCGCCGGCGAGAAAACCGGTACGTCGGGTACGCAGGGGACGTCAGGGACGCAGGGGACTCGGAACGAGGCTTCGGCGCCTGTCGCCGCCGCAGGCGGCCACGAGGTCCCCCGCGTCCCCGACGTACCAAGCGTATCCGTCGGCCCGACCGGTCCACAGACGATTGACGATTTGCGACGGACGCGGTCGTCCCCGCTGGTGAGAAAGATCGCGAAAGAGCACAACGTCGACTTCACGCAGATCAGCGGCACCGGGATTTCGGGGCGCGTCACGAAGAAAGACATCCTCGGCTTCATCGAGAGCGGCGGCGCCGCGGCCGTGCGCGCCAAAGCGCCGTCCGGGCCGATGCCGTCTGGCAGGCCGGCGCCGATGATCGCGCCGCCGCCGGCGTTTGCGCCGGGCGAGAGCGTCCGCATCGAGAAGATGGGCATCATGCGGAAGAAGATCGCCGACCACATGGTGATGAGCATCCACACCTCGCCGCACGTGTACTCGGCGTACGAGGTCGATTTCGGCAAGATCGATCAGCTGCGCGTGAAGAAGAAGGCTGATTACGAATCCGCCGGCGCCAAGCTCACCTATACCGCGTTCATCGCCAAAGCGACGGTCGACACGATCCGCCAGTTCCCGTTCTCGAATGCGTCGATTGACGGCGAGAGCATCGTCTACAAGCGCGACATCAATCTCGGCGTTGCCGTGGCGCTCGATCAGGGGCTGATCGTCCCGGTGATTCGCAACGCCGACGAGCGCAACATGCTCGGGTTGTGCCGCGCGATTCAGGATCTGGCGGCGCGGGCGAGGTCGAAGCAGCTCAAACCTGAAGAAGTGCAGGGCGGCACGTTCACGATCACCAATCCCGGAATCTTCGGCGCGGTGTTCGGCCTCCCGATCATCAGCCAGCCGCAGGTCGCGATCCTCGGTGTCGGCAGCATCGACAAGCGCGTCGTCGTGGTCGACGACATGATCGCCGTGCGGCCGATGTGCCACCTGACGCTCGGCTATGACCATCGGCTGATCGACGGCGCCGATGCCGGCCGGTTCCTGCAGGCGCTGAAGGATCGGCTGCAGGGCTTCGATGAGTCGTGGCTGTAGCAGGCGCGGGGTCGGCGGCGCCGCGCACGTTGGACGTGCGGCGGCTTGGCCGTATCGACTACGAGGCCGGAGTCGATCTTCAGAAACAGCTCGTCGAAGCGCGGCGGGCCGGCACGATTGGCGACACGCTGCTGCTGCTCGAGCATCCGCCGGTCATCACGCTCGGCGTCAAGACCCGCGGCGCGCGCACCCACATCGTCGCCAGTGAGTCGGCGCTCGCGGCCGCGGGCGTTGCGGTGTTCGAGACCGGCCGCGGCGGCGACATCACGTATCACGGTCCCGGCCAGCTCGTCGGTTATCCAATCGTCGACTTGAATCCGGATCGACGCGATGTGCATCGCTACGTCCGCGACCTCGAGGAGGTGCTGATTCGCGCCGCCGCTCGGTTCGGCATTGACGCGTGCCGGGTGCCCGGATTGACCGGCGTGTGGGTCGGGGACCCTGGACGCGAGGAGAAGCTCGCGGCGATCGGCGTTCGCATCAGCCGGTGGATTACTTCGCACGGCTTCGCGCTCAACGTCGGAACCAACCTCGATCACTTCAATTTG
>DASUGM010000030.1:0-9639 GCA_036274055.1 Vicinamibacterales bacterium | reverse complement strand
CGCCGGACTGATCGGCCTGCTGCGCGGCGCGCTGCGGGACCGGGCCGACATGACGATCAGCTGGAAGGTGGAATGAGTGAAAAGCGTCTGTCGTAAGAGCTTCTAACCTTGGAGTGCGTGGAGAAGAGCGGTTCTTTCTCTTGGGGAACCCTGACGAGATGCGCATCTCGCGAGTCTTTCCCAAGGAAGAGAACTTGTTCTTCTCTACGCCCTCCAAGGTTAGCGACCCTTACGACGGACGCTTTTCACTCAGCGTATGTCTTTTCCAACCATGTTCTCCACGTCCTCGACGGTTCACAGCTCTTGTGACAAGCGCTTTTGACTCAGCCCACCACTGCTGTCGCTTCGATCTCCACTTTGGCGCCGGGCTCGACCAGGCCTTTGACGACGACGACGGACATCGCGGGAAAGTGGCGGCCGAGGACCTCGCGGTAGTGCGCGCCGATTGCCTTGCGGCTGAGCAGATATTCATCGCGGTCGGTGACGTACCACGTCAACCGCGTGATGTGCTCGACGCCGGCGCCGGCGGCGCCAAGCGCGGTCACGATGTTCGCGAGCGCCTGTCGGACCTGACCGGCGAAGTCGTCGGTCTCAAAACAAGCCGTCACCGGATTCCATCCGACCTGACCGGCGACGAAGACGCATCGGCCGGTCGCGCTGACGGCGTTGGCGTAGCCGGCCGGTCGCGGCCAGTCGGCTGGCTGATGAACCGCAACCATCGGTGTCTCCTCCTGTCGCAGGCGAAATCGCTGGATCTTGCCAGTCAGCGTTCGCGGCAGCTCGCGCACGAACTCCACCGCACGCGGATATTTGTAAGGCGCCAGCTGCGCTTTGACGAACTCCTGCAGTTCGCGCGCGAGCGCATCCGAGCCGCCTGATCCGTCGGCCGGCACCACGAACGCCTTCACGATCTGGCCGCGCGCCTCGTCGCTGACGCCGATCACCGCCGTCTCAGCGACGGCGGCGTGCATCATCAGAACGTTTTCTACTTCGACGCCCGACACGTTGTAGCCGGAAGTCACGATCATGTCGTCGGTGCGCGCCTGGTACCAGAAGTAGCCGTCCTCGTCGACGCGATAGGCGTCGCCGGTGAGGTTCCAGCCGTGCTGCACGTACTTGCGCTGGTTGTCGAGGTCGTCGAGATACCGGCAACCGGTCGGCCCGCTGACGGCAAGGCGGCCGACGGTTCCCACCGCAACTTCGGCTCCGTCTTCGTCGACGACAATGGCGCGGTAGCCGGGAACGACGCGTCCCGTCGAGCCCGCGCGCGCGCCGGCGGCGTCACAACCGATGAACATGTGCAGCATCTCGGTCGAGCCGATGCCGTCCATCAACCGAACGCCGACGGCATCGCGCCATGCCTCGAACGTCGCTGCGGGCAGTGTCTCTCCGGCGGAGATGCCGTTGCGCAGTGACGACAGGTCGAAGCCGGGCGCGAGCTTGACCATCGCGCGATAGCCGGTCGGCGAAGTCACCGTGATGGTCGCGCGATAGCGCTGGATGCCCTCGAGCAGCAGCGGCGGCGTCGCCTGTTCAAGCAGCGCCGTGGACGCGCCAAACCGCATCGGGAACAGCACCAGCCCGCCCAGTCCATAGGTGAACGCGAGCGGCGGCGATCCAATGAAGATGTCTTCCGCACTGGGTCGCACGACGTGGCGGCAGTAGGTGTCAGTCACGGCGAGCAGATCGCGGTGAAAGTGCACCGTGCCTTTGGCGCGGCCGGTGGTGCCGGACGTGAACGCGATGATCGCCGGCGAATCCGCGCCGGTATCGGCGTTGGCGAACTCCGCCGGCGCTGCCGCCATCAACGACTCGAGCGATCCGGCGTTGAACCGGACGACACGCACGTCGGCGCCGCACGCCTCTTCAAGCTCCGCCGCGACGCCGGCATCGGTCATCGCGATACTGACCTTTGCCTTGGCGATAATCTCCTTCAACTCACGAACGCGCAGCAACGGCATGGTCGTCACCGCGACACCGCCAGCCTTGATCACTGCAAACCAGCACGCGGCAAGCATCGGCTGATTTGGCGCCCGCAACAGCACACGGCCGCCAGGAATCAGGCCGAAATCCGTCACGAGCACGTGCGCGATGCGATTGGCGGTTTCGAACAGCCGTTGATACGACCACGGTCCGCCATCGTGATGAAAGACCGTGCGGCCGCCCTGGCCGCCGGCGATCCATTTGTCGAGCAGTTCGGCAGCGGCATTCAGTCGCTCCGGATATCCGGGGTCCGGAAGTCCCGCCCATTCCAGGCGTGGCCAGAGCGCCCGCGGCGGCAGCGCGCCCTCGACGAACCGATCGACCTTCGGACCGCGCTCGGTCATTTCAGTCCTTGAGCACCTGGCCGGCGATGATCAGTTTCTGAATCTCGCTCGTGCCTTCGTAGATGCGAAGGGCGCGGACCTCGCGATAAAGCCGTTCGACCGCTTCGCCGCGAACCACACCGCGGCCGCCAAGCAACTGGAGGGCATCGTCAATTACCCGCTGCGCCGATTCCGTGGCGACGAGCTTGGCCATCGCCGCTTCGCGCGTGATCCGATCGGCGCCGCGGTCGCGGAGCCAGGCGGCGCGATAGACGAGCAGCGCCGCGCCGTCGATCGCGGTGGCCATGTCGGCGATCTTCGCCTGCGTCAACTGAAAGTCCGCCAGCGGTTTGCCGAAGACGTGTCGTGCCCGCACGTGCTTCACCGCGTCGTCGAGCGCGCGGCGGGCGAAGCCGAGCGCGGCGGCGCCGACCGTCGGCCGAAACACATCGAGCGTGCCGAGCGCGACGCGCATGCCCTGGCCGGGCTCGCCGACGATCGCCGCCTTCTTGACCCGGCAATTGTCGAACGTCAGGGTCCCGATCGGATGCGGCGCCATCAGATCGATCGGCGCGCTCACCGACAGGCCGCGGTTGTCGGCGTCGACGACGATCGCGATGTAGCTGCGGTCACCGCCCTCCGGCCACCGGCAGATGACGACGTAGAACGCGGCCAGGCCCGCGTTCGAAATCCACGTCTTCTCACCGTCGATGACGATCTCGCCGTCCTCGCTGTGGGCGGTGGCCTGCATTGCCGCGACGTCGGACCCGGCGCCCGACTCAGAAATCGCCAACGCCGCGATCGCGCTGCCGCGCGCGGCCCTCGGCAGATAGGTCCGGCGAAGCGCTTCTGAGCCAAACAGCGCGATCGGCCCGGAGCCGAGCCCCTGCATCGCGAAAGCGAATTCCGCCAGCCCCGACGCGTAACCGAGCGTCTCGCGAATCAAACAGATCGTCCGGACATCGAGTGCGCGCGCGTCAGCGGCTGGCTCCTGAACCGCGTGTTCGAGCCAGCCGGCGGCGGCGAGTTGCGCGACGTAGGATCGGCACGCCGCAATCGGATCGTCGTCGTTTTCGATCTTCAGATCGCGATCGCGCCACGCCGCGATCTCGCGCGCCAGCACGCGATGCCGGTCGTCGAGAAACGGCCAGTCGAGCCAGCTCCGATCAGTCATAAGGGGTCCGCGGTCACGGCCTCAGTCGCCTTCGAACGTTGGCGGCCGCTTGTTGACGAACGCGTGATACGCGCGGCTGAAGTCGTTGGTTTCCATGCACACCGCCTGGGCTTCGGCTTCGAGATCGATCGCGGCATCGACCGACAGGCTCCATTCGTCGTGCAGGCATTTCTTGGTCATCGCGTGGGCGAATGCCGGGCCATCGGCCAGCGTGTGGGCAAAAGCCGCGGCCTCGGCCATCAGCGACTCCGGATCGATCAGCCGATTATAGAAACCCCAGCGCTCGGCCTCGACGCCGTCGATGGCGCGTCCGCTGTAGAGCAGCTCGCTGGCGCGCCCCTGCCCGATGATTCGCGGCAGCAGCGCGCACGCCCCCATATCGGCGCCGGACAACCCGACCCGGACGAACAGAAACGCGACCTTGCTCCGCGCGGTGCCGAATCTGACGTCGCTGGCCATCGCGAGAATCGCGCCGGCGCCGACGCAGATGCCGTCCACCGCGGCGACGATCGGCTGCGGACAGGCGCGCATCGCTTTGACCAGATCGCCGGTCATGCGGGTGAATCGGCGCAAGCCGTCGCGGTCGCCGCGATCGCGCATCGCCACGAGCGGGCCGATGATGTCGTGCACGTCGCCGCCGGAGCAGAAGTTGCCGCCGCTGCCGGTGAGGACGACGCAGCGGACGTCCGTCGCGGTCGTCAGTGCCCGGAACGTGTCGGTCAATTCCGCATAAGACTCGAAGGTCAGCGGGTTCTTCCGTTCAGGACGATTGAGCGTGATCGTCGCGACGCGGCGCTCGAGCGTCCACTGAAAATGCACGGGCGCAGCCATCACATCACCTCGCCGCCAGCGACGACGATCGTCTGCCCGGTGATCGACGACGCTTCCGGCGAACAGAGCCAGGACACTTTCGCGGCAATTTCTTCGGCCGTCACGAGGCTGCCGCGCGGCGATTGCCGGACCAGCACGGCTCGGGCGTCATCGGCCGACCGGCCCGTCGCCCGCATGATGTTGGCGATCGCGTCGTTCAACATTCCGGTGCCCTCCGTGTAGCCCGGACACACGGCGTTGACGGTGATGCCGGTCCGCGCGGTTTCAACGGCCAATGCTCGCGATAGCCCGACGAGACCATGCTTGGCGGCGCAGTACGCCGCGCTGCGTGAGTAGCCTTTGAGTCCCGCCGTGGATGCGATGTTGACGATGCGGCCGCCGCCCCCGGCAAGCATCGACGGCAGCACCTGCTGGATGCTGAGAAAAGCAGCGGTCAGGTTGATCGCCAGCGTCCGTTCCCACGACGCCGGCGTGATCTCCTCGAACGGCCGGGCGTCGGCGTAGCCGGCGTTGTTGATGAGAATCGTGACCGGTCCTGGAGCACGCGCCGCATCGGCGAACGCGCGATCGATGTCGGCAGCGTTGCCGACGTCGCCACGGACCGCGCGGACGGCATCGCCGAAACGACCGCGAAGCGCGGCGAGGTGGCTGTCGAGATCCTCGGCGCTGCGCCCGATGATCGTCACGGCGGCGCCGTCGGCGGCGAGCGCCGTGGCGATTGCGGCGCCGATGCCGCGGCTGCCACCGGTGACGACCGCGTGCTGGCCGGCAAGTACGCCCCTACCCGCGCCGGTCATGAGGTCGCCTTTCGGCGGAGGGTGCGTTCGAGCTGCTGTTTGCCGGTCAGATACGGCAGCGGCCAGGGCTGCGCGGCATACCCGAGTTCCGCAGCGGCGTGCAGCGTCCAGTACGGATCGACGAGATGCGGCCGCGCCAGCGCGCACAGGTCGGCGCGCCCGGCGGCGATGATCGCATTCACCTGATCCGCTTCGGTGATGTTGCCGACGGCGATCGTCGGCACGCGCGCCTCGTTGCGGATTTGATCGCTGAACGGCGTCTGGTAGGTGCGGCCGTAGACCGGCTTCGCGTCGATCGACGTCTGTCCGGTGGAGACGTGAATGATGTCGGCGCCGGCGTCGACGAACGCGCGCGCGATCGTCACCGCATCACTGCCGCTGACGCCGTCTTCGACCCAGTCCGTCGCCGAGATCCGCACCGACAGCGGTCGATCCGCCGGCCACGCCGATCGCACGGCGCGACAGATTTCGAGCGGATACCGCAGCCGGTTCGCGAGCGACCCGCCGTACTCGTCGGTCCGATGGTTGCTGAGCGGCGTAATGAAGCTCGACAGCAGGTAGCCATGAGCGCAGTGCAGCTCGAGCATGTCGAAGCCGGCATCGATGCCCATCCGCGTGGCGGCGACGAAGTTGTCCCGAACCGCATCCATGTCGGCGCGGCTCATCTCGCGCGGCAGGTGCATCGACGGCGCGTACTTGCGCGACGTCGGCGCGATCACTTCCCAGTTTCCGGCAATCAGCGCCGCATCGGGATCTTCCCACGCCAGCTGGGTCGATCCTTTCCGGCCCGCATGGCCGAGTTGCAGACAGATCTTGGCGGCGCTGTGAGCGTGGACGAACGCGACGATGCGGCGCCAGGCGTCGATGTGCTCCGGCGCGTACATCCCCGTGCAACCAGGCGAAATGCGCGCGTCCGGCGAGACACAGGTCATTTCGGTCATCACCAGGCCGGCGCCGCCAATCGCGCGCGAGCCGAGATGAACGAAGTGAAACTCGGTGGGCGTGCCATCGGCGGCGCAGTACATGTCCATCGGTGCGACGACGACGCGGTTGACGACGGTCATGCCGCGCAGCGTGAACGGGGTGAACATCGGCGGCGGCGCGGCGACGTCGTCGTCGCTGTTCCGGCCGGCGAACCAGCGCTCGACGCCATGCAGGTAGCGTGGGTCGCGAAGCCGCAGGTTCTCGTGGCTGACGCGCTGACTGCGGGTCAAGAGCGAGTAGGTGAACTGCTCGGGGTCGAGGGTGATGTAGCGCCGGACGTTCTCGAACCATTCCATCGAATTACGCGCTGCGTTCTGCAGCCGCAGCGCTTCGGTCATCCGCTCTTGCTGGTAGGCCTCGAGGGCGTCAGGCAGCGGCCCGTCTTCGGCGATCAGGCGCGCCAGCGCGATCGCGTCTTCCATCGCCAGCTTGGTGCCCGACCCGATCGAGAAGTGCGCGGTGTGCGCCGCGTCGCCAATCAGTACGACGTTGCCGTGAAACCACGCCCGGTTCCGCACCCGCACGAAGTTGTTCCACGGCTCGGCCAGATGGCGCGCGTTCGACATCAGGCGATGGCCGCCCAGCCAGCGCGCGAACAGCCGCTCGCAGGCGGCGATCGTGCCGTCGAGATCGAGTCGATCGAAGCCCGCGTTCAACCACGTCTTCTCGTCGCATTCGACGATGAAAGTGGAGGTGTCGGCGTCGAAGCGATAGCAGTGGGCCTGAAAGACGCCGTGCTCGTTTTCGACGAAGTAGAACGTGAAGGCTTCGAACGGGAACGTTGTGCCCAGCCAGATGAACCGGGCGCGCCGGACGTCGAGATCGGGTTCGAAGTGGGCGGCGTGACGGGTTCGCACTGCGCTCTTCGCGCCATCGGCCGCGACGACAAGATCCACGGCGCCGAGGCCATGCCGCTCGAGATCGCCGTCGTCGCCGATCTCGGCCTGGAAGCGGAGGTCGACGCCGAGCGCGGCCGCCCGCTGCTGGAGAATCGTCAGCAGCTGCCGGCGCGCGATGCCGGCAAAGCCGTGGCCGCTCGACGAGATCACGCGATCGCGAACGTGAACGTCGATGTCGTCCCAGTGCGCGAAGCTGGCGGTGATGCGATCGAACGTCTCGACGTCGGCGGCGCGGAAATTACCGAGCGTCTGATCGGAAAAGACGACGCCCCAGCCGAACGTATCGTCGGGCCGGTTGCGCTCGAGGACGGTGATCTGCGTCTCCGGCCGGGCCTTCTTCAGCAGCAGAGCGAAGTACAGCCCGGCTGGCCCGCCACCGATCACCGCCACGCGCATGCTGCGCCCCTCCACGAAACCGCCGACAGGATATCAGGCGGCCGCGCGGTCATTTCAGGCGCATCCCTCTGCGTCTCTTCGACCTCGGCGTCTCGGCGTGCCCGTCTTGCTCTACCAGATCTTGACGCGCTTCTCCGGCTCACGATAGAGCTTGTCGCCCGGCTTGACACCGAACGCTTCGTAGAACTCCGGGATGTTGCCGAGCGGCCCGTTGGCGCGGAACTCCGCCCACGCGTGCGGATCGGCCAGCACCTGACGGCGCAGGTACTCGTCGCGCGCCTTCGCCCGCCACGCCTGCGCCCAGCCCATGAAGAAGCGCTGTTCGCCGGTCAGGCCGTCGATCACCGGCGACGGCTGGCCTTTGAGCGCGATCTTCCAGGCCTGGTGCGCGATCGCCAGGCCGCCAAGATCCCCGATGTTCTCGCCCAGCGTCAGCTCGCCGTTGACGTTGACGTCCGGCAGCGGCTTGAACGCGTTGAACTGCTCGACCAGTAATCCAGTCCGCTTCTTGAACTCGGCCTTGTCGGCCGGCGTCCACCAATCGCGCAGCTTGCCGTCGCCGTCGTAGCTGCTGCCCTGATCGTCGAACCCGTGGCCGATCTCGTGGCCGATCACCGCGCCAATCGCGCCGTAATTGGCGGCATCGTCGGCGGTGACGTCGAAGAACGGCGCCTGCAGAATCGCGGCGGGAAAGACGATCTCGTTCTTGACCGGGTTGTAGTAGGCATTGATCGTCTGCGGCGTCATCAGCCACTCTTCGCGATCGACGGGACGCGCCAGCTTGCCGATCTGGTACTCGGACTCCAGGTAAGTGGAGCGCTCGACGTTGCCGACCAGGTCGTCCGCCTTCACCGACAGCTTGCTGTAGTCGCGCCACTTCTCGGGATAGCCGATCTTCGGTTCGAATTTCGCCAGCTTCGCGAGCGCTTCCTTCTTTGTCTCCGCCGTCATCCAGTCGAGGTTGGTGATCGACTGACGATAGGCTTCGATCAAGTTGTCGATCATCGTCTTCATGCGGGCGCGCGCCGAAGCCGGGTAGTGCTTGGCGACGTAGAGCTGGCCGAGCGCTTCGCCCATGTTGCCGTTGACGAGCTGAACGCCGCGCTTCCAGCGCGGCCGCTGGACTTCCTGGCCGCTGAGCGCCTTGCCGAAGAACTCGAAGGCCGCGTCCGAGAACGGCGCGCTCATCAGGCCGGCGTTCTGCGTGATCACCTGCGCCGCCAGCCACGTCTTCCACGACTCGAGCGGCGTCGTCGGCACCATCGCCGCGAAGCTCTTGAAGAACGACGGCTGGTTGATGACGACATCGGTGACGTTGTCGAGGCCCTGCGCTTTGGCCCAGACCGACCACGCGAAGCCGGGCATCTCGGCGTCGAGCTTGGGCAGCTGCATCTTGTTGTAAGTCTTCACCGCGTCGCGGCTCTCGACCTGCGTCCACTGAATTCTGGCGAGCTCGGTCTCGAGCGCGAGCACCGTCTTCGCGTCGTCGGCCGGCTTGGCGCGGCCGGCGAGCGTGAAGACTTTGTCCAGATAGGCGACGTACTTGGCGCGGGTGTCGATGAAGTTCTTGTCGTCTTTGAGGTAGTAGTCGCGATCGGGGAGCGCCGTGCCGCCCTGGCCGAGATAGAGGATCGGCCTGGTCGGATCGCCGGCGTCGGCTTCGATGAATCCGCCGACGGCGCCAGGCAGGCCGGTCATCGACATCTCGCCGAGCAATTGCGCGAACTCGGTGGTGTTCTTGATCGCGTCGACTTTGGCGAGGCGCGGCTTGAGCGGGGCCGCGCCGATCTCGTTGAGCTTCGTCTCGTTGGTGAAGCTCATGTACAGATCGCCGACCTGCTGCGCGGTGCTGCCGGGCTTCTTGTTCTTGTCGCCGGCGAGTTCCTCGATGAGCGCGTAGAGATCGGCTTCGGCCTTGTCGGACAGCTGGACGAACGTGCCGTAAACGGCGCGGTCCGCCGGGATCGGCGTCTTGGCGAGCCAGGCGCCATTGACGTAGCGAAACAGATCGTCCTGCGGGCGAACCGACTTATCGAAGCTGGCGGGATCGAGGCCGGACTTGAGCGGCGGCTGCTGCGCGCCGGCGAGCGCCACCGCGCCCGCCGCGAATGCAGCAGTGAAAAGCGAGCGGACGTTCATGAGGTGATGCCTCCCGTGAATGGCTTGTAAACAGTCTGGATCAGTACGGGCGGCTGGGACGAACGAGGGTACAAAAGGAGGTCGGGTGGCCTTTATGCACGCCGTGCATAAAG
>DASUGM010000029.1:0-2797 GCA_036274055.1 Vicinamibacterales bacterium | reverse complement strand
CACCGAATCCGGCTGCTCGGCCACCGCGCGCAGCGTGACCCGCCGGCCGGCGATGACTTTCTCGGCATACTCGGCGCGGATGCCCCAGCCGCGCGACTTCAACAACGACCGGAGACCGCCGCGGCGCACGCGCCAGAGATGCGGCGCTCGCCCGGCCGAGCGTTCGTTCGACATATCAGCGCTATCGGCCTCAGCGCAGAGGGGAGTAGGCCCCAGGCGCTAGGCCCTAGGCCCTAGGCGCTAGGCACTGGCTGGCACGGGCCCAAGACCCAAGACGCAAGACCCAAGACCGAGCGCTTTTAAGACGCGTGTTGTTATCCTCGACCCGGTTACGACCGTCTTAGTACACGGCACTCCTATGCTCAGAGATCTGCTGCACGCCGCTCGCATGCTCCGCCAGTCCAAGGGCTGGACGGTCGTCGTCCTGTTGTCGCTCGCGCTCGGGATTGGCGCGAACACGGCGCTGTTCACCGCCGCCAACGGCGTGTTGCTGCAGACCGTGCCGGTGCCCGATCCCGGGTCGCTGGTCCGGCTGAAGTGGGCCGGCGAGAACGACATGGTGCGGAGCACCAGCGAGTACGGGTCGAACGCGCCGTACAACGGCAAGCGCGTCACCGCGACGTTTTCCTATCCGGGCTATCTCGAATTGCGCAAGGCGAACAAGACGCTGACCGATATTGCCGTGGTCAACCCCAACAACCGCTTCAACGTCGTCATCAACGGCGAAGCGGATCTGGCGAATGTCGCCACCGTCAGCGGCAACTACTTTTCGGTGCTGCGCGTGGCGCCACAGCTTGGCCGGTTGCTGACCGAGGACGACGATCAGCCGGGGGCGCCGCTGGTCGGGGTGATCAGCCACGCGTTCTGGCGCAAGCGGTTTGCGTCGGATCCCGGTGTCGTCGGCAAGACCGTGGCCGTCAACAACCTGCCGCTCACGGTGATTGGCGTGACGCCCGAAGGGTTTGGCGGCATCCAGAACTCAGCCGACCTTGGCCCGGACATGACCCTGGCCGTGAACAAGGACCCGCAGTTGTTCCCCGAGCAGAAACGGATGAGCCAGGGCACCTCGTACTGGCTGCAGATGTTCGGGCGTCTCAAGCCGGCCTCGACGATCGAGAGCGTCAAGGGCAACCTCGACGGCGTGTTCCAGCAGGCGGCGCGCGACGGCATGAGCAACTACATGTCGGCGCTGACCGACGAGCAGCGCAAGTTGTCGGGCAACAAGCCGCGAGAGACGTCGCGCGTGCCCGAGCTGGCGGTTTCCTCCGGCAGCCACGGCATCTACGACTTCGACACCACCGGACAGCGATCGATGAACCTGCTCGCCGGCGTCGTCGTCGCGGTGCTGCTGATCGTCTGCGCCAACGTGGCCAATCTCCTGCTCTCGCGCGCGACGTCGCGGCGCAAGGAGATCTCCGTGCGGTTGTCGATGGGCGCGTCACGATCGCGGCTAATCCGGCAGCTGCTCACCGAGAGCGTGCTCCTGGCGGCGCTCGGCGGCGGACTGGGGCTGATCGTCGCCTACTGGCTGCGCGGGTTGCTGCCGTTTGGCGCCTCGGCGCCGCTCGACTGGCGCGTCTTCGCCTTCGTGTTCGGGTTGAGCCTGGTGACCGGCGTGCTGTTCGGGTTGCTGCCGGCGTTTCGCGCGACCCGCGTCGATCTCGCCGCGGTGATGAAGTCCGAGAGCCGCAGCGTCGCCGGCGGCCGCGGCTGGCTGAGCCGCGCCCTGCTCGTCGTCCAGGTCGCGCTGTCACTCGTGCTGGTTGTCGGCGCCGGGCTGTTCGTGCGGACGCTGCAGAACTTGCGGCACGTCGACCCCGGATTCAATCCGAACAATCTGCTGATGTTCGCGGTCGATCCGACGCTCAACGGCTACGACGCCGATCGCGCGCTGACGTTCTACGGCGAGCTGCAGCAGACGCTCGCCGCGCTGCCGGGCGTGCGCGCGGCGGCACTGACGCGCGTCGCGTTTCTCTCCGGCAGTCGCAGCAGCAGCTCGATCAACATTCAAGGGAAGCCGAAGGAGAACAACGTCTACATGATGTCGGTGACGCCCGAGTTCTTCGGCACCATGGAGATGCCGATCGTGCTCGGTCGCGGCTTCGACAACCGCGACACCAGGAACTCCCCGAAGGTCGTGGTCATCAGCGAGACCACGGCGAAGAAGTACTTTCCCGAGGAGAACGCGATTGGCAAGCGGCTTGGCTTTTCGCCGGAGACCGACAGCGAGTACGAGGTGGTCGGCGTCGTCCGCGACGTCCGCTATGCCAGCGTGCGCGAGGACGCGCCGCCGACGCTGTATCAGGTCGCCGCCCAGAGCGGCATGCGGCGGATGATCGCGGTCATCCGCACCGCCGGCGACCCGGCGCAGCTCATCGAACCGGTCCGCGCTGCCGTCCGTCGTCTGGACTCGAACCTGCCGATCACCAACGTCGCGACGCAGGCGGAGCAGGTCGAGCGCCGCTTCGCTCAAGACCGGCTGTTCGCGAACGCGCTGACGTTCTTCGGCGGCCTGGCGCTGCTGCTCGCGGCGATCGGATTGTTCGGGTTGATGTCGTACAACGTCTCGCGGCGCAGCCAGGAAATCGGCATCCGCATGGCGCTCGGCGCCCGGCGCCTCGACGTGATTCGCATGGTCCTGAACGAGTCGCTGGCGCTCGTCGCCGTCGGCGTCGTCGCCGGTCTTGGCGCTACCGTCTGGCTCGGCTCGCTGGTGACGACGTTTCTCTTCGGCCTCGCGCCGACCGATGGCGCGACGATCGCCGCCGCGGTCGGGCTGATCGTCGTCGTCGCGACG